>DATIDF010000350.1:0-63478 GCA_035456445.1 Anaeromyxobacter sp.
CTCACCCAGGCGGCGAACGCGCTCGTGGACAAGGGCGCCGTCAAGGTCTACGCGTACGCGACGCACGCCGTCCTGTCCGGCCCGGCGGTCGAGCGGATCATGAAGAGCCCGATCGAGGAGGTCGTCGTCACCGACACGATCGCGCTCCGCCCGGAGGCGGCGGCGTGCCGGAAGATCAACGCGCTCTCGGTCGCCGCGCTGCTCGCCGAGGCCGTCCGCCGGATCCACTCCGCGGACTCCCTCTCGAGCTTGTTCGTTTGAGCGGGGACCGCCCCGGCTGGCTGCAGCTGTTCCGGAATACCCGGCAGCGCCTCGCACGGCGGGCCAGAACCGCTTGACCTGTCCCCGGTTTTCGGGTAATCACCCGCGCTCCCGTGGCTCCCGGCAGGTCGGGGGCCCTCACACCACCCAGGGCCGGCACGCTCATCCAGGCGGCCCCTCGCGCTCTGCTCCGACCGGAGCGGCCCGAGTCCATTGGGAGGACGAGAATGGCCGACGTCATCGTCAACGCGCAGCGCCGCGAGGGTAGGGGCAAGGGTCCCGCCCGCCGGCTGCGCCAGCAGGGCCTCATTCCCGCGGTCGTCTACGGCCGCAAGCAGGAGCCGACCCACCTCTCGGTGGATCCGTCCGGGCTCCTCAAGGCGATCGAGACCCCTCACAAGTTCAACACCCTCCTCACCCTGAAGTGGGACGGCGCCGAGAAGCACGTCCTCTTCAAGGACTGGTCGGTCGATCCCGTCTCGCGCAAGCTCGAGCACGCCGACTTCCTCGAGGTGAGCCTCGAGGAGCCGGTGAAGGTCGACGTCCCGGTCGTCACGACGGGCCGCTCCCCCGGCCAGGCCGAGGGCGGCATCCTCTCGCTCGCGACGCACGAGATCGTGCTCGAGGCGCTGCCGGCGAAGATCCCGGTGCGGATCGAGGTCGACATCACGAACCTCAAGATCGGCCAGTCGATCCACGTCTCGCAGCTGACGCCGCCCGAGGGCTGCAAGTTCAAGTACTCGTCGGACTACGTCGTCGCGTTCCTCGCCGTGCCCGAGAAGGAGGAGGTCGCCGCGCCGGTGGCCGCCGTCGCGGGCGCGACGCCGGCCGAGGGCGCTGCTCCCGCAGCGGCGGGTGCGCCTGCCGCGGGCGGGGCGGCTCCTGCTGCAGGCGCCGAGGCGAAGAAGGCCCCCGAGGCGAAGGGCGCGAAGAAGTAGGGGCGCCCTTGAAGCTCGTCGTCGGCCTTGGGAACCCCGGCCCCGAGTACGCGCGCACGCGCCACAACGTCGGCTTTCTGGTTGCCGACCGGTTCGCGCGCGCCCTCCGGGCCGAGTTCACCACGAGGAAATTCGCCTCCGAGCTCGCGGAGGGGCGGGCCGGCGGCGAGCGAGTCTGGATCATGAAGCCGCAGAGCTACATGAACCGCTCCGGCGAGGCCGTCGGGACCGCGCTCCACTTCTGGAAGCTCGGGGTCGAGGATCTCGTCGTGGTCCACGACGATCTGGAGCTCGAGCCGTTCCGGGTGCAGCTCAAGATCGGGGGCGGCCACGGCGGGCACAACGGCCTGAAGAGCCTGAACGCCCACGTGGGTGGCCCCGACTACGCGCGCGTGCGCGTCGGCGTGGGCCGGCCGCCGCCGCAGATGGATCCGGCCGACTACGTGCTCGGCCGGTTCGCGAAGGCCGACGACGCCGCGCTCGAGGAGTGCCTCGAGCGGGCGACGGAGGCGGTCCGGCTCGCGGTCGAGCTGGGCGCATCGAAGGCGATGAACCAGGTGAACCGCCGCGCGCGCGCGGCGGGATAGCAGCACTCCAGCAGCACCCCTCCGCCGGCATTGGGCCGGCGGGCGGAGACGGAGACGACTCCTCGCGGCGGGCGAACCGCCGCTTTCAGACCCGAGGGGAGCGACATGGCGGAGACGAGGAAGCTCGTACGCGAGTACGAGACCATCTACCTGCTCAAGGCGGAGACGCCGGACGACCAGGTGGAGGAGATCAAGGAGCGCCTGCGCGGCGTGGTCTCGCGCGAGGGCGGCAAGGTCATCCGGTTCACCAACCAGGGCAAGCGGAAGACCGCGTTCCCGGTCGGGAAGAACCCGAAGGCGCTCTACATGCACTGCCTGTACATCGGCCAGCCCGGCCTCGTACAGGAGCTCGAGCGCAACCTGAAGATGATCGACGTGGTCTCGAAGTTCCAGTCGGTGCGGCTCGCCGACGGCGTGGACTTCGACGCCCGCCAGGTCGAGCCCGACGTGAAGGTCCAGGCGGTCGAGGACGAGCAGAAGCCGCGCGAGGAGCGCGGTGAGTTCGTGCCCGGCGAGGAGCCGTTCGAGGCCGACGCGGCCGAGACGGCGGAGGAATAGGCCATGGCGCGTCCTGACATGGGTGGTCCCAAGGTCGGTGGTGGTTTCGGCGGCCCGCGGAGCGGCGGCTTCGGCGGCGGCGGTGGTGGCGGCGGCGGCGGGTACGGCTCGCGCGGCGGCGACCGCGGCGACCGGGGTGAGCGCGGCGATCGCGACGACCGGGGCGGCGACGAGGGCGGCGGACGGCGCGGCTTCGGCCGGCGCAAGGTCTGCCGGTTCTGCGCCGACAAGGCGCTGAAGGTCGACTACAAGGACCAGTCGCAGATGAAGTACTTCCTCACCGAGCGCGGCAAGATCATCCCGCGCCGGATCAGCGGCAACTGCGCGAAGCACCAGCGCGACGTGGCCACCGCCGTGAAGCGCGGCCGCATGCTCGCGATCCTGCCCTACACCGTGGGCGGGATGTAAGGAGCCGGCGATGAAGCTCATCCTCCGAGAAGACGTCGAGAACCTGGGGAAGGGCGGCGAGCTCGTGGACGTGAAGCCCGGCTACGGGCGGAACTTCCTGCTCCCGCGCGGCCTCGCGGTCCTCGCGAACCCGAAGAACGTCCGCGAGCTCGAGCACCAGAAGTCCATCGCGACGGCCAAGGCCGCCAAGATGAAGGCGAGCGCGCAGGCCGTGGCGAAGCGGCTCGCCGAGACGCCGATCACCCTCTCCCGCAAGGTCGGCGAGCAGGACAAGCTCTACGGCTCCGTCACCGCGATGGACGTCGCCGAGGCGCTCGCCGCGCGCGGCCTGCAGATCGATCGCCGCGCGATCGACCTCGCCGAGCCGATCAAGACCACGGGCGACTTCGAGGTCCCCGTGAAGCTGCACAGCGAGGTCGTCGGCAAGGCCAAGCTGAAGGTCGAGGCCGAGCCGGCCTAGCCGAAGCACGCGTCACGCATCTCGAGAGGGCCGGTCCCCCGGGGCCGGCCCTCTCCGTTCGTCTGCGAACCGCGAACCCGCCACGCGCGGGGACGTCGGCGACAGCCTTCGCTCGCTAGGGGCACAGCGGCATGCCGGCCGCGAGCGCATCTCCGCCGGCGAGCGCGGCGCCGCGCGCTTGGGCGGCGGCGGCGTCCGGCCCGCCCGCCGCGGCCACGGCGCGCCAGGCATCCACCGCGCGCGACCGGAGCGCGGGGTCGTCCGGCGACGCGCGGGAGAGCTCCTCGGCCGCGCGCGCGGCGAGGACCCGGGCCGCCGCGGCGCGCTCCGGCGCCGGCGCTGGCACCCGGGCGAGGAACGCCTCCGCCCGCGCCCAGATCTCCTCCGCGCTGCAGGGCGCCGCGAGCGCGATCGCGCCCAGGGCCTCCTCCTCGCCGCGCGTCCCCGCTCCTGGGGCTTCTTGCTCGAGCGCGGCCGCGCCGACGCCGTCCGCGAGCGGATCGCGCTCCGGCGTACGCGAGAGGTCGCCGGCCTCCTCGTTCACCTGCGCCTCTGCAGGCCGCACCTCGGACCGAGAATCGCCCTCCGGCCCCTCGACTCGTGCCGGGTCGCCGCCGGCGCCGCCCGAAAGTCGGTTCGCATCGCCCGGAGGATGCGGCACCGGCGCGCCCCCGTCGGCGCGGATTGCCGGCTGGAGCACCCGAGGCAGCGCCGCCGCGAGCGCGGGTGCCCGCGCGGCGAGGAGCCCGTGCGCGACGTCCCAGCGCCAGGCGAGCGCGGCGCCGGCGGCCACGAGCGCAGCGAGCACGAGCGGCGCGGCGCGTCCGGGGAGCGCGCGGACCTGCTTGCCGAGCGCGGCGAAGTCCGCGCGGCTCGCGAGGCCCGCATCGCCGGCGCGCTCCACGGCGGCTCTGGACGGTCGCGCGCGACGCCCACCGGGGGCGGCCGTCGCGAGGAGCGCCTCGCGCATGGCGTCGGCGCTCCGGAAGCGGTCGACAGGGCGCTTCGCGAGCGCGCGGTGCACGACGTCGGCGAATGCGCGCGAGACGCCCGGCGCCACGGACGGGAGCGGCGGCGGCTCCTGCGACAGGTGCGCGGAGACGACCGCCATCGGGCTCGGCGCGACGAACGGCGGCCGGCCCGCGACGAGCTCGTAGAGCACGCACCCGAGCGCGTAGAGATCGGCACGGCCGTCCACTGCGGCGCCGCGCGCTTGCTCGGGCGCGAGGTACGCCGGGGTTCCCACGATGGCGTCCGCACCGCCGCCCGCGACCTCGTCGCGCAGCGCCGCGATCCCGAAGTCCAGGACCTTCACGAAGTCCTCGCCCGTGCGCGTCCGCATGAGCATCAGGTTCCCGGGCTTCACGTCCCGGTGGATGACGCCGGCCTCGTGCGCCTCGGCGAGCGAGCCGAGGATCTGCTGTCCCAGCACGCGGGCTCGCGCCTCGGGGAGCGCCCCCTGCGCGCGCAGCGCGGCGGCGAGGTCCTCCCCGGGCACGTACTCCATCGCGAGGTAGAGCCCGCCGCGCGGTCCCACCTCGCCGAAGTCGAACACCGCGATGGAGTGGGGGTGCGACAGGCGCGACACGGCGCACGCCTCGGCGAGGAACCGCTCCGCCGCGGCCGGCTCGCGTGCGAAGTCCTCCCGCAGGAGCTTCAGCGCGAGCGCCTTCCCCATGCGGATGTGCTCGGCCCTGTAGACGCGGCCCATGCCGCCCTCGCCGAGGAGCTCGAGCAGACGGTACCGGTCCGCGATGACGCCGTCGCGCTCGCGACCGCCGCGACGGCGCGCGCCTCGCGCGCCCGGAGCCTGGGACGCCCCGCACGCGGGGCAGAAGTTCACCGCCCCGCGCGACGGATCGACGAGCTGCCCGCAGCGGACGCAGGCCAGGGAGGGCTCCGGAGCGGGCTTGCGACGCGCCATTCGCGCGCGGAGCGTAGCGCGCGAGGGCGCCCCCGGCAAAGCTCGGCGCGCCCTTCCGCGGCGAGCGCACCCGGGCGCTCGCGCGCCTGCGACCGCCGAGGCTCACCCGCCCGGATCCGAAAAC
Organism: Anaeromyxobacter sp.; assembly: GCA_035456445.1. Lineage (GTDB taxonomy): Bacteria > Myxococcota > Myxococcia > Myxococcales > Anaeromyxobacteraceae > Anaeromyxobacter. The sequence goes on from DATIDF010000350.1 coordinate 5,261, forward strand.
CGGCCGCCGCCCGTCACCCCGGCCGCGGCCCGCTGCCACAGCCGGAACGCCGTCGGCGACAGGGTTAGCAGCACGACCAGCCGGAGCACGTGGAACGCGGTGACGAGCGGCACGCCGAGCCTCAGGGTACGGGCCGTGAGGCACATCTCGGCGATGCCGCCCGGCGCCGTGGCCAGGAGGAGCGTCCAGATCGAGTGGCCGGAGATCGCGGCCAGCGCGGCGGCGAAGAGCGCGAGCAGGACGACGCCCTGCGCGGTCGCGAGGACGATGGCGCGCAGGAGGGCGCCCGCGCCCCGGAAGCTCTCCTGCGCGAACCGGCTCCCCAGGGCGCAGCCCATGAGCACCTGGGCTGCGTCGACGAGCCCGCGCGGGATCGCGCTCGCGCCGAGCCCGCCCGCGGTCAGCGCCGCGCTCCCGGCGAGGGGGCCGAGCAGCCACGCGTTCGGGAGACGGAGGAGGTGCGCCACGAGGCCGGCGGCGCCGCTCCAGGCGGCGAGGCGCGCGAGCCCGGGCGCGCTCGCGTCGAGCGCCGCCGGCGCCCACGCGTCGGCGCCGTGCGCGCCGGCGAGGGTGAGGGCGAGCGGCACGACCGTCACCACGGCGAGCACGCGGAGCGCCTGCGCCACGGCGATCACCGAGGGGTCCCCGCCCGCGCGATCTCCGAGGACCGCCATCTCCGCCGCACCGCCCGGCATGCATGCGAAGAAGGCCGTCGCGCGGGAGAGGCCGGCGCGCCGCGCGAGGAGGCGCGCGCCCGCGGCGCCCACGGCCAGGGTGGCGACGCAGCCCGCGAGCATCCACGGCAGCTCGCCCGCCACGGCGACGAGCACCTCGCGCGTGAAGTAGAGGCCGAGCGCGCCCCCGATGATGGCCTGCCCGGCCTGCCGGGACGCGGGGAGCATGGGCCGCGGCGCGCCGGCGAGGCTCGCGGCCCCCGTGGCGAAGAGCGACCCGAGGAGCCAGGGGAGCGGCACGTGGAGCGCGCGCGCCGCGAGCCCGCCCGCCGCCCCGATCGCGTAGGTGGCGAGGAGCGCGACGGCGCTGCGCACGCGCGGGGGCGTCATTCCGCGGCCGCGGGCCCGGCGCTCGGCGCGAGCTCGGGCGCTTGCGACTCCCTCGCGCGGTGCCGGGCCGACGACCAGAGCGAGAGCCCGATCAGGACCGCGCCGACGAGGCCCGTCGCCGCTTCCGGCACGTGCACGACGGTCCCGACGAGCATCAGGATTGCGAGCGCGCCGATGGCCCAGAAGGCGCCGTGCTCGAGGTAGCGGTACGAGCCGAGCGTCCCGCGGTCCACGAGCAGGACCGTGAGGCTCCGGACGAACATCGCGCCGATGCCGAGACCGATGGCGATGACGAACAGCTCGTTCGTGAGGGCGAAGGCGCCGATCACGCCGTCGAAGCTGAAGCTCGCGTCGAGCACCTCGAGGTAGAGGAAGCTCGCCGCGCTCGCCCGGTGCACGTCGCGCATCCGCTCCGGCCCGGCCTCCATGGCCGCCCCGATCCCGTCCACCGCGATGAACGTGACGAGGCCGAGGATCCCGGCCGCGAGGAACCCGTGGCCCTCGTGCGCGGGCACGAGCTTCGAGAAGCCCCACAGCCCGACCATCACGAGGGCGAGCTCGACCGCCTCGATCTTCCCGAGGCGCGCGAGGCGGCGCTCCACGGCCGCGAGCCAGTGGACGTCCTTCTCGGCGTCGAGGAAGAACTTGAGGCACACCATCCCGAGGAAGGCGCCGCCGAAGGCGCCGAGCATCGCGTGCGCGCTGCCGAGGATGCGCGCGTACTCGGCGGGCTCGAGGACGGCGAGCCGGAGCGCCTCCAGCGGGCCGATCCAGGCCACCGCGCTCACGACGAGGAGCGGGAAGACGATCCGCATGCCGAAGACCGCGATGGCAATGCCCCAGGTGAGGAAGCGCCGGCGCCAGACCGGCGTCATGTCCTTCAGCACCGTCGCGTTCACCACGGCGTTGTCGAAGGAGATCGAGGTCTCGAGGACGCCGAGGACCGCGATGACGAACAGCGTGCTCGCGACGCCGGCGGCCGTGCCGTGGCTGCGCCAGCCGACGAGCGCACCGAGGGCGAGGCCCGCGGCGGTGAAGAGGAAGGACCCCCGGAAGTACGCGAGCGTTCGGCGCATGGACAAACCTCTCGGCTCAACCCGGGACCCCGGGGCGGGCGGCCCGCACCGCCCCGGGGTCTCGGTCCCCGCGCGCAAGCAAGTCGAGCTCTCGCGAGCGTCGGAAGGGTTCGCGCCTCGACGACGGGACGGGCGCGTCCTGCTCGAGGCAGACGACGATCGCCTCGCGTCAGTAGTCCAGGTACACGCCGACGACGAAGGAATCGATCGTGTCCTGCGACGGCGACAGCGCGACGTCGGGCTCGAAGCGCTCGAAGCCGGCGACGAGCTTGGCGTCGTGCCCCTTGAGGTAGTAGTTGAGGCCGGCGCGGTACGCCTTGTAGCTCCCCCTGTCGTCGGCGGCGTCGCTCGTCCACTGCTCGTAGTTGACCCACGGCTGGAGGCGCTTCACGTAGTAGCCGGCCTGCGCGAAGTACCCGTCGCCCTGCGAGCGGGAGGCGTTGCCGAGCGTCGTGCCGCCGGCCGTGACGAGCGTCTCGCCACCGCCCAGGTCGAGGTTCACGTACCCGGCCTCCGCAGTCAGCGAGCCGAGGGGCAGCGGGATCTCGGCGAAGGCGTCGACGGAGAACAGCTCGTAGTCCACCTTGCTCCCGGTGACCTGGTCGAGCGTGACGCTGTCCTGCCTGTCGTAGGAGCCGCCGATCCCGAGCGTCCGCTTCTCCCCGAGGTACGTGCCGTCGTTGTAGTAGCCAGACTCGGGATCGAGGAGGTTCACCTGCGCACGGGCGGTGAAGCGCAGGGAGTCGTCGCCCGCAGCCTGCACGCCATCGTAGGCCCCCAGGTAGTACTTGAGGTGGACCTTGGACGTGAAGGAGTGGTTGCCGAGCAGCGTGGCTCCCAGATCGCGGACGGGCACCCGGGCCTGGGTGTTCAGCCTGGCGTTCGAGTCACCGAAGGTCGTGTTCGTGAACGCGTACTTGGCGCGGCCTCCCCAGGTCAGGGACTTGTAGGCGAGCCCCGGGCGATCGAGGGCCATGAAAGCGCCGGAGCTGGTGACGTTCTGGCGCATCGCCGGCGACATGTTCTCGCCGAAGTAGAGCCAGGCGAGCTTGTGGGGCTTGAGCAGGACGTAGGCGTCGATGATGCGCATGTCCGCGGACGTCCCTCCCAGCTCCTCCAGGTCGGCCTGGATGTACGCGGTGGCCCACGTGCCGTAGTTCCCGCGAAACTTGACGCGCGCGCGCCGGACGGAGAAGTCGTTCTGGCTCTCGAAGGTGCCGTCGGCGCCGCGGTCGGTCTCGGTGGAGATGAACTGGGACTGCAGTCTCAGGCCGAGCTCGAACGACGTCTGGTCGTCGATCTTCACCTTGGCGCCTGCGTGGGCGGTCATCGGCACTGCCAGTGCAGCTGAAAGCGCGAGGGCGAGGCACCTCGGGTTCATGTGGCTCTCCTTCCCAGGTCGGCTGGGCGGTCGGGAATACAGAGCGCACGCTAGCGGATCGAAACTTTCACAAAGCTGTCGCGCGCTCCGCGGGGCCGCGGCGCTTGCCGCCGCACGTCACGTGCGCGCGAGGGCGGCGGCGTCAGCGGCGGCTTCGGGGAAGCGCAGCTCGACGCGCAACCCCCGGCCTTCCGCGCCTTCGAGCAGCTGCACGCGCGCGCCGTGTCCCTCGGCGATCTGCTTCACGATCGCGAGGCCGAGCCCAGCGCCCGGGCCGCGCGTGCCGGGGCGCCGATAGAAGCGCTCGAACACCCGGGCCCGCTCGGCCTCGGGAATGCCGGGGCCGTCGTCCTCCACCGCGAGCACGATCTCGCCGTCGCACCGGGAGACGCTCACGGTGACGACACCCGGCCGCGCCCCGTACGCCACCGCGTTCTGGACGAGGTTCGCGAGCGCCTCGCGGATGAGGTGGTCCCGCCCGACCACGAGCGCGGGGCCTTCCCCCGCAAATCCGAGGTCGACGCCGCGCGCGAGCGCGTCCGGGACGAGCGCCGCGCAGGCGTCCCGGGCGACGGCGTGCAGATCGAGGACGCGGGTCTCCCCGGCCTGCTCCGGATCCGTGCGCGCGAACGAGAGGAGCTGGGTCGCGAGGTGCGTGGTCGCCTTCGAGTGCTCGAACAGATCGGCGAGGGCGCTCACCACCGCGGAGGGATCCTCCTCGCGCAGCGCGAGCTCGGCCTTGGTCTGGACGACGGCGAGCGGCGTGCGGAGCTGGTGCGAGGCGTCGGCGATGAACCTCCGCTGGGCGGCGATGGTCTTGCGCAGCCGCGCCATGAGCTCGTTCACCGCGAACACCAGGGGCGACACCTCGTCGGGGACGTCTTGCGGCGCGATGGGCGTGAGGTCCACGGCGGAGCGGTGCGCCACGTCGCTGCTCACGCGGGTGAGGGGCCGGAGGCCGCGCGTCACCCCGAGCCACACGATCCCTGCCGCGAGCACGATCAAGAGGAGCTGCGAGACGAGCTCGCGCGCGACGAGCTCCTGGGTGCGGCCGCCGCGCCCGCCCACGGTCTCGGCGACCTGCACGACGACCGTGACCGGCGGCTCCGTCGGGAACGCCGTCCTGAGCGCCGAGACCCGCACCTCGTCGCCGTGATAGCGCTGATCGTAAAAGACCGGGGCGTCCGCCGGCTCCCTCTCCGGTCCGGGCAGGTCGGCGTAGCCGGTGAGGAAGACGTCGTCACCGTCGCCCACGCGGTACGCCACCCGGTAGAAGAGCCGCTCCTGCGAGGCGGTGTCGAGCACCTCCAGCGCGACGGGCGGGATGTCCACGACGGGCGTCGTCCCCGAGAGCGTCACGCGCTCCGAGATCGCGAGCGCGGACGCGTAGAGGGAGCGATCGTAGGCGGCGTTGATCGCGCTGCGGACCGTGAGGAACGTGTGGACCGCGTCGAGCGCCCAGAGGACGCCGAGCGGGACGAGCAGGTACCAGAGCAGCTGCTCCCGGAGCGTCCTGCCGCTCATGGGTTCTCCAGCAGGTACCCCAGGCCACGCACCGTGCGGATCCGCACCCCGGCCGGCTCGAGCTTCTTCCGCAGCCGGTGGACGTAGATCTCCACGGCGTTCACGCCGGCCTCCTCGTCGAAGCCGAACAGCTTGTCGTGGAGCGCCTGCTTCGCGACCACCTGGCCGCGGTGGACGAGCAGCACCTCGAGGAGGTTCAGCTCCCGCCGCGGCAGCTCGAACGGCGCGCCGTCCACCCGCGCGAGCCGGGCGCCGGTGTCGAGCGAGAGCCGGCCGTGGACGATGACCGCCGCCTCCCCGCCCACGCCGCGCCGGATGAGGGCCCCCGCCCGCGCCTCGAGCTCGGCGAGCGCGAAGGGCTTCCCCAGGTAGTCGTCGGCGCCGAGGTTGAGCCCCTGGACGCGGTCCTGGAGCGCGTCCCGCGCCGTGAGGACGAGCACCGGCACGCGCGACCGCCGCCTGCGGAGCCGGCGAAGCACGTCGAGCCCGTCCATGTCCGGGAGCCCGAGGTCGAGGATCACGAGGTCGTACTCGTGCATCCGGAGCACGCTGTCCGCGTCGTCGCCGGTCTCGACGCGGTCCACGGCATGCCCTTTCCCGCGGAAGGCGCTCTCGATGCTGCGGCCGAGCTCCAGGTTGTCCTCGACGATGAGAAGGCGCATGCGCAGTGCTCGGGGGCCGATTTGGCAGACTATAATTATAGACCGTGAGCCGAGTGAGCGTCGCAGTGACCCGCGTGCTGTCGAGCGTCCTCGTGGCGACACTGGCGCTCCCCGCGCCGGCGGCGCGGGCGGCGCCGCCGCCGAAGACGGCCGCCCGGGTCCTCGCCGCCGCGCGGGCGGAGGGGAAGGTCGTCCTCTACTCCGTGACCGACCGCGCGGTCGTGGCCCCGCTCCTCGCAGACTTCGAGGAGCTTCACCCGCGAGTCGCGGTCGAGTTCCACGAGCTGACCGCGAACGAGCTCCACGAGCGGTTCCTCCGGGAGGCCGCCGCCGGGAAGGTTGCGGCGGACGTCCTGTGGAGCCCGGCGATGGATCTCCAGATCAAGCTCGCGAATGACGGGTTCGCCGCCGCCTACGACAGCCCGGAGGCGAGCGGCCTCCCGGCCTGGGCGGTCTGGAGGAGCGAGGCGTTCGGCACGACCCTCGAGCCGCTCGTCTTCGTCCACGACGAGCGCACCCTCCCGTCCGCGCAGGCGCCGCAGTCGCACGCCGATCTCGTGAGGCTCCTCGAGGCGCAGCCGGACCGCTTCCGCGGGATGATGAGCACCTACGACCCCGAGCGGAGCGGCGTCGGCTACCTCCTCCTCACCCAGGACAGCCGCATCGATCCGAACTTCACCGACACCGTGCGCTCCTACGGGCGCGCCGGGACGAGGCTCCACATCTCGTCGAACGCGATGATCGACGAGATCCGCGACGGGAAGGCGCTCCTCGCAGTCAACGTGATCGGCTCCTACGCGCTCGAGGCCCGGCGCGGCGCGCCGAGCCTGACGGTCGTCTTCCCTCGCGACTACGTCCTCGCCATGTCGCGCATCGCGCTCATTCCGAAGGGCGCGCCCCACCCCGAGGCCGCGAAGGTGTTCCTCGACTACCTGCTCTCGGCGCGCGGGCAGGAGGTGCTCTCGACGCGCTGCTCGCAGTTCTCGATCCGCGCGGACGTCGAGGGGGAGACCACCGCGTTCTCGCTCTCGCGGGAGCTGGGCGCGCGCGTGAAGCCGATCCACGTCGGGCCGTCGCTCCTGGTCTTTCTCGACCAGTCGAAGCGCGACGACTTTCTCCGGCGCTGGCGGGCGGCCTTCGCGCAGCAGCGGTGACCGTCCGGGCCGTGCGCCGTGAGCGTAGGCCGCGCAGCGGCCCGCCGTGGGCGTCGGGTGCCTCGACGACCTCGACGGGGCGGAACCCCTCCGCGCTCGCGACCGGCACCGTGCGTGTGAAGCCGATGCCACGCAGCGCTTCGGCGACGACTTCAGGGCGTTCCTGAAGGACGAGCAGGCCCGCTACCAGACGCTTCTCGGCGAGCTCGGCTTCCTGAAGTGAAGCGCGATCGCCCGCGACAGCGAGGCGACAGGATCGGGCCCGTATCGTCCACCCCGTAGCCGAGAGCACCTGACCCCTCGACTGGAGAGTCCCGATGAAGCGCCGAGCCGATGCGTCCAACCCAGTGAAGCCTGGCCTCCCGAAGCTCGTCGTCGGTGCCGCGGCCGCCGCGGCCGTCGCCCTCGCGGTGGGCGCCGCGCCGGCCGCGGCCTTCGAGCCCGACAAGGCCGAGTGCATCGCACCCGCGAACCCCGGCGGCGGCTGGGACACCATCTGCCGCACCACGTCCGCCGTGCTCCAGAAGACCCACGCCGTGAAGACCACGATGTACGTGACGAACCAGCCCGGTGGCAGCGGCGCCGTCGCCATCGCGAGCGTCATCGCGAAGCGCAAGGGCGACCCGGGCCTCCTCGTCGCCGCGTCGAACTCCCTCACGTTCACCATGGCGATGGGCCGGACGCCGCACGGCTACGACGACGTCATCCCCCTCGCGCAGATCGCGGCCGAGTACGGCGGGTTCTTCGTCCGGGCGGACTCGAAGTACAAGACGCTCGGGGACCTCGTCGCCGCGCTCAAGGCGGACCCCGCCGCGGTGACGTTCGCCGGCGGCTCCGCCCCCGGCAGCCTCGACCACATCAAGGTCGCCCTGCTCGCGAAGGCGATCGGCGTCGAGCCGGCGAAGATCGTCTACGTGCCGTTCCAGGGCGGCGGCGAGGCGATCACCGCGCTGCTCGGCGGGCATACCGTCGCCGCCACCATCGACCTCGCCGAGGCCGCCGCGCAGGTCGAGGCCGGCAAGATCCGTTGCCTCGCCCTCATGAGCGACAAGCGCTCGACGCGCTTCAAGGACCTGCCGACGACCTACGAGCAGGGCGTGAAGGTGACCTTCCCGATCTGGCGTGGGCTCTACATGGCGCCCGGCGCGCCGGCCGAGGCGGTGAAGTTCTGGTCGGACGCGGTGAAAAAGATGGTCGCGACGCCGGAGTGGAGCGCCGAGCGGGAGAAGCTCGCCTGGGAGCCGACGCAGCGCTTCGGCGACGAGTTCAAGCAGTTCGTGAAGGAGGAGCATGCGCGCTACCAGACGCTCCTGAAGGAGCTCGGCTTCCTGAAGTAAGCCAGGGCCGCACCGGGAACGAGAGCGGAGGCACCGCCATGATCGTCGCCAGAAACGTCGTCACGCGGGCGCGCATCGAGGGGCTCGTCATCCTCGCGGTGGCGCTCGGCTACCTCTGGGAGGCGCGGAGCATCCCGTCGCTCTACCAGATGCCCGGGGTGCCGGGGCCCACCGCGTTCCCCACGCTCGTAGGGGTCGTGTTCGCGGCGAGCGGCCTCTGGCGCTTGCTCTCCGGCGGCGGGAGGTCCGAGGCGCGGGTGGATGCCGCCGAGACGGCCGCGCCGCGCGCGGACGGCGCCGGCTGGCTCGCGCATAGCTGGCGCTTCTACGCGATGTGGGCGGTCGTCCTCGCCTACCTCGTGCTCATGCCGACGCTCGGGTTCCCGGTCGCCAGCGTCGCGGCGCTCGCCGCGCTGTTCGCGCTCCTCGGCGAGCGTCGCGCCGGCGCGGTGGCGGGGCTGTCCGTCGTCGCGACCGCCGTCATGTACCTGGGGTTCGCGAGAGGGCTCGGCGTCCGCCTGCCCCTCGGGATCCTCGAGCAGCTCGTGAAGTGAGGGATCCCATGCTCGAGCACCTCCTCAATGGTTTCGCCGTCGCGCTCCAGCCGTTCAACCTCCTCATCGCCCTCATCGGCAGCCTGGTGGGGACCCTCATCGGCGTGCTCCCGGGGCTCGGCCCCACCGCGACCATCGCGATGCTCATCCCGTTGGTCTTCACGATGTCCCCGACCACGGCGATGATCATGCTGACGTCCGTCTACTACGGGTCGATGTACGGAGGCTCGACGACCTCGATCCTGGTGAACATCCCGGGCGAGTCCGCCTCCGTCATCACCACGCGCGACGGGCACAAGATGGCGATGCAGGGGCGGGCGGGTCCGGCGCTCGCGATCGCGGCCATCGGCTCGTTCGTCGCCGGCACCTTCGCGGTCGTGGTGCTGAGCGTCATCGGGCAGCCGGTGGCGTCGTACGCGCTGCACTTCGGCCCGGCGGAGTTCTTCTCGCTCATGCTGTTCGGGCTCGCGACGGTGGCGAGCCTCACGGGCGGCAGCATCGCGAAGGCGGTCGTGACGACGACCGCCGGCCTCATGATCGCCACGGTGGGGATCGACCTCGTCTCGGGGGCGCCGCGCTTCACGTTCGGCAACCCGTTCCTGCAGGACGGGATCGACTTCGTCGTGGTGGCGATCGGCATCTTCGCGATGTCCGAGGTCGTCATGACGGCGAAGGAGGTCTGGGAGGGAACGCGGGCGGAGGTCGTGAAGGCCAGCCGCGTGTGGGTGAACTGGGAGGAGCTCAAGTACAGCGCCCCCTCGATGTTCCGGGGGACCTTCTTCGGCTTCCTCGTCGGCATGCTCCCGGGCGCAGGCGCGACGCTCTCGACCTTCATCGCCTACAACCTCGAGAAGCGGCTCGCGAAGAATCCGGAGAAGCTCGGCACCGGCGACATCCGCGGTGTCGCGAACCCCGAGGCGGCGAACAACGCCGCGAGCGGCGCCTCGCTCATCCCGCTCCTCACCCTCGGCATCCCGGGCGGCGGCGCGACCGCGGTGATGCTCGGCGCCCTCATGATGCTCGACATCACCCCCGGCCCGCTCATGTTCCAGAAGCACGGCGCGATGCTCTGGGCCCTCATCGCGAGCATGTACGTGGGGAACGCGATCCTCCTCGTCCTCAACTGGCCGCTCGTGAACGTCTTCGCGCGCGTGATGGCCGTGCCCGCCCGCTTTCTCATGCCGGTCGTGCTCGTCATCTCGACCATCGGCGTCTGGTCCCTCTCGTCGAGCTCGGTGGACCTCCTCCTCACGGGGGCCGCGGGCATCGTCGGCTACTACATGCGCCGCCACGGGTGGCCCATCGAGCCGCTCATCCTCGGGCTCATCCTCGGCGGGCGCATGGAGTCCGCCTACCGGCAGTCGCTCATCATCTCGAGGGGGAGCCCGCTGATCTTCCTCTCGCACCCGATCTCCGCGGCGCTCCTCGCCGGGGCGGTCGCCTTCCTCGTGCTCCCCTCGATCCTCGCGTGGCTCAGGCGCGTCCGCGCGCCGCGAGCAGCGCTCGCCTGAGGCCAACTCGAGGCCGAGCTGACGGCGCACCGGCCGCGCTCGAGCCATGAAGGCACGTCTCCCGGGCGGGCGGGTGACGGCCCTCGCTCTCCCGGAGGCGCGTTTCGCGAGCGGCGCCCCGGGCGAGCCGTCCGCGGCGTTCTGACGGGCGAGCGCACGTGGTAGAAGGGCGCTCGATGCTCAGCTCCGCCCTCGTCGCGCTGCCGCGCGCCGGCGCGCCGGACCTGCCGCCTGGCGGCGGGGTCGCCGTCTTCACGGCTGGGCCTAGTTCCACCGTGCGTCACAGGACGTCCTCCGCGCCGTACGTGGTGCCCGCCGCGGCCGGGGAGCGGCTCGAATCCGTCCCGGCGCCCGCCGGTACCGCCATCGCGCTAGGCGCGGCGGACGATGAGCGGATGTGCGCCCCGGGCGCGAGGCGCGGCGGCGGCCCGGTCCCGACGCTCGTCTCGGTGGGCGAGCTCGACTACCGACCGGTCGATCACGGCTACGCCGCGTTCACGCCGCTGCAGGGGCGCGGCGTCCCCTCGAGGCTCCTCGTCTTCTCCGACGAAGGGAACTGGGTCTCGAAGCCGAAGAATGCGAGAGTGTTCTACGATGTTGTTGCTCGGGTGGCTCGACGAGCACATCGGCCCCGCGGCGAACGTGTCCGCGGAGGCGCGCTAACTACCCGAAACCGCTTGCCGTTCGAACCCGCCTTGCCATAATCCGGACCGCGCCGTGCTCAACTGGCTTCACAACATGCTGTCCCGCGATCTCGCGATCGACCTCGGGACCGCGAACACCCTCATCTACATCCGCGGCATGGGCATCGTGTCGAACGAGCCCAGCGTCGTCGCCGTCCAGCAGGACGCGCGCGGCGGCCGCAAGGTCCTCGCCGTGGGCAAGGAGGCGAAGGAGATGCTCGGGCGCACGCCCGGGAACATCGTCGCCATCCGCCCGATGAAGGACGGGGTCATCGCCGACTTCGAGGTCACGGCGGCGATGCTCAAGTACTTCATCCAGAGCGCGCACAACCGGAAGAGCTTCGTGAAGCCGCGCATCATCATCGGGATTCCCTCGGGGATCACCGAGGTGGAGAAGCGCGCGGTGCGCGAGGCGGCCGAGAGCGCGGGCGCGCGCGAGGTCTACCTCATCGAGCAGCCCATGGCGGCGGCGATCGGGGCGGGCCTGCCCATCACCGAGCCCTCGGGCAACATGATCGTCGACATCGGCGGCGGAACGTCCGACGTCGCGGTCATCTCGCTCGGCGGCATCGTCTACAGCCGCTCCGTGCGGATCGCCGGCGACAAGATGGACGAGGGGATCATCCAGCACATCAAGCGCAAGTACAACCTCCTCATCGGCGAGCGCACCGCCGAGCTCATCAAGATGGGCATCGGCACCGCCTATCCGACCGAGGAGGAGCTCACGATGGACGTCAAGGGGCGCGACCTCGTCGCGGGCGTGCCCCGCACGCTCACCGTGACGTCCTCCGAGATCCGCGAGGCGCTCAGCGAGCCCATCAACGGGATCGTCGAGGCGGTGAAGGTCACGCTCGAGCGCACGCCGCCCGAGCTCGCCGGCGACATCGCCGACCGCGGCATCGTCCTCGCCGGCGGCGGCGCGCTCCTCAAGAACCTCGACGTCCTGCTCCGCGAGGAGACCGGCCTGCCCGTGTTCCTCGCCGAGGACCCGCTCTCGTCGGTGGTCATCGGCGCGGGGAAGGCGCTGGAGGAGCTGGACATTCTCCGGCAGGTTACGGCCCACGGATAGCCGGAAACGCGTTCCGTCCCCGCACGGAATGCGACGCAGGCGCGCGAAACCGGAGCCGAGGCGGGCTACCGCAGCGACGCGCGCCGAGGCGTACTGCTTCCGTACGCCGCAGGCGCAAGGAGCGAGGACGCCCGCCGCAGGCCCGGGATCGTGCGCCGAGCCTCGCGCGCGCCGCGCGCCGGCGTTAGGTCCCCCACGCGCATGGGACCGTTCGAGCTCGAGGGATCGCCGATCGCCTTCGCGGCGGCCGGGCTGGTCGTCGCCATCGCGTTCGCGATCGGGGTCGCGGCCTCGACCGAGCCGCCCGCCGAGCGTGATGTCGGGGCGCGCGCCGCGTACGCGGAGTGCCTCCTCGCCGGGCGGGGCCGGAGCGACTGCGCCCCCCGGCGCGACGCGGCGCTCACGCTCTGCGCCGCGCGCCGCCCGCTCGCAGAGTGCGAGGAGCTGCTCGCGGAGACCGACCGCTCTCCCGGGGCCGTCGTGCGCGAGGTCGAGGACGCGCGCCTCGCCGGTCCACTCCACGGGAGCGCCCGCCGGGGGGCGATCGGCGCTGCCCTCGCGCTCGGCGCGCTCGCGCTCGTCGTCGCGCTGCGGCGGCCGCGGCCGGCCAGCGTCGCGAAGCTCGCGGCCGGGGCCGTCGCGGGGCTCGCGCTCGCGTCGGTGCCGGCGCTCGCGGCGGCGGCGTTCGGCGTGCTCGTCTCTGCGGTGGTCCCGCGGAGCGAGGTCGCGCTCGTCGGGTTCGGCCTGTTCGTCGCGACGTTCGCCGCGGTGGTGGGGATGCCCGCCGCCGCCGGCGCGGTGGACGCGCCGAGCCCGGGGCGGCGGCGCCGCGTCCACGCGAGCCTCGCGGCGGTCGCGCTGGGGATGTCCGGCTGGATCGTCCTCGTCGGGCCGATCCCCGCCGGCCTCGCGGGCTGGCTGCAAGCGCTCTCCGCGCTCGCGCTCGCGCTCGCCGGCTACCTCGCGCCGCGCGCTGACGGGATCGCATCGTCCGCGCGACGACGCCAGCCTGCCCGCGCCACGGCCACCCTGACCGGTCCATCGTCTCGAGAGGGCGCAAGCACGGGCTCGTGAGGAACGAGGCGGGTGCGGGGACGCGCCGGCGGGCGCGATGTCGAGCGCACGACCCGGTGTCGTCCCGCCCCGGCGTGCTGTCGGAAGTTCCCGACGACGTGGCGCGCAAGCCCGCGACACGTGGCGCGCCGGCGTTGGCAGCGGTCGTGCAGTAGGAGCGGGCACGGCGGACGCGACGCGGTGGCGGCGCCGGGACCTTCCTAGACCGCAGCAACCACAGGAGAACACGCGATGCAGAGCAAGACCCCCTCCCTCATCGGCGCCGGCATCGGCCTCGCCCTCTTCCTCGCCGTCGCGCTTCTCCCTGCGATGCTGTACGGCGGCTACGCGGGCGTGCTGCTCGCGGGCGGCATCTTCGGCACGCCGCTCGAGCCGACGTTGCTCGTGCGCGCGCTCATCGTGTTCGGGATCGTGATGGGCGTCGCGGGTGTCGGCTCGCTGTTCGCGGTGATGGGCGCCGCGGCCGGCGCGGGCGTCGGCGCGCTGACCAGCCTCGCCTCCCGCAAGCCCGCCACCCAGGAGGCGGAGAGCAAGTAGCCGCGCGGCTCCGCGCTGAACGGCACCCGCGGGCCCGGGTCATCCCGGGCCCGCGCTGCCGTCTCGGGGTGCGCGCCGCCGCGCAGCCTTTCCCAGGCGGGCCGCTTGCGCGCAACCTTTGCGACCTCCCGACGATTGATCCCCGGCAACTCCCAATCATTCAGCGGACTTGGCTCCACGGTCCTTTCGGACTCAGGGGCATGTCCGTTGCAGCCGCGACCCACGCCTATGCGAGCCATCCTCCTCTCCCTCGCGCTCCTCCTCGCCACCGCCGCTCGGGCGGAGGAGCCCAAGCTGCCCGAGGGCAGCGACACCTGCATGCAGTGCCACTCCCCCGGCGGCGACGGCCCGACCGTGGAGACCGCCCCCTTCGCCGCGTCCGTACACGCCCAGAACGGCGTCGGCTGTACGGACTGCCACGCGGGCTACACCGAAGAGCACGCGATGGGCGGCACGCTCCCGCCGCTCTCGGACGCGGAGCAGAAGATCGTCTCCCGGCTCGAGAAGGGCGCCTGGGCGATGGGCGAGAAGAAGCTCGCGGTCACCTCGCCGCGCGCCTACCTCGCCTGCAAGAGCTGCCACTCCGAGCAGGCTGACGCGTTCGCCGCGTCCATCCACTCGAAGTGGCTGCGCGAGGACACGAAGGTGTCCGGCGCCACGTGCGCCTCCTGCCACGGCTCGCCGCACGCGGTGAAGGCGCTCGCGTTCTACGAGCCGAAGGCCGACGCGCGCCAGCCGGTGCCCGAGGACCGCCGCGAGATGACGCGGCGCTGCGAGGCCTGCCACGGGAACGAGGAGTTCACGAAGGCGGCCGGCCTCAACCCCGAGGCGGCCGTCATGTACCACGACTCGATCCACGGCCGGCTCGTCCGGGTGGGCAACCCCTACGCGCCGGTGTGCGTGAGCTGCCACGCGGCGCCGCAGGCGAAGGGCGGCACGCACGCGATCGTCGCGAAGACCGATCCGAGCTCGATCGTGAACGTCGCGAACCGCAAGGACGCGTGCGCGCGCTGCCACGCGGGAGCGAGCGACAGCTTCGCCTCGCTCATCGCTCACAAGCCGCCGCAGGAGACGGGCGGGCACCCGGTCCCGCACATCATCCACGTCGCGTTCTCGTGGCTCACGACGCTGACGCTCCTCTTCTTCGCCTTCCACGTCCTCATCGACTTCATCTACGAGCTGCGCCAGCGCGTGAAGGCGAAGCACGGCCACGGCCCGAGCGCCGACGCGGTGCGGAGCGTCATCCGCTTCGACATCCACCAGCGCATCCAGCACTGGTTCATGCTCGCGGGCGTGATCCTGCTCGGCATCACCGGATGGCCGCTGCGCGGTGCCGGCACGTTCGGCAACGCCCCCATCATCGGGGGCAGGGACGCGGCGCCTTACTCCGAGGCGTTCATGAAGATCTTCGGCGGCGCGGAGGGCGCGGCGATGTGGCACCGCGCCGGCGCCGTCCTGATCATCATCTCGTCCGCCTACCACCTCTTCTACCTGACGTTCCTCGCGTCGCAGAAGCGGCTCCCGCTCTCGATGCTGCCCGGGCCGAAGGACGCGCTCGACATGCGCGACAACATCCTCTTCATGCTCGGCGTGAAGAAGGAGCGGCCGAAGTTCGACCGGTACATGTACCTGGAGAAGTTCGACTACTGGGCCGTGTTCTGGGGCATCGTGATGATGGTCGGCACCGGGTTCATCTTCTGGTTCCCGGCGTTCTTCGCGGCCTGGGCGCCGAGCTGGCTCATCACCGCCGCCCTCATCATCCACGGCGAGGAGGCGACGCTCGCGATCCTCTTCCTCTTCGTGGTCCACTTCTACAACGTGCACCTGAAGCCCTCGATCTTCCCGATGAACTGGGCGTGGCTGAACGGCCGGATCAGCGTGGAGATGATGAAGCACGAGCATCCGCTGGAGTACGACCGGATGAGCGAGGACGAGAAGTAGCTCGGGCGCCCGAGGGCGTCTTTCGACGGGGGGCCGCGCGGGCGACCGTGCGGCCCCCCTCTTTTTCGCGTCCCGCTTCGGGCACGGTCCGCGCGAGAGAGCGATAGAATCGCGGGCTCACATGCGCCTCGGACGCACCGCGAAGACGCTGGTCCTCGCCCTCACCGCGCTGGCGGTCGCGGCCGCGATCGCCGGCGCGTGGCGCTTCAAGCGCTACGTGGACGAGGATCCGCGCCTGTGCGCGACGTGCCACCAGTCGAGTCCCGAGTTCGCGCTGTGGATGCGCGGCACGCACAAGAGCGTCGCCTGCCAGCGCTGCCACCACGCGAAGCCGGCGGAGGGCGTCGCGATGCTCGGCGCGTTCCTCCTCGGCAAGGCGCCCGCGTCGCACGGCGGCGTCGAGATCGGCTCGTGCGCGCAGTGCCACTTCTCGCACGACCCGCGCTGGCCGCAAGTGGGCGGCTCGCGCGGCCACCGGATCCACTACGAGCAGCACAAGATCGCCTGCGTCCGCTGCCACGCGGCGAGCATGCACGGGTTCGAGCCGATCGCGGCCCGGTGCGCCGAGTGTCACCCAGGCCACGCCGTGCGGGTCCACGGCATGGAGGGGATGCACTGCTTCGCCTGCCACGAGTTCCTCGGCGACGAGCCCGGGCTCCGGCCGACGCGGCGCGACTGCCTCCGCTGCCACACCGCGCAGGGCATCCACGCGCCGATGAGGGAGCACGGCGCGCCGATGGCGATGGCCTGCGCGAGCTGCCATCGCCCGCACGCGCCGGAGGGCGAGACGCTCGTCTCCTGCACGCGCTGCCACGATCGCGCCGCGACGGCGCGCGCCGGGCTGCACGGGGCGGCCGGTCACGCGCGCTGCGTCGACTGCCACCCGCCGCACACCTGGGCGGCGGAGCCGTCGAGCTGCCTGCGCTGCCACGCGCGCGCGCCCGCCCACGCGCACGGGAAGTCCTGCGCCGAGTGCCACTCCTTCGCGGGCGCGCCGAAGCCCCCCCGCCCGGCGGGAGGCGCGCCGTGACGCTGCGGCTCAAGCTCTTCGTCCTCATCGCGGCGGTCATCATCTTCGCGATGTCCGGCGTCACCGCGGTCGCGCTCTGGCGCGAGGTGGTCCGCGGCCAGGAGCTGCTCGCGCGCGAGGGCGTCGCGATCGCCTCCACCGCCGCGACCGCCGCCGCCCACTGGGTGCGCGCCGGCGGCATCGATCCCGGAGGCGCCTCCGCGCTGCCCGCCGTGCTCGAGCGCGTGGTGGCGAGCGCGCCGCTCGACCGCGCGTGGATCGTCGACGACAAGGGGAAGGTCCTCGCCTGCGTCACGCGCACCGAGGAGCCCTGCCCCGAGGGCATCCCGCCCTCGGAGTTCCAGCTCACGGAGTCGCCGCTGCAGTCGCTCGGCCGGCTCCTGCGCCCGGAGGGGATCGTCGCCTCCGCGCCCATCCTCCGCGGCGGCGCGCTCGTCGGCGCGGTGCGGGTGGACTTCACGCACGACGAGGTCGTCGGGAACGCCCGGAACCTCGCGTGGGGCGCGAGCATCGTCGCCGCGTTCTGGATCTTCGTCGGCCAGCTCCTCGCCGCGATCTTCCTCCGCCGCGTGACGCGCCCGCTCGTCCAGCTCTCCGAGGCGGCCGAGACGCTCGTGGAGGAGCGCGGCGTCCGGCTGGAGGAGCCCGAGGAGCGCGAGCTCGCCGATCTCGTGCGCGCGTTCAACGACATGTCCCGGCGGCTCGACGAGCGGCGCGCGGAGAACCAGCGGCTCATCGCCGAGCTGGAGGAGCGCGTCGCGCAGAAGACGCGCGAGGTGCTGCGCGCGGACCGCCTCGCGACGCTGGGAGGGATCGCCGCCGGCTTCGCCCACGAGCTCGGGAACTCGCTGAACGTCATCCGCGGCTACGCCGCGGTGGCGTCCCGCGAGCTCCCCGACGACGCGGAGGTGAAGGGTGACGTCGAGGCGATCCGCCGGGAGGTGACCCGCGCGGCCGCGCTCATGGAGCGCTTCCTCGTGTTCGCCCGCGCGCGCACCGTCCACCCGATCGCCCAGCCGGTCGAGCCCATCCTGCGCGAGGCCGTCGAGGTGGTCGGACCCGCCGCCGCGCAGGCGAAGGTGGAGCGGATCGTCGAGATCGCCCCCGACCTGCCCGAGGTGGTCGCCGACGGGGAGCTGCTCCGTCAGGCGTTCCTGAACCTGTGCGTGAACGCGGTGCAGGCGATGCAGGACCGCGGGGGAGGGACGCTCGTCGCGCGCGCGCGGCGCGAGGGCGGCGCGGTCGTCGTCGAGGTGGCGGACAGCGGGCCCGGCATGGAGCGTGACGTCGTCGCGCACGTCTTCGATCCGTTCTTCACGACGAAGGCGAACGGGACCGGCCTCGGGCTCGCCATCGTGCGGCAGGCGGCGGAGGCGCACGGCGGGGCGGTGGAGGTCGAGAGCGCGCCCGGGGCCGGGGCCACCTTCCGGATCCGCCTGCCCGCGGCCCCCGCGGAGCCCGCCGCGAGCGTGGGGACGGCACCGTGACGTCGCTGCAGCGGATGACCACGTTGTCGAGGGAGCCCGTATGACGAAGCCGAACCTGATGGTCATCGACGACCTCGATTCGGCGCGCCAGATGATGAAGCGCACGCTCGGGCGCTCGTACGCGGTGTTCGACTTCCCCTCGGTCGCGGAGGCGCTCCCCGCGGTCGAGCGCGCCGAGTTCGACGCGATCGTCACGGACCTGCGCATGCCCGGCATCGACGGCATCGAGGGGATGCGCCGCTTCAAGGCCAAGGTGCCGGAGATCCCGGTCATCCTCGTCACCGCCTTCGCCACCGTCGAGACGGCGGTCGAGGCGATGAAGGCCGGGGCATTCGACTACCTGAAGAAGCCGTTCGAGCCGGAGGAGCTCGAGATCGTCGTCGCGCGCGCGGTCGAGCACGCGCGCATCAAGCGCGAGAACGCGCGCCTCAGGAGCGCGCTCGCCGGCGAGTTCGGCGTGCACGGGATCATCGGCAAGTCCCAGCCGATGAAGGCGCTCGTCGAGATGCTCGAGCGGATCGCCCCCTCGGACGTGCCCATCCTCGTGGAGGGCGAGTCCGGCACCGGCAAGGACCTGCTCGCCCGCGCGGCGCACGCGATGAGCCGCCGCGCGGGGGGGCCCTACGTCGCGCTCAACATGAGCGCGATCCCCGAGAACCTCGCGGAGGCGGAGCTCTTCGGGCACGAGAAGGGCGCCTTCACTGGCGCGGAGCAGGCGCGGGCGGGGTTCTTCGCGGAGGCGGACGGCGGGACGCTGTTCCTGGACGAGCTCGGGCTCCTCCCGCCGGCGCTCCAGCCCAAGCTCCTGCGCGTCCTGCAGGACGGCGAGTACATCCCGGTCGGCAGCCGCAAGCCGCGCAAGGCGGACGTGCGGGTGATCGCGGCGACGAACGAGGACCTCGGGCGCGCCGTGAAGGAAGGCAGGTTCCGCGAGGACCTGTGGTTCCGGCTGCGCGTCGTTCCGCTGCGGCTCCCGCCGCTCCGCGAGCGCCGCGAGGACATCCCGCTCCTCGTGGAGCACTTCGTCGGGAAGCACGCGCTCCGCCTCGGCCGCCCTCCCCTCGCGCCCGACGCGGACGCCATGCGCGCGCTCCTCGACCATCCCTGGCCGGGCAACATCCGCGAGCTCGAGCACGCGATCGAGCGCGGGCTCCTCCTCGCGCGCGGCGACGCGATCACGCTCGCCGACCTGCCGCCCGAGCTGGCCCAGCCTGCCCAGGAGGCGGCCGCCGGCGGCGCCGAGGGCCGGTACCGGCGCGCCCGCGACGCCTGGGAGAAGAAGTTCCTCGAGGACCTGCTCCGCGAGGCGGGCGGAAACGTCGCGAAAGCGGCCGACGCCGCTGGCCTGCACCGCTCCACGCTCTACGAGAAGCTCCAGCGCTATGGCCTCGTGGAGAAGGACGCGAAGGGGTGAGCACCGTGCGCCGGGGCGGGGCGACGCCCGCGGCGGAGCAGGAGGCGCGGCGGGTCCGGATCCGACGTGCCCGGCTCGGCGACGCGGCTGCGCTCGCGCGGGTGCAGCGCGCGAGCGTCCGCGGGCTCGCGCGAGGCGCATACACCGAGCGTCAGATCGCGCTCTGGACCCGGCTCGGCCCGCTCTACTACGCGTGGGCCCTCGGCGCAGGCGGCGAGCTCGCGTTCGTCGCAGAGCGTGGAGGGCGCGTCGTCGGGTTCGCGGCGCTCCTCGCCCGCCGTCGCGCCGAGGTGACGGCGGTCTTCGTCCGGCCCGCCGACGCCGGGCGCGGGGTGGGCTCCGCGCTCCTCGCCCGGGTCGAGGCCGAGGCGCGCCGCCGCGGCATCCGCCGCCTCGTGGTGAAGGCCTCGCTGAACGGCGCGCCGTTCTACCGGGCCCGCGGCTACGCCCGCCCGCGGCCGATCCGCGTGCCGCTCCCGGACGGAGCTGCGCTCGACGCCCTCCGGCTCACGAAGGCGATCACAGCCGCCCGCACGGACGCCGGAACGGGCAGCGGCGGCAGCCGGCGCGCTCGGCGTGCTGCGGGAACCGATCGATGAGCGCGTGGTTCCGGGCCGGGTCGGCGAGCGCGGCCTTCATCTCGCCGATCGAGCAGCGCATCTCCGCCTGGCACCGCTCGAGCGCGGGCCCGTCGGCCGCGACCGAGACGGTCTCGCCGCCGGCGCCGGCACCGTTCGCCACGAGGTAGACGAGCCCGCCCAGGACCGCGTCGGGCGGCGCGCTCCACTTCCGCTGCGCGTAGAGCGCGTAGATCCCGACCTGGGTGTGATCGACGCCGCGCTCCTTGCCGGTCTTCCAGTCGAGGATCCGAACGCGCCCGTCGGCCTCCCGGTAGGCGAAGTCGATCGCCACCCAGATCTTCGTGCCCTCGAAGTCCCAGGAGTCGAGCTCGTCCACCGAGAGCCATCGCTCGCGTGGCGTGCGACGGATCTCCTCGTACGTGGGGCTCGCGTAGAACGCCCGCAGCGCGCCGTCCACGACTCCCTCGTACAGGCGCTTCCAGTCCTCGCCGGCCACCGCCTCGCCGTACTCGTGCTCGACGAGGCCGACGATGCGGGACGCCTCCCGCCAGTAGCTCTTCTCCCGCGAGGTCGCGAACTGCGCTCGCGCCCGCGCCCGGGTGCGCTCCAGCACCCGCTCGAGCGGGAGGAAGTCGCCGGTCGCGCGCGCACGCGAGAGCATCTGCTTCAGCGCGTCGTGCACGACCGAGCCCGCCCACTGCCAGCGCGAGGAGAGCTTCTTCAGGACGTACAGCTCGCGCACGGGCGAGCCCGGCGCGGCCTCCCAGCCGCCCCAGCTGCCGTAGTACGCGTAGTAATACGCGCGCCGGCACTCCACGAACTTCTCGTGGCGGGACTTCGACCAGGAGAACTCGTTCTGGAGATCGGCCATCGCAGGGGTCGCGCCGGGCAGGGGGCCCGGGGCTCGCGCGAGTGTAGCCCGGGGCTCCGACAGGCGGGCACTCCCCGGGCCTGCGAGCGGGCGCTCACCAGGCTGACGACGTCAGCCCAGCCGTGCTTCGGCGCCCGCCGCGCGGGGCACCGTCACGACGAAGGTGGTTCCCCGCCCCGGCACGGACTCGACGTTCACCTGCGCGCCCTGCGCCTCGCTGAGCGTCCGCACGACGAAGAGCCCGAGGCCGACGCTCGTGCGGGCGCCGGGGTGCTCGCGGGGCGCGCGGTGGAACGGCTCGAAGATGCTGGCCTGGATCGCGGGATCGAGGCCCGGGCCCTCGTCGTGCACCTCGAGCCTCACCGCGCGCTCCTCGCCGACCGCGCCGACTCGCACGGGCCGCTCGGGATCCCCGTACTTGAGCGCGTTCGAGATCAGGTTCGCGACCACCTGCTCCATGCGATCCGGGTCGAACTCCGCGAGCGTGTCGCCCTCGCGCACGATCTCGATCCGGTGGAAGCGTGGGTCGCGGAGGTCGTCCGCGACCCGGACGCAGAGATCGTACAGGTCGGCCTCGCGGAGGTGGACCGGGATCTCGGCGCCGGCCTTTGCCCGGCTCCAGTCGAGGAGATCGCGGATCAGCCGCTCCATCCGCCGACCCGCGGCCGCGATCCGGCGCGCCGCGCGCTTCGCGTCGTCGGGGAGGTCGGTGCGGGCGAGCGCCCAGGCCGCCGTGAGGATCCCGGAGAGCGGATTGCGCAGGTCGTGGCTCACCACCGCGACGAGGCGCTGCTGCACCTCCTGCGCGCGCGCCAGCTCCGCCTCGTGCTCGTCGCGGATGCGGATCTCCTGCCGGACGACGCGCGCCGCCCCGAGGACGAAGACGAGCAGGACTAGATCGAGGCTGAGGAAGACGCCGTTCGAGATGAGTCGCGTGCGCTTCGACAGGGCCATCGTGCGGACGACCTCTCGTGCCTCGCGCTCCTCGAGCTCCTCGAGCGCGGCGTGTGCCCGATCGAGCGGAGGCACCGCCTCGGTGGCGCGGAGCATCCGCGCCTCGTCGCGCCGGCCGGCGTCGGCGAGCGCCAGCGCGCGCCCCTGGCCATCCACGAGCCGCTTCACCGCCGGGCGGAGCCGCCCGAGATACCTGCCGTCCTCGTCCACGCCCTCGGCGGCGACCACACGTGTAAGCCGCTCGAGAGCGCCGGGGATCATGCCGCGGGCCTTCTCGTAGCGCGCGCGGTGGCGGGCGTCTCCGCCCGCGGCGTAGGCGTCGAGGGCGACGTCGGCGACGAGCATCGCCGACTCGAGCTCCTCGATCGCGAGCTGCGTGTCGGCGGCCAGCTCCGCGGCGACGCTCGCGTCGGTGCGCTTGCCGAGCGTCACGGCGCTCAGCAGGCCGGACGCGACGAGCGACACAAGGGCGACGGCGAACCCCGCCGCGACACGTTTCGGCAATCCGAGCCAGCGGCTCGCCTTCCCCGCCATGTCTGACCTCAGGTGAGCCCCGATCCGAGCACGCGGACGGGCCTGAGGTCATCGCGTCCCGATGTCGCACCCGGGCAGGCTAGCGCCCACCCACCGCCCGAGCTGGCGCCGTCCCACCCACCGGTGACGGTGCGGGCCGCTCCTCGATGGGGCCGAGCGGCAGCCCGGCGAGCTGCGGCCGCACCACGGCCGGGTTCGCGACCATCACGACGGTGAGCTTCGCCGGATCGAGATATCGCCGCGCGACGCGGAGGACCGCCTCGGCGTCCACCTTCCGGACCGCGTCCGAATACCCATTCCAGTAGTCGTCGGGCAGCCCGTGCAGCGCGAGCTCGGCGACGCGGGCGGCGATCCCCCCGGCGGTGGCGAAGTCCGCGGGCAGCCCGAGCACGAGCGCGTCCTTGGCGTCCGCGAGCTCCTGCGCCGGCACGGGCTCGGCGCGGAGCCGCGCGAGCTCGCCCAGGATCTCCTTCAGCGCGGCGCCGGTCACGTCGGCCTTCACGCTCCCGGCGACGAGGCTCACGCCGGCGAGCCTGCGCGCGTCGCCCATCGCGTACACGCCGTAGGTGTAGCCCTTCTCCTCGCGCAGGTTCCGGAAGAGGCGCGAGGAGGAGCCGCCGCCCAGCACCTGGAAGGCCACCGACGCGGCGACGAAGTCGGGAGAGGAGCGCTCGACCCCGGGCATGCCGGCGAGCAGATACGACTGCGGAGCGTCGGGCTTCTCCACGAGGATCGTCCGGTGTGGCGCGGCGGGCGGCTTCGCGAGGAGCGGCCTCGGCGCGGCGCCCCGCTTCCAGCGCCCGAGCGTCGCCTCCAGCAGCGGCTTGAGCTCCGCCTCCGAGACGTCGCCGACCACGACGAGCTCGGCGTTCTCGGGCCGGTAGTGGCGGGCGTGGAACTCGGCGAGATCGCGCGGGCGCGTCGCCTTCACCGCCGCCTCGTCGCCGAGGAGGTAATGGCCGTACGGCATCCTCCCCCAGAACACCGGGATGAACGCCTTCGACGCGATCGGCTGAGGCTGGTCGCGCTGCTGGAGCAGCGTGACGAGTCGCTGGTCCTGCACGCGCTCGAAGTCGGCCCGCGGGAACGACGGGTTCATCGTCACGTCCGCGAAGAGCTCGAGGTACTTCCCGAGGTGCTTCGCGAGGACGGCGCCCGCGACGGCTGCCGCGTCCGGGCTCGCCGAGGCGCGGAGCGAAGCGCCGAGGAAGTTCGTCTCGTCGGAGAGCTGGATGGCCGAGCGCGTCTTCGTGCCCTCGGTGATCATCGCGGCGGTGAAGCTCGCGAGGCCCGGCAGGTTCGCCGGATCGCGGGCCCCACCCGCGCCGACGAGCAGGTTCACGGCCACCACCGGGAGCCGCCGGTACTCGACGAGCCGCACCTTGAGGCCGTTCGCGAGCGCGAAGTGACGCTGGGCCGGGATCGTGAGCTCTGGCGCGGGCCCGAGCGCGGGGACCTGCGAGCGATCCGGTCCCGTGGACGCGGGCGCCGCCGCGACGGGCGGCGCGGCCGCGGAGGTGGCGGGCTCCGGCGCCCGGCCGCGCGGGCCCGCGCAGGCGAGCGCCGCGGCGAGGAGGAGGACGACGAGTGCGTTCCGGCGGATCATCGAGCGGCTCCGTTGGCGGGCGGGGTCGGCCTTCCGGC
Organism: Anaeromyxobacter sp.; assembly: GCA_035456445.1. GTDB lineage: Bacteria > Myxococcota > Myxococcia > Myxococcales > Anaeromyxobacteraceae > Anaeromyxobacter. The sequence goes on from DATIDF010000350.1 coordinate 29,343, forward strand.
GGCCGGGGGCGGGGTCGGCGCGGGGGCAGGCGCACCGGGGGCGGCCGGCGGACGCTGCGGCGCCGGTACCTCCGGCGCGCCAGCGGACGGCGTGACCGTGAGGACGACGCGCGCGTCCTTGCGGAGGAAGCGGCGGGTCGCGGCGGAGACGTCCTCCCGCGTGAGCGCGCGGTAGCGGGCGAGGTCGGCGGCGAGGTACCCGGGATCCCCGGCGCGCAGGTAGTAGTCGGCGAGCGTGGCTGCCCGGCCGCCGAAGCCGCCCACCGGCTCGAGCGAGAAGATCGCGCCGGACTCGATGACGTTCTTCGCGCGCTGCAGCTCCTCCGCGCTCGGCGGCTCCGCGGCGAGGCGCGCGATCTCCTCGTCGATCTCCTTCTCGAGCCGCTCGAGCGAGATGCCCGGCTTCGGCGTCGCGACGACGAGGAACATGCCCGCGAGCGCCTGCGGCATCTGGCCGGCCGAGACGCTCTGCGCGATCCGCTCGTCCATCACGAGCCGCTTCATGAGGCGCGCGCTCTTCCCTTCCGAGAGCACTTGCCCGGCGACGCCCAGGGCGGCGTCCCCGTCGGCGAAGAGCTTCGGGGTCTGCCACGCCATGTAGAGGCGCGGGAGCTGCACCCGGTCCTCCATCGTCACCCGCTTCTCCGCGTTGAGCGGCGCCGGCGCGGGCGCCGCCGCGGCCGGCCGCTGCTTGCCGGGGATGCCGCCGAACCACCTCGTGGCGAGCGCGCGCGCGCCCGCCGGGTCGATGTCGCCCGCGATGGCGAGCACCGCGTTCTCGGGCCCGTACCAGCGCTGGAAGAACTCCTTCACGTCCCCGAGCGTCGCCGCCTCGAGGTCCTCGTGCGAGCCGATGGGCATCCAGTGGTACGGGAACTCCGGGCTCCACAGGTTCTGGAGGATCTTCTCGAACGCGAGCCCGTACGGCTGCATCTCGTAGTTCTCGCGCCGCTCGTTGCGGACGACCTCGCGCTGGTTGTCGAGCTTGTCCTGCGTGAGCGTCGGCAGGAGGAAGCCCATCCGGTCCGCCTCGACGAAGAGCATCTGCTCGAGCGCGCTCGTCGGGACCTGCTCCCAGTACTGGGTCGTGTCCTGCGAGGTGGAGCCGTTGCCGCTGCCACCTGCGGCGTCCAGCAGCCGATCCGCCTCGCCCTTCGGCAGGTGCTCGGTCCCCTGGAACATGAGGTGCTCGAAGAGGTGCGCGAAGCCGGTGCGCCCCTCCTTCTCGTTCTTCGAGCCCACGTCGTACTGGACGTGAATCCCCACGATCGGCGTCGTGTGGTCCTCGTGGAGGATCACGGTGAGGCCGTTCTCCAAGCGGAAGAGCTGGTAGGGGATCTCGGGCGCTTCGGCCGCCGCCGGACGCGCGGCGCCTTCGACCTGCGCGCGCGGGAGAGCGGGGAGGAGCGCGACGGTGAGCACGGTCGCGAGGGTTCTCGGCGTCATGGCGGCCCGCGTTATATGCTCCGCCCTCTTCCGCGTCACCTTCGGCGGAGCCTCGAGCGACCCCTCGATGGGACGCTCGCAAGGGGCCCCCCACGGGCGGGCTGGCGAGCTATCGCACCTCCACCCGGATTGCGCCCGCCTGCCGCGGCGCTATGCTCCCCACCGCAATGGAGCCTACCTCGCCGATCCCGCTCAGGATCCTCCTCGCCGAGGACGACGCAGGGCTCGCCAAGCTTTACGCCACCTTCGCCAAAGGCCGCGGCCACTCGGTCTCGTTCGCGCAGGACGGCGTCGCGACGCTCTCCGCGGCCCTGTCGGAGCTGCCCGACGTGATCCTGCTCGACGTCCAGATGCCGGCGCTCGACGGTCGCGACGTCCTCGCCCAGCTCAAGGCGGACCCGCGGACCGCCGCGATTCCGGTGCTCGTCGTCTCGGCGCTCGCGGGCGACCAGCACATGCGCGATCTGCTCGTCGAGCTCGGCGCCTCCGACGTGATGGAGAAGCCGGTCGATCTCCACATCGCGTTCAACAAGGCGGAGCGGCTCGTCCGCGGCTGACCCGCCGCTACGGCTCCGGCTCGATCCGCATCGCCTTGGGGATCACCACGATCCCGCTCTCGGTGACGTGGAAGCGCTTGCGGTCCGCGTCGTGGTCGTAGCCGATCGTCGTGTGGGCCGGGATCTCGACGTGCTTGTCGACGATGGCGCGGCGGATCCGGCAGTGCCGGCCGATGTTCACGTTCTCGAACAGGATCGAGTCCTCGACCGTCGAGTAGCTGTTGATCCGGACCTTGGGCGAGAGGATGCAGTGGTGGGCGTGGCCGCCCGAGATGATGCAGCCCTCGGAGACGAGCGAGTCGGTGGCGTGCCCGACGCGGCGCTCCAGCTCGTTGTTGAAGACGAACTTCACCGGCGGGAAGTTGTTCTGCGCGGTGAAGATCGGCCAGCGGTCGTTGTAGAGCGAGAACGAAGGATCCACGTCCACGAGGTCCATGTTGGCCTGGTAGTACGCGTCGAGGCTCCCGACGTCGCGCCAGTAGCCGCGCTCCTTCTCACCCTGGCCGGGCACCACGTTCTTCGCGAAGTCGTAGACGTAGACGCGCTTGCCCCCGTACATCGCGGCGACGATCGACTTGCCGAAGTCGTGCGCGCTCTTCGGATCGCCGGCGTCGCGAACGATCTCCTGCACGAGCGCGTCGGTGGTGAAGAGGTAGTTCCCCATCGAGGCGAGCGCGCGCGTGGAGTCGCCCGGCATGGTCTTCACGTCGCTCTTCGGCTTCTCGACGAAGCCGATCATCCGCCCGTCGGCGTCCACCTCGATGATGCCGAAGTCGGCCGCCTCGTGCACCGGGACCGGGATCGCCGCCACGGTGAGATCCGCGCGCTTGTCCTGGTGGAACTGGAGCATCTGCCGGACGTCCATGCGATAGACGTGGTCGGCGCCGAACACGAACGTGAACTCCGGCTCCTCGTCCGTGATGATGTTGAGGTTCTGGTAGATCGCGTCCGCCGAGCCCTCGAACCATTTCGGACCCACGCGCATCTGCGCCGGCACGATCTCGACGTACTGGTCGAGGAGCGCCGTGAGCCGCCAGCCGCGCTGGATGTGCGCGTTCATGGACTCGGACTTGTACTGCACGAGCACCTTCATCTTGAGGACGCCGGAGTTCGCGAAGTTCGACAGGACGAAGTCGATGATCCGGTAACGGCCGCCGAACGGGACGGCGGGCTTGGCCCGCTCCCGCGTGAGCGGGTCGAGGCGGCGGCCCTCGCCGCCGGCGAGGATCATCGCGAGAAGCTTCGCCATCGGGTCACTCCGCGTGGAGGCTGCTGGACATCTTCGAGGCTACGCACCCGCTCTGGGCGGGGCAAGGAAGCGGCCGCGCGGCGCGCGCGGCGATCCACGCTGTACCGCAAGGGCGCGCGCGCGATCGAGGACGCGGACGCGTGTCGCCCCGTCAGGGGCCGTGAATGAAATCTCCGGACCGAGGCCGCGGCGACCGGAGGGGGTTGCTCTACGGCCCCTCACAGGGTCGTTCAGATTCCCGGACCGAGCCAGGCGAGCGAGACGCAAGCACCGCAGGCGGTTTCCGCGCGATCAAGAGAGCCGCAGGACCGGCGCGTGAGCCGCCTCGTGCGCGAGGAGCCAGCGCTTCACGTCGAGGCCGCCGGCGTAGCCGCCGAGCCGTCCGCTCGCCTGGACCACCCGATGGCAGGGCACGAGGACGGCGATGGGGTTCTCGTGGTTCGCCCCGCCCACGGCCCGTGCAGCCTCCGGGCGGCCCAGCCGCGCCGCGACCTCTCCGTAGGTCCGCGTCTCGGCCCACGGGATCGCGACGAGCGCGTCCCACACCGCGCGTTGGAAGGGAGTGCCGCGGAGATCCAGGGTCGGCAGGACCGGCGCTCGGCCCGCGAAGTACGATTCGAGCGCGGCGCCGGCGGCGTCGAGATGGGCGCGCGCCCGCGACGACGGACCGGGGCGTGAGCCCCCCCGGTCGCCGAAGGTGACGCCGAAGACGCCCTCCTCGCTCGCCTCGATCGTGAGGACGCCGATGGGGGAGCGGTAACGGAGGCGCGCGGTCACGCGCCAAACTCTACCGCACCGCCGCCGCCGCGGTCACCGCAGCCTCGGTCTTCTCGGCCCCCGCCTCCGCCCCGGCGAAGCGCGCGAGCACCGCCGCGATCTCGGCGTTCACGTCGCGGAGCAGCTCCGCCTTCTCGCGGAACGGCAGGAACGCGCTCTTGAACCCCTGGACGATGAGCGTGCAGAGGTCCTCGAGCGTGAAGCCCATCCGCTCGTGCGCGAGCCGAAGCTCCTTCGTGACCGTGGTGTCCGTGATGAGCCGGTTGTCGGTGTTCACGGTCACCCGCAGCCCGAAGTCGAAGTAGAACTTGAGCGGGTGGCTCTCGAAGTCGGTGACCGAGCGCGTCTGCACGTTCGACGACGGGCACATCTCGAGCGGGATCCGGTGGTCGTTCAGGTAGTTGAGGAGATCGCCGTTCTCTCGCAGCCGCACCCCGTGGCCGATCCGATGCGCGCCGCAGGTGTGCACCGCCTGCGCGATCGACTCGGGGCCGAACGCCTCGCCCGCGTGGATCGTCACGTTCACGTTGTTGTCGAGGATGAGCTGCACCGCCTCGTGGTGGCGCCGCGCCGGGTGCCCCTCCTCGGCGCCGGCGAGGTCGAACCCGACGACGCCCTTCCCCTTGTACGCGACCGCGAGCTCGGCGAGCCGCACCGAGGTCTGCGGGTCGATGTGTCTTATCCCGCAGATGATCACGTTCGAGCGGATCCCGGTCTCCCGTCCTGCGGTGCGCAAGCCGTCGAGCACCGCGTCCACGATGGCCGTCGGCTTGAGCCCTTTCCTCGTGTGGAGGACGGGCGAATAGCGCACCTCCAGGTAGCGCACGTTCTCGGCGGCGCAGTCGAGCGCGAGCTCGTAGGCGACCCGGCGAAGCGCGTCCTCCGTCTGGAGCACGGAGAGCGTGACGTCGAACGCGGTGAGGTACTCCTCGAGCGACTTGCACTGCGCCCCCATCCGCACCGCGCGGGCGAGCCCCTCCGGCGTGTCCGCCGGGAGCCGCACGCCCTGCGTCTCGCCGAGCGCGAGCAGCGTTCCGAGGCGGAGAGAGCCATCGAGGTGGCAGTGAAGGTCGGTCTTGGGCAGCGCCCGGAGCAGCGCGTCGGTGACGGGGAGCGCAGGGGCGCCCGCGTTCGTGGGCATGCCCGAATGTTAAGCCCCCGCGGGGTCGGCGGCGACGACCTGCCTGGTCGCCTGCCGCCCCGAAGTGTGGCGTCCCCGCCGGTGGGGCTCCCGGATCGAAGCGGCGATCGCACGTTCCCGAGGTGAACAAGCGAGCCCCCCTCCTCGCGGCCACCGTCCTCGCGCTCGCCTGCGGCGGCGCCGGGGATCCGGCCCCCGTGTCACCGCCCGGGGAGCCTCTTCCCTATCAGGAGGTCCCCTCCGATCCGGTATGGCCGGTCGCGAGCGCCGCCGGCGAGCTCCCCACGCCCGAGCCGCGCCTGCGCCGAGTCGACCTCGTCCTCACGGCGGCGGACCTCGCGGCGCTCGAGGAGCATCCGGACTGGGACGTGATGTACCCCGCGCGCATGAAGATCGACGGCCGCGAGGCGAGGGGCGCCGCGCGGTACCGCGGCGCGTCCTCGCGCACGCGCCCGCAGAAGAGCTGGCGCGTCGACCTCGACCCGGGCTGGGCGCTCGAGGGGCGCGACCGGTTCGCGCTGCTCGCCGAGTACGACGACGCGGCGAAGCTCGTGGAGCGGTTCGCGGTCGATCTGTACCGCGCGCTCGGCCTTCCCGTCCCCTACGCACGCTTCGTGAATCTGTACGTGAACGGCGAGCACCGAGGCGTGTTCCTCGACATGGAGCGGGTGGGCGGCGAGTACCTCGTCCACCACGGCCACGAGCACGACGCCTCGATCTACCGCTGCGGCGGGCGGAACTGCGAGATGAAGCTCGGCCCCGCTGGCCCGTACCAGCAGGACTTCACGAAGACCCGCAACGAGACGCTCCCCTGGGACGACCTCGACCGCTTCCTCGAGGTGATCAGCCGGACCGACGACGCGGACCTCGAGGGGCGGCTCGGGGAGGTGATGGACCTCGACGCGTACCTCGGCAACCTCGCCGCGGACGAGCTCATCGCGAACACGGTCCTCGAGGATGCGCGCGCGTACTGGGTCCACGAGCTCCACCGCGACGTGTGGACCTACGTGCCCTGGGACCTCAACAACGCGCAGCCCTACTGGTCGCGCGACATCCCCGCCAACGCGCCTCTCGGCGGCGTGTGGCGCGAGCCACGCATCTTCTCGATCTACGACGACGCGGTGAAGCGTATCTACGACGTGCGCGTCACCGAGCGCGACGGACAGAAGCCGACCTGGAGCGTGCTCAACACGCGCATCTGGGATCACCCTCGCCTCCGCGCGCGCCTGCTCGCCAAGCTCGATTCCGCCCTCCAGGGCGTGTTCACCGAGGGGCGGGTCCGCCCCTACCTCGAGGCACTCTGGACGGCCGTCGGACCGGAGATCCTCGACGATCCCTTCGTGATCGACGCGTGCGCCGAGACGGTGCCGAACCGCCTTGCGGAGTTCGTCGCCTCCCGCCGGGAGCAGCTCCTCGGGCGCCTGCCGGCGCTGCGCGCACACGGCGGGGGGCCCCTGGTCGTGAACGAGATCGGCCTCCCCACCGCGACGGAGCCCGGCTACGTCGAGCTCTACAATCGCGGCGACACCGAGCTCGATCTCTCGGGCGCGCACGTCACCGACGAGCTGCGCGTCCCCGCGAAGTACGCGTTGCCCGCCGGGACCGTGATCCGCGCGCACGGACACCTGCTCCTCGTCGCGGACGGGGCTCCGCCGAACCTGCCCTTCACGATCTCCGGTGGCGGCGGGGAGCTCGGCGTGTTCGCGCCGGGGACCATCCACGATCCGTACGATCTCGTCTACTTCGGTCCCCGCGCGAGCGGCAGCGCCTACGGCCGCACGAGCGACGGCGCCGAGGCCTGGGCGAACGTGCCGCGCACGCCCGGCGCGCCCAATTAGGCCGGCTGGAGGAACCGCGCGAGGACGCGCTTCTCCCCCGCTTCGTCGAAGAAGACCGTCACCTTCGCGCCCGGGCCGGCGCCCTCGCAGCCGAAGACCGTCCCCTCGCCGAGCGAGGCGTGCACGACGCGCGTGCCGCGCGCGAGCGTGCCCGCCGCCTCGGGGCGCTGATCGAAGGAGTAGTCGACGACCGGCCCGGAGCGCGCGGGCGGGGCGCGGCGCGGCGCCGGCTCGCGCGGGCCGTCGTCCTCGATCTCGATGTGCGGCTCGCCCGGGAGCGAGCCGGGCGGCCGGCGGATGGTCGGCCCGCGCGCGGCGGGAGCGGCGGCGAGCTTGGGGGCGAGGCCGAACAGCTCGGGCGGGAGATCGGCGAGGAAGCGCGACGGCTCCATCGACCGGTAGGACGGGCCGCCCTCCCCGTAGCCGATCCGGCGGCGCGCGAGCGAGATCGTGAGCCGCTTCTTCGCGCGGGTCATGCCGACGTAGCAGAGGCGCCGCTCCTCGTCCTCGGCCGCCGCGCGCTCCGCCGCACCCGCGTCGGACCAGGGACGCTCGTAGGGCAGCGTCCCGTCCTCGAGGCCGGCGAGGAACACCGCCTCGAACTCGAGCCCCTTCGCCGCGTGCAGCGTCATGAGCGAGACGCGCCCCTCCGGCGTCTCGGCGTCCGCCTCGCCGAGGAGCGCGATCTGCTCGAGGAAGCGCGCCAGCGGCGGCGGCCGGACCTCGTCCGGATCGCGCGGCGGCGGCTCGCCGAGGAGAGACTCGTCGAACTCGCGCGCGGCGGCGACGAGCTCGACGAGGTTCTCCGCCCGTTCGACGGCCTCGTCGGTGTGCTCCGCCTCGAGCCGCGCGAGGAGGCCGGAGCGCTTCAGCACCTCCTGCACGGCGATCCCGGCGTCGAGCGCCGGCACGTCCGCGGCGAGCCCGGCGACGAGCGCGTGGAACTCGGCGAGCGCGCGGCGCGCGGCGGGCTTGAGATCCTGCACCGCGTCGCGCTCCGCGAGCGCGTCGAAGAGCGCGACCCCGCGCGCCGACGCATGGGCGCGAAGCCGCTCGACCGTCTTCTCGCCGATGCCGCGCGGTGGCCGGTTCACCACCCGCTCGAGGTCGAGATCGCTCCGCGGCGAGAGCGCGAGGCGCAGGTAGGCAGCGGCGTCCTTCACCTCCGCGCGCTCGTAGAAGCTCGTTCCGCGCACGATGACGTAGGGCACGCGCGCGGCGCGCAGCGCCGCCTCGATCGGACGCGACTGCGCGTTCGTGCGGTACAGGACGGCGATCTCCTCGCCCGCCGTGCCGCGCGCCCGCTCCGTCGCGATCGCTCGCGCGATCCGCTCCGCCTCGTCGTGCTCGTCCTGCCCGACCAGGAGCGCGAGCGGCTCGCCCGCGCCGCTCTCGGTCCAGAGCCGCTTCTCGCGCCGGCGCCGGGCGCGCGAGATGACCGCGTGGGCGGCGTCGAGCACCGTCCGCGTCGAGCGGTAGTTCTGCTCGAGCTTCACCACCCGCGTGCCGGGGAAGTCACGGTCGAACTCGAGGATGTTCCGGACGTCCGCGCCGCGCCAGCTGTAGATCGCCTGGTCGTCGTCGCCGACGACGCAGACGTTCCGCTTCTCGTTCGTGAGGAGCGACAGGAGGCGGTACTGCGCCGCGTTCGTGTCCTGGAACTCGTCCACGAGCAGGTAGCGGAAGCGGGACGACCAGGAGCGACGCACCTGGGCGTCCTCCTCGAGGAGACGCACCGGGCGGAGGAGGAGGTCGCCGAAGTCCACCGCCCCGGCGCGCGCGAGGGCCGCCTCGAAGCGCCCGTAGACCTCGCGCGCGAGCTGACCCTCCACGTCGTACTCGCCGACGACGACCTCCGCCGGCCGCTGCGCCGCGTTCTTCCAGCGGTCGATGCGCGACAGCGCCTGACGCGCGGTGAGCGGCTCGCCGTCCTCGACGCGCAGCTCCTGGAAGATCCGCTTCACGAGCCGGAGCTGATCGTCGTCGTCGTAGATCGCGAACGACGGCGGCAGCCCGGCGCGCGCCGCCTCGCGGCGGAGGAAGCGGGCGCCGAAGGCGTGGAACGTCTGCACCCACAGCTCGTGCGCCTGCGCCCCGAGGAGCCCCTCGAGCCGCTCCTTCATCTCGCCCGCCGCCTTGTTCGTGAACGTCACGGCGAGCACGTGCCATGGCATCACCCGCTCGTCGCGGACGAGCCGTGCGATGCGGTGGACGATGACGCGGGTCTTGCCGCTGCCGGCGCCCGCGAGCACGAGCAGCGGCCCTTCGCCGTGGAGCACGGCCTCGCGCTGGGCGTCGTTCAGGCCCTCGAGGAGCGGGTCGGACGTCGGCATGGGGCGGGAAGGATAATCGAAGCGGCGCCGACTTGCGCCCCGCTCTCCGGAGCGCCGTCCGGACTCACCCGCGGGCCGCCGCGCGCTTCGCCTTGCGCGCGGGCTTCTTCCCCGGGGGCGGGTCGTAGCGGTAGTCGGACTCGCTGCGGTCCACCTGCTCGAGGACCCGCGGTTCGCCCTTCCCGTCCTCGCCGCCGGAGATCGTGGCGCGGACCGAGCGCGTCCACACGAACCGGTGCGGGAGCAAGGTCTCGGGCTCGGTGACGAGGAGGAGCTCGTTCTCGACGACGAGCTCGCGGAGCGCCTCCTCGGGGAGCCTCGCGTCCGGGCCCGCGAGCTGCGCGACCACCGCGCGCGCGAGGGCGGGCAGCGCGGCCGGATCCGGGGCGGAGCGGAGCGTCACCTCGACGCAGCGCTCCTCGGGATGGCGCGCCGAGCACGGCACCCGCCGCCGCACCGAGAACTCCTGCTCGAACTCCGCCTTCGCCCCGGCGAGCGGCACCTCCGCCTCGGTGCGCATGCCGTAGCGCTCGCCGAGCTCGAGGTCCGCGCCGATCCAGAAGCCCACCGCGAGGTTCCACATCTCGCGCGCCTGCGCCTGCATCGCCGCCTCGGCGAACCCGAGCGCCCGCTCCACCTGCTCGGGCGGGACGGAGCCCTCGAGGAGCCGCGCCATCGCGGGGCGCAGCGCCTCGACGCCCTCGAGGCCCTGGAACTCCCCCTCCGGCGAGACCACCTGCACGACCGTCTCGGCCGCGCGCATGACGCCGTCCACCGCGCCCGGCGGGCCGCGGTACGGCGCGTCGCCCTCCCACGTCGTGCCGGCCGTCGAGATGCGCAGGGCGCCGTCTCGGCGCTCGAGCCGCTGGGTGAAGCGCGTCGTCGTGGTGGACGGCTCGTGGCCCGTGCGGACCCGCGTCCGGCGCTGCGTCGCCTGCACGTTAGCGGCGGCGGGCCAGGCGAAGCGGAGCCGGACCACGGCGTGATCGTCGCCCTCCGCGGCCTCGGACTGCTGTGGCTTGGCCGGAGGGCCTGACGGGGGGGCGGGCGCTGAATGGGCCCGCCCGCTCACCGCGGCGGCGCGGGTGGACTCGCGAGCAGCGGGACGGGGCGGCCGCCCGCCTTCCTGGGCGCGCGCGTTCGCGCCGGCGTGGGGCAGGAGCAGGGCGAGCGCGGCGGCCGCGCGGGCGAGGCTTCGCATGGGCGGGCGAGGCTATCACGGGGGCGCCACGTCACGAGGGCGTGGCACCGGGTTCCCATGGGAAGGGAGGCAGGGCCCACGGACGGTCCGCAGCCGGTCCGCGCGTCACGCCTCCCGCCCGCGCCGGAAGGCGATGGGCGGGGTGGGCATGGGGACCCGGGTCCAGGGAGCCGGGTTCCCGCCCCTCCATTATTGGGGCCGTGAAACAATCCCCTCCCGTCGCCGCGGCGGCCGATCCGCGCCGCATCGCTTCGTTGCTCCTCCCTCACATACCGTACGGGTATGCTCGGTCGTCGCGCCTCGCGCTGCTCGCGTCTCGCCCGCCTGGCTCGGTCCGGGGATTGATTCACGGCCCCTCGCCACGAGGAGTAGATTCCCCGCGTGGCGCCTCCGGTCCGCATCGTCCCGCTCGGCGGTCTCGGCGAGATCGGGATGAACTGCATGGCGATCGAGGCGGACGGCCGCATCGCCGTGGTGGACTGCGGGATCCTCTTCCCGAACGAGCCCATCGGCGTGGACGTGATCGCGCCGGACCTCGGCTGGCTGCGCGAGCGGCGAGAGCGGATCGGCGCGATCTACCTGACGCACGGCCACGAGGACCACGTCGGCGCGCTGCCGTTCCTGCTCCGCGAGGTGAAGGTGCCGGTGTACGGCACGCGCTTCACGCTCGCCTTGCTCCGCCCGCGGCTCGACGAGGCGGGCGTGGACGCCGACCTGCGCGAGGTCTCGCCCGGCGACGTCCGCGAGGCGGGCGAGGCGTCGCCGCTCTCGGCCGAGTTCTACGCGGTCACCCACTCCATCCCCGACGCGTGCGGCCTCGCCTTCTCGACGCCGCAGGGCACGATCGTCCACTCCGGCGACTTCAAGATCGACCCGCGCCCCGTCTCCGGTCCCGGGTTCGATCTCGCCCGCGTCGAGGCGCTCGGTCGCCGCGGCGTGCGGCTGCTCCTCTCGGACTCGACGAACTCGGAGCGGCCCGGATCCTCGCTCTCCGAGGCCGAGGTCGGGGCCGCGCTCGAGGAGGCGTTCGAGCGTGCGCCCGGACGTGTCTTCGTCGCCTGCTTCGCCTCCAACATCCATCGCATCCAGCAGGTCGCGAACGCCGCGCGCGCGTTCGGGCGGCGGCTCGCGCTCCTCGGCCGCGCCATGGAGTCGAACGTCCGGATCGCCCAGGCGCTCGGGTACCTCGACGTGCCCGCGTGGATGCCGGTCGGGTTCCCGGACGCGCGGGAGCTGCCCCCGAGGGAGGTCTGCGTCCTCACGACCGGCACGCAGGGCGAGCCGCGGAGCGCGCTCGCGCGGCTCGCGCGCGGCGAGCATCCGGACATGGCCCTCGCGCCCGGCGACCTCGTCATCCTCTCCTCGCGCTTCATCCCCGGCAACGAGGTCGCGGTCGGCGAGGTGGTGAACGCGCTGTGCCGCCGCGGCGCCCAGGTCGCCTACGAGGGCCTCCGACCGCTGCACGTCTCGGGTCACGCGCAGGAGGCGGAGCAGCGGCGGCTCATCGCGCTCGCGCGCCCGGAGCTCTTCGTGCCGATCCACGGCGAGTACCGGCACCTCGCCCGGCACGCCGCCCACGCCGCCTCGGAGGGCGTGCGCGGGCGGCACCTGCTCGTGGACGGGCAGGTGCTCGAGCTCGGCGACTCCGGCGCGACGGTGCTCGACGAGCCCGTGCCCGTCGGACGGGTCTACACCGACCGTGACGCGCTCCTCGGCCAGGACATCGGCGCGCTCGTCGTGAAGGACCGTCGCCTGCTCGCCGAGGCCGGGCTCTGCATCGCGGTGCTCGTGGTGGACAGGGCGACCGGCGCGGTGATACGCGGGCCGGAGCTCTTCGCCCGCGGCGTCGCCGGGTTCGAGGGCGCGGAGGACGAGATCCGGGCGGAGGCGCTGCGCGCGATAGAGGAGCTCACGCCGCAGGCGCGGCTCGCGGTGGACGAGGTGCAGGAGACGCTCCGCGCCGCGGTCCGCCGCTGGCTGAAGCGCGCGACGGGGAAGCGGCCCACGGTGCTGCCCGTGGTGCTCGAGCTCTAAGATGAGGCGGCCGCGCCGCGGCGCGGCGGGGGCGAAGGAGAGGAACCGGGATGCCGAGCTTCGACGTGGTCTCCGAGCTGAATCTCATGGAGGTGGAGAACGCCTTCAACCAGGCGCGCAAGGAGATCCTCCAGCGGTTCGACTTCAAGGGCACGCACACCGATCTCGAGCGCGACAAGGACCAGCACGTCGTCGTGAAGGCGGGGTCGGAGGGGCGCGCCGAGGCGGCGCTGCAGGTGCTCATGGAGAAGCTCGCGAAGCGCGGCGTCCCGCTCGAGGGGCTCGATCCCCAGAAGATCGAGCCCGCCTCCGGCGGCTCGGTACGTCAGCTCGTGAAGTTGAGGCGTGGCCTCAAGCAGGAGGACGCGAAGAAGATCGTCGCGCTCATGAAGGAGAGCGGCCTCAAGGTGCAGGCCGCGATCCAGGGCGAGGCCGTGCGGATCACGGGCAAGAAGAAGGACGATCTTCAGGCCGCGATGCAGGCGATCCGCACGGCGGGGCTGGGGATACCGCTGCAGTTCCAGAACTTCAGGGAGTGAGGGCCACTCGGGTGGCCTCACCCGTGAACGCGCCCGAGCCCGCGCCCGAAGCACCGGGCTCGGACTCGGGCCCGGGCTCGGGCTCGGGGGATGACGACTCCGACAGGGCGCGGATTGTCCCAGGTCACCCCGTCTGTTAGATCGGGCGCCCCGATGACCACCACCCGCGTCTACCTGCACACGCTCGGCTGCCCGAAGAACAGGGTGGACAGCGAGGTCATGCTCGGCACCCTGGCGGGCGCCGGCTACCGGCTCGAGCGCGATCCCGCCATGGCGGACGTGATCGTGGTGAACACCTGCGGGTTCATCGAGAGCGCGAAGGAGGAGTCGGTCGACGCGATCGTCGAGCTCGCCGGGATGAAGCAGGAGGGGCGCTGCAAGAAGCTCGTCGTGACCGGCTGCCTCGTGCAGCGCCACGCCGAGGAGCTCTCGGCCGAGCTGCCGGAGGTGGACCACTTCCTCGGCACCGGCGCCTACGCCGACATCGCGCGGGTGGTCTCGGACGCGCAGGCGAAGCGGCTCGTCGTGCCCGACCCCGACTTCGTCCACTCGGCCTCGACCCCGCGCGTGAACTCGCTCGCCTCGCACACCGCGTACCTCAAGATCTCCGAGGGCTGCGACAACGCCTGCGCGTTCTGCATCATCCCGAAGCTGCGCGGCGCGCAGCGCTCACGGCCCGTGGACGACGTCGTCGCCGAGGCCGCCGCGCTCGCCGCGCAGGGTACGGTGGAGCTGTCGCTCGTCGCGCAGGACCTCACCGCCTACGGCTACGACCTGCCCGGGAAGATCCGCCTGCACCACCTCTTGCCCGAGCTCTGCAAGGTCGACGGGATCCGCTGGCTCCGGCTCCACTACGCGTACCCGCGCGACGTGCCGGACGCGCTCGTCGAGGCCATCGCGCGCGAGCCGAAGATCGTGAAGTACCTCGACATGCCGCTCCAGCACTCCTCCGACCGGCTGCTGCGCGCCATGAAGCGCGGCCGCGACTCGGTGTTCCTGCGGGAGCTGCTCGCGAGGCTGCGGGCGAGGGTGCCCGGGATCGCGCTCCGGACCTCGCTCATCGTCGGGCTGCCCGGCGAGACAGAGGCGGACTTCGAGGATCTCGTCCGCTTCGTCGAGGAGCAGCGCTTCGAGCGGCTCGGAGTGTTCGAGTTCTCGCCCGAGGACGGCACGCCCGCGGCGGAGATGGAGGGGCAGCTGCCGGACGAGGTGAAGCGCGCGCGGCGCGACCGGATCATGGCGCTCCAGCAGGAGATCTCGCGCGACCACCAGCAGGCGATGATCGGGCGGCGGCTCGAGGTGCTCGTCGAGGGACGGGCCGAGGAGACCGAGCACCTCCTCGCCGGCAGGCACGCGCAGCAGGCGCCGGAGATCGACGGGATCACGTACATCAACGACGGCGTCGCCTACCCCGGCGAGATCGCGACCGTCGAGATCACCGACGCGTCGGAGTACGACCTCGTCGGCCGCGTGGTGGGGCGCGATCCCGAGCGGGCGCGCCGGCCGCTGCCCGTGACGCCCGCGCCGGGGGCCACGAGCGGGCCGGCGCGCCGCGGCGGGCTCCCCGTCGTCGGCTGAGCGACGCGGCGCGAGCCGTGTTCACCGTCCGCCGGGCGTGTCGTCCGCGCGGAGCGGGCGCGCGCGCACCGCCTCGCTGAACGCGTCGGGCCGCCCCCGCGCGACGCAGACCCGATCGGCCCCGATCCAGCCGCAGTCGGCGCCCGCCGCGACCAGGAGCGCGACCGCGCTCGGGTGCACCACGTAGATCGTCGCGGGGTCGAGGGCGTGGTCGTCGATCGCGCGGCGCGCGGCCTGGCACGCCTCGATCGCGCGCGCCGGATCGAGCCGCGCGGTGTACGCCCCATCGAACGTCGCGCCGATCCGGTACGCGACGAGCGCGAGCGGCAAGTAGCCGTCTGGACGGTGCAGGTGCGGCCCGCAGAGCTGCGGCTCCGGCGCGATGGGATCCCCGCCGGCGACGAGGTACGGGGGAAACATCGAGAGGTGGCGGTAGCTGCCGCGCGCGAGCGCCCACTCCGCCGCGGGCACGTACGGGGCGGCGGGCGGCTCGAGCGGGACCGGCGGGCGGACGTCGAATGCCTGAGCCACGACCGCAAGCGCGAGCGCGCCGCGCAGCGCGAGCGCGCGGCCGTGGAGTACGCGCGCGGCGAGCGAGACGCCGCCGAGGAGGAGGAGGTAGTGGAGCGGCCAGACGAAGCGGCCGGAGGAGCGGAACGTGCCGCCCAGCCAGGGCATGTGCCGGTAGATGCCAACGCGAAGGACGAGGTCACCGGCGAACCGGACGGCGTCGGACAGCGCGAACCCGGCGAGCACGAGCGCGACCGCGACGGCGGGCACCACGCGCGCGAGGCGCGGCGCCGGGGCGCGGCGGAGCGCGATGGCGCCGAGCCCCAGGACGAGCAGGAGGAGCGCGCCCGCGCCGAGGTAGGCGAAGCCCTCGTACTGCCCCGCCCGGACCGGCAGGCCCGACCACAGGCGCGACCAGCCCATCGGGTTCACGAGCGTCGCGAGGTCGGCGGAGAAGTAGCCGAAGCCGTTCGCGCGCGATCGCACCCCGCCTCCGACGAAGCCGAACAGCAAGAGGCCGGCGCTCGCCGCGGCCGCGAGCCCGGTGAGCCCGCCCCCGAGGAGCGCCGGGCCGCCGCGCCGCTCGACGAGGACGATGCGCAGGATGAGCGCGGCGGCGAGCGCCGCGGTCATGACGACGAAGTAGGGGTGCACGCCCGCCGACAGGAAGACGAGCAGCCCCGCGAGCGCGAGCCGCCGGGGAAGGCGCGGCGCGTCGACCGGGGCGAGCGCGAGCCACAGCGCGAGGAGCAGGATCCACTGCGCGCACAGGCTCGCGTGCCCCGTCTTCGGGCCGATGAGGCGGTGCAGGAGCGGCGGCGCGAGCACGAACAGGACGCCGCCGAGCGCCTGCGCGAGTCGGTCCGGGGTGGCGAGCTTCACGAGCTTCGCGCCGACGAACCCCTGGAGCGCGAACGCGAGCACGATCCAGGCGCCCGCGTACTGGAAGTCCTGCGGGAGGACGGACGCGAGCGGCCGGAGCAGGACCGCGACGAGCGGGAGCGCGTCGCTGAAGCCGAGCGTCGAGCCGATCGGATACGGGTAGAGCGGGTTCGAGCCGAGCGGCAGCGCTGGCGGCGCGGACCGGTAGAAGAGCCACGCCACGTAGCCCGCCCCCCAGTCGCCGCGCATGAGCCAGCCGACGTTCCGGGGCACGGCGATGGCGAGGTCCGCGTGCCAGGCGAGCCACGCGACCCCCGCGACGGCCGCCGCGAGCGCGGGAGCGTGCGCTGCGAGGCGCGTGCGGACCGCGAGACGTCGCGCCCCCGCGTCCCCCGCTCCCGCGCGCGGTTCCTCCATGCCGGCGTCGCTCATCCGTCGCACGCGCGCCCGAGGATCCGTGCCCCCCACAGCCGTGTCAATCCACTGGATCGGCGCCAGGGTTCGCGCGAGAGTCGCTCCCGGATGGACCTCGTCGAGCTCGCGCGCGCCCCCGTTCGCCGCCACCCGTGGGAGGAGGCGAGGGTCGCCTTCTTCCTGCGCGTGCTGCGCGAGGCGGACCTCCTCGCTCCCGGCCTGGCCGTGCTCGACGTGGGCGCGGGCGACGGCTTCATCTCCCGCCGGCTCGCGAACGCGCTGCCCGCGGACGCGCGGGTGACCTGCTGGGATGCGAACTACACCGATGCGCACCTCGCCTCGGAGGCGTTCGCGCCGGGCGAGCGGCTCCGCTTCACTCGCGCCGTGCCCGAGGGGACGTTCGGGCTCGCCCTCCTCCTCGACGTGCTCGAGCACGTCGAGGACGACCTCGGGTTCCTGCGCGAGGTGGTCGTCCCGCGGCTCGCGCCCGGCGCGCACGCGCTCGTCTCGGTGCCGGCGTGGCCGGCGCTCTTCTCGAGCCACGACGTGAAGCTCCGGCACCACCGCCGCTACACGACGGGCGCGATGCGCGCCGTCGTGGAGGGCGCCGGGCTCGAGGTGGTCCGCGCCGGCGGCCTCTTCCACGCGCTCCTCCTGCCACGCGCGGCGCAGGTCGTGCTCGAGCGCGCGCGCCGCCGTCCGAGCGCGCCGAAGGACCTCGGCGAGTGGAATGCGCCCGCCCCCGTCTCCGCCCTCGTGAAGGGCGCGCTCGCGCTCGACGCGGGCCTCTCACTCGCCCTCTCGCGCCTGGGGGTCGCGCTCCCGGGGCTGAGCGCCTGGGTCCTATGCCGCAAGGCGTGACGCTCGTCGTCCCCTGCTACAACGAGGCCGGCCGGCTCGATCGGGCCGAGCTCCTGAGGCTCGCCCGCGCGCGCGACGGCCTGTCGGTCCTGCTCGTGGACGACGGCTCGACGGACGCGACCGCGGCGGTGCTCGAGGAGCTGCGCCGGGCGGAGCCTTCCCGGATCTCCGTCGTGCGGCTCGCCCGGAACGGCGGGAAGGCCGAGGCGGTGCGCGAAGGGCTTGGCGCGGCGATGGCGGACGGCGCCGCGATCGTCGGCTACGCCGACGCCGACCTCTCCACGCCCGTGGACGAGCTCGTGCGGCTCGTGGACGCCGCGGCCGCCTCGCCACGCGACGCGGTCCTCGGCTCGCGCGTGCGGCTCCTCGGGAGGCGCATCGAGCGCCGGGCGCACCGCCACTACCTCGGCCGCGTGTTCGCGACGTTCGCCTCGCTCGCGCTGCGGCTTCCGGTCTACGACACGCAGTGCGGCGCGAAGCTGTTCCGCGCGACGCCCGCGCTGGCGGCCGCGCTCGCCTCGCCGTTCCGGACGCGCTGGATCTTCGACGTCGAGCTCCTCGCGCGCCTGCGCACCGGGGGCCCGGGGACGCCGCCGCTCGACGAGGACGCGATCGAGGAGGTGCCTCTCCGCGCGTGGCGCGACGTGGGCGGCTCGAAGCTCCGGCCCGGGGCGATGCTCCTCGCCGGCGTGCAGCTCCTCGCGCTCGCGGTGCGGATGCGGCTCGGCTCCGGCGTGCGCCGCTGACGCGCCGCTACCGCCGACGGCCGCCGAACATGGACCCGAGGATCCCGCGCATGATCTCGCGGCCGATCTGCGTGCCCGCGGCGCGCATCGCGCTCTGCGCCATCTTCCCGAGCATGTCGCCCGCGCCGCCGAGGGCGCCACCCTGATCGCGCCGGCCGCGCCCGCCTCCCGCGTCCTCCGCGCGCGTCGTCTCCGGCACGCGCTCGGCGGCCCGCTGCTGCAGCCGCTCGTGCGCGGACTCCCGATCGACGGTCGTGTCGTAGCGGCCGCGGAGCGGCGAGGCGGCCAGCACCTGCGCGCGCTCCTCCGGCGTGAGCGGCGCGAGCCGGGAGCGCGGCGGGAGGACGAGCGCACGCTCGACCGGCGCCGGTGTCCCGCGTGCATCGAGGAACGACACGAGCGCCTCGCCCACGCCGAGCTGGGTGATGGCGGCCTCGACGTCCAGGCCGGGGTTGGCGCGGAAGGTCTCCGCGGCGGCGCGCACCGCCTTCTGATCGCGCGGCGTGAAGGCGCGCAGCGCGTGCTGCACCCGATTGCCGAGCTGCCCGAGCACCGCGTCCGGCACGTCGAGCGGGCTCTGCGTGACGAAGTAGACGCCGACGCCCTTCGAGCGAACGAGCCGCACCACCTGCTCGATCTTGGCGCGCAGCTCGTCCGGCGCGTCCTCGAACAGGAGGTGCGCCTCGTCGAAGAAGAAGACGAGGCGCGGCTTCTCCGGATCCCCCACCTCCGGCAGCTGCTCGAACAGCTCCGAGAGGAGCCAGAGGAGGACCGTCGCGTAGAGTTGCGGCGAGCGGACGAGCCGCTCGGCGTGGAGGACCGTCACGAGGCCGCGCCCAGAGAGGTCGGTCCGGAAGAGATCCTCGAGCGCGAGCGCCGGCTCGCCGAAGAGCCGGTCGGCGCCCTGCGACTCGAGGGCGAGGAGCGCGCGCTGGATCGCGCCGACGCTCGTCGCCGACACGTTCCCGTACCGGGCGCGCAGCTCCGCGGCGCGCTGCGTGAGGTGCTCGAGGATGGCGCGCAGATCCTTCACGTCGAGGAGGAGCAGCCCGCTCTCGTCCGCGACGCGGAAGGCCATCTGCAGCACGCCCGCCTGGGTCTCGTTCAGACCGAGCACGCGCGCGAGGAGCAGCGGACCCATCTCGGAGATCGTGGTGCGAAGCGGGTGGCCTCCCTCGCCGAACACGTCGAGGAACACGACCGGGCAAGCCTCGGGCGTGAGCGTGACGCCCAGCTCGCGGGCCCGCTCGACGATCTTCGGGGCGTCGCCGCCCGGACGCGCGAGCCCCGAGAGGTCGCCCTTCACGTCCGCGAGGAACACCGGCACGCCGATGCGGCTGAACCCCTCGGCGAGCACCCGCAGCGTGACGGTCTTCCCGGTGCCGGTCGCGCCCGCGACGAGGCCGTGGCGGTTCGCGAGCCCCGGGAGGAGGAAGAGCTCCTGCGTGCCCTTGGCGACGAGGAGCGGAGGGGGAGCGGACATGCCCCTAATCTATGCGACGTCCCTCACTCGAGAACAGTCAGCGAGCGAAGCGAGCCGCCGGGGCGCCACCGCGTTCGCGGCGAAGCCGCCCGCGGTGGCGCACGAGACCCGGCGAGCGGGGCGGGGGCGCAGCCCCCGTAAGACGCCTAGCGCTCGCCGCTGGGGGGTGCGATGCGGCGAACGTCCTTGGGCAGCTTCACCTCGAACGCGGCGTCGGAGAGCCCCTGGTTGCGCTTCACCTTCTCGAAGCGGACCTCGTTCACGTTCCCGGCGCCGTCCACGACCCGCGTGGCGCGCACCTCGCCGTCCCGTCCTACGGCGAGCGCGATCGAGTCGACGCGGGGGTCCTCCTCCTTCGGCCGGAGCACGAGATCGCCGGCGCCGTCCACGGACAGATCGAACTCGCGGGCGAGCTCGCCCTTGCCGAGGAGGAAGGTCACGGCGGCGCTCATCGCCGTCGCGTCGAAGCGCTCGTCCACGTAGGCCTGGTTCTCCTCCGGCTCGTACTGCACGAGGCGCGAGCCCTTCACCGCCACGGTCTTCGGCGTGGGCGTCTCGTAGTCCCAGCGCATCATGCCGGGCTTCTTCACCTTGAGCGTACCCTTCGAGACCTGCCGGCGACCGAACCCGGAGTAGGTGTAGGTCTGCTGGAAGCTGGCCTCGAGATCGCGGGTGCGCTCGTAGAACGCCTGGACCTTCTGGGCGAGCGCGCCCGCGTCCGCGGGCTGCGGCGCGGCGGCGACGAGGAGGGCGGCGAGGGCGGTGATCATGGCGACCTAGATAGCAGACGGACGAAGCGGGGACGGCATTCACGGCGCCTTGACGCGGCGGGCGCCCCAAGCGATCCTCCCCCGCTCCGATGCGCCGCCTCGTCGCCACGTTCGCCCTCGCCCTGCTCTCCGCCTGCACCGAGCCCTGCCAGGAGCTCGCGAACCGGCTGTGCTCGTGCTCCGGCGGCGGCAGCGCGCGCGACGCCTGCGAGCGCGGCGCGGGGGACCGGCTCTCCGACGTCGGCGCCGGCGACGCGAAGCAGAAGCAATGCGATGGCTGGCTCGATACCTGCCACGCCCCCGAGGGTGCGGAGTTCTGCGAGTGGATCGGCACCGCGGACGCCAAGCTCGCCTGCGGGATCGCGGAGCCCGCTCCCGCGACGTCACCTTAGACGCGCGGGATCCCGAGCGGCACCCGCCATCCCGAGGTCGGCGCGGTCGGCCCGTCCGCGAAGCGCCCCGCGATCCGCTCGCCGCACGCCGCGCAGGTGCCGCCGGCGAGCCGCACTGCCCGCACCGCGTGCCAGTCGCGCTCGATCACGCGCGCGCCGCAGCGTGGGCAGTAGGTGCTCTGGCCGTCGGGATCGTGCACGTTGCCGGTGTAGACGTAGCGGAGCCCCGCCGCGTGCGCGATCGCGCGCGCGCCCGCGAGCGTCCGGGGCGGCGTGCGCGGCCGATCGAGGAGCTTGTAGTCCGGGTGGAAGGCCGTGAAGTGGACCGGGACGTCCTCGCCCATGTGCTCCGCGATCCAGTCCGCGAGCCGTCGCGTCTCCTCTGGCGAGTCGTTGAGGCCCGGGATCATGAGGTTCGTCACCTCCACCCAGACGTCCGTCTCCTTCGCGAGCCACTCGAGCGTGGCGAGCACCGGCGCGAGGTGCGAGAGCGTCACGCGCGAGTAGAAGTCCTCGGTGAACGCCTTCAGGTCCACGTTCGTCGCGTCCATGTGCCGGAAGATCTCGGCCCGGGCGAGCGGCTCGACGTAGCCGCTCGTCACGAACACCGTGAAGAGCCCGCGCGCGTGCGCCGCCTTCGCGACGTCGATGGCGTACTCCGCCCAGATGATCGGGTCGTTGTAGGTGAACGCGATCCCCGGCGCGCCGAGCTCGATCGCGAGCTCGACGATGCGCTCCGGCGTGAACTCGTCCTCCGAGAGTCGCTCGTCCTGGCGCGCCTTCGAGATGTCCCAGTTCTGGCAGAAGCGGCAGCCGAGGCAGCACCCGGCCGTGCCGAAGGACAGGACCTTCGATCCCGGCAGGTAGTGCGCGAGGGGCTTCTTCTCGATGGGGTCCACCGCGAACCCGGTGGAGCGGCCGTAGCCCGCCGTCACGAGACGCCCGCCCTGGTTCCTGCGGATGTAGCAGAAGCCCGCCTGGCCCTCGCCGATGCGGCACGCCCGCGGACAGAGCGTGCAGAGCACTCGCCCGTCGCCCGCGGGTTCCCAGTAGCGCGCCTCGTGGAGCATGGTCCGATCGTAGCGGGCGGGGATCGCCGCGGCAGCGGGCGGGCCGGCGAGGCCCTGGCGGCCGCGCCGCGCCGGCGGGCGGGTGCCCGGCCGCGGCGAACCGCCCTTCGTGCGCTCGATCGACGTGCACGGCGGTGCTATCTCTGCTCCACGGCCCGCGCCGTTCGCGCGGGCCTGCCATTTCGAGAGGACCGTGCCCGTGACCTTCCGAGAAGCCATCGACCGCCGCACCCTCGTGTTCGACGGCGCGATGGGCACCCAGATCCAGCGCCACCAGCTCAAGGCCGCCGAGTTCGGCGGCAAGGAGGGGGCGAACGACCTCCTCACGCTGACGCGGCCGGACCTCGTCGAGGACATCCACGCCCGCTACTTCGGCGTCGGCTGCGACGTCGTCGAGACGAACACCTTCGGCTCGTCGCGCCTCAAGCTCGACGAGTACGGGGTCGGCCACCGCACCTACGAGGTGAACTTCCGCGCCGCGATCCTCGCCCGCCGCGCCGCGGAGCGCTTCGCGACGCCGGACCACCCGCGCTTCGTCGCCGGGTCGATCGGGCCGACCGGCATGCTCCCGTCCTCGTCGGATCCGGCCCTCGGGAACATCACCTCCGACGCGCTCGAGCGGATCTTCTTCGAGCAGTCGAAGGGGCTCGTCGAGGGGGGCGTCGACGCGATCATCATCGAGACCCAGCAGGACATGCTGGAGCTCCGCGCGGCGGTGCTCGCGGCCGACGCCTGCCGGCGGGAGTGCCTGCGCGACGTCTTCATCATCGCCCAGCCGACGCTCATCGACGCGAACGCCCGGATGCTCCTCGGCACCGACGTGGCGAGCGCGCTCGCCACGCTCGAGCGGCTCCCCGTGGACGCCGTCGGCCTCAACTGCTCCACCGGGCCCGCCGAGATGCGCGCCGCGGTGCGCTACCTCGCGGAGCGCTCGAGCCACTACGTCTCGGTGCTCCCGAACGCGGGGATGCCCGAGAACGAGGACGGACGCGCGGTGTACAAGCTCTCGCCGGACGCGCTCGCCGAGGCGCTCGCGGGGTTCGTCTCGGAGTACGGCGTCGAGCTGGTGGGCGGCTGCTGCGGGACCACGCCCGAGCACATGCGCAAGGTCGTCGAGCGGATCCGGGCGCTCGGCCCGCCTCGCCGCGCCCGGGGTCGTCCCGCCGCCGAGCTCTCCTCCGCGATGAAGGCGGTCCCGCTCGCGATGGAGCCGAGGCCCCTCATCGTGGGCGAGCGGCTCAACAGCCAGGGCTCGAAGAAGGTGAAGGAGCTGCTCCTCGCCGACGACTACCCCGGCCTCCTGCAGATCGCGCGCGGCCAGGTCGACGCGGGCGCGCACGTGCTCGACGTGTGCGTGGCGCTGAACGAGCGGGACGACGAGGGCGCGCAGATGCGCGCGCTCGCGAAGCTCCTCGCCCAGGCGGTGGACGCGCCGCTCATGATCGACTCGACCGAGGCGGACGTGGTCGAGGGCGCGCTCAAGGTCTACCCGGGCCGCTGCATCGTGAACTCGGTGAACCTCGAGAAGTCGGGCGAGCGGGTGAAGCGCGTCCTCCCCCTCGTCCGGCGCTACGGCGCCGCGGTGGTCGCGATGACCATCGACGAGAAGGGGATGGCGCAGACCGCCGAGCGGAAGGCCGAGATCGCCCGGCGCACCGTCGCCATCGCGAAGGACTACGGCATCCCGCCCGACAGCCTGGTGTTCGACGCGCTCACCTTCACGCTCGCCACCGGTGGCGAGGAGTACCGCCGGAGCGCGATCGAGACGCTCGAGGGCATCCGCCGCATCAAGGCGGAGAACCCGGGGGTCCTCACCACGCTCGGCGTCTCGAACGTCTCGTTCGGCCTCGCGAAGAGCGCGCGCGAGGTGGTGAACTCGGTGTTCCTCTATCACGCGGTGCAGGCCGGGCTCGACCTCGCCATCGTGAACCCGAAGGACATCCGCCCCTACCCCGCGATCGCCGAGGAGGAGCGCGCGCTCGCCGAGGACCTCGTCTTCGACCGCCGGCCCGACGCGCTGGCGCGGCTCATCGAGCACTTCGGCGCGAAGGGCGCGCCGGAGAAGGCGGCCGTGGATCCGCTCGCCCAGGCCGGCGGGAAGAGCGCGGAGGAGCGGATCCACCTGCAGATCCTCCACCGACGTCCGGAGGGGATCGAGGCGCTGATCGACGACGCGCTCACCCGCCGCTCGGCGGTCGACGTCCTGAACACGGTGCTGCTGCCGGCGATGAAGGACGTCGGCGACCGGTTCGGCGCAGGCGAGCTCATCCTCCCCTTCGTCCTGCAGTCCGCGGAGGTGATGAAGAAGGCGGTCGCGCACCTCGAGCAGTTCCTCGAGAAGAAGGAGGGCTCGACGAAGGGGACGGTCGTGCTCGCCACCGTCTACGGGGACGTGCACGACATCGGCAAGAACCTCGTGAAGACGATCCTCTCGAACAACGGCTTCACCGTGCACGACCTCGGCAAGCAGGTGCCCGTCGCGACGATCATCGAGAAGGCGGTCGCGACGAACGCCGACGCGATCGGGCTCTCCGCCCTGCTCGTCTCGACCTCGAAGCAGATGCCGTTCTGCGTCGACGAGCTCTCGCGCCGGAACCTCGCGTTCCCGGTGATCATCGGCGGCGCGGCGATCAACCGGCGCTTCGGCTACCGCACGCACTTCACCCAGGACGGCTCGGCGTACCCGGGCGGCGTCTTCTACGCGAAGGACGCGTTCGAGGGGCTCGAGGTGGTCCAGGCGCTCGTCGATCCGGCGCGCCGCGACGCGCTCAAGCATGGCGTGCTCCAGAAGGCGATCGCGAACCGCGACATGCCGGCCTCGCCTGCGCCGCCGCCCGCGCCGGCGCACCGCTCCGGCGTCGCGCCCGCCTCGCGCATCCCGGCGCCGCCGTTCTGGGGCGCCCGGGTCGTCCCCGCCGGGGAGATCGCGCTCGCCGAGCTGTGGCCGCACCTCGATCTGCCCGAGCTCTTCAAGCTCCAGTGGGGCGTGAAGGCCAAGGGCGAGGAGTACGAGCGGCTCATCCGCGAGCAGTTCGGCCCCAAGCTCGAGGAGCTCCAGGGCGAGGCGCAGGCGAACGGCTGGCTCGTGCCCAAGGTCGTCTACGGCTACTTCCCTTGCCACGCCGAGGGGAACGACCTCGTCGTGCTCGACCCGATCCATCGCAAGGCCGAGGTCGCACGCCTCGCGCTGCCGCGGCAGCCCGACGACCGGAACCTCTGCATGGCCGACTGGTTCCGGGAGGAGCGCGGCTCGGACGTGTGCGCGCTCCAGGTCGTCACGGTGGGTGACCAGGCGACGCGCCTCGCCGAGGCGGCGCAGGAGCGGGGCGACTACAGCCGCGGGCTGTTCGTCCACGGGCTCGCGGTCGAGGCGGCGGAGGCGCTCGCGGAGTACTGGCACCGGCGCGTGCGCGCGGAGCTCGGGATCCCGGAGGACCAGGGGAAGCGTTACTCCCCGGGCTATCCGTCCTGGCCCGAGCTCACCGACCAGCGCCAGGTGTGGAAGCTGCTCGAGCCGGATCGGACCATCGGCGTCACGCTCACCGAGGCGAACCAGATGGTCCCGGAGGCGTCGACCTCGGCGATCGTGCTGCACCACCCCGACGCGATCTACTTCCTCGTGCGCGGGGCGGCGGCGGCGGCGGTCTAGCGCCGCCGCCGCGCCGCGCGCGGTGCGTGGGCTCAGGACCGCGGCTTCGCCGCCTTCCCCGGCGCCGTCGGCGCGGGCGGCGGTGGCGATGGCGCCGGCGCGCTAACGATCTCTCCGAACGGGCGCACCTGCTCGGTCACCTGGGCCGGATCGCCGACCACGACCACCGTCATCCTCGAGGGGTCGAGCCAGGTCTGCGCCATGCGCTGCACGTCCGCGGGGGTGACCGCGCGCACGTTCTTCACGTAGTCCTCGAGCCACCTCTCCCCGAGGCCGTGAAGATCGACGAAGCGCAGCCTCCCGATGAGCCCGTCGCGATCCGAGGTCTGCAGGACGAAGGTGCCGGCGAGGTACGCCTGGACCGCGCGGAGCTCCTCCTCCCCGGGGGGCGCGGCGCGGAGCCGCTCCACCTCGGCCAGGATCTCCTTCAGCGACGCGCCGGTCACCGCGGTCGTAACATCGGCGACCTGCGCCCAGTAGCCGGTGCCGGCGCGAACCGACACGAGGCTGTAGGGCGAGTAGGTGTACCCCTTCGCCTCGCGGATGTTCGCGGTCACGCGGGAGGAGAAGTAGCCGCCGAGGAGCGTGTTCGTGACCGCGAGCTTCAGGTAGTCCGGATGGCGCGGGTCGAGCACCGGGAGCCCGAGGTACAGGGACGACTGGACGGCGCCGGTGCGGGCGACGAGCTCGACCCGCCGGCGCGAGGTGGGGGTCGGCGGGGTCGCCGCCCGCGGTGCGCCGGGCGGCAGCCCCGAGAGCGCCGCCCGGATCCGGGCCTCGGTCGCAGCGCGGTCGAAGCGCCCGACGACGTAGAGGTGCGCGCGCCTCGCGCCGTAGCTCGCCCTGTGGAAGGCCCGCGCGTCCTCGACCGCATAGCCGCGGACGATCTCCGGCGTGGGGAGGAGCCTGCCGTACGGATGATCCGGGTACAGCGTCGCGAGGAAGCGCTCCTGGGCGAGCACCTGCGGCTGCGTCCGGGCGATGGTGATGGAGCGGAGCGTGTCCTGCCGCACGCGCTCGACCTCGCGCGACGGGAAGGCCGGGTTCATCGCCACGTCGGCGACGAGCGCGACGAGGTCGGGAGCGAACTCGGACAGGACCGTGCCGCCGACCACCGTCTCGTCGGGCGTCACGTTCGTCTCGATCGCCCCGCCCCAGCGCGCGGCGGCGGCGGCGATCTCGGCCGCGCTGCGGGTCGTCGTGCCCTCCGTGAGGAGGGCGCCGAGGAAGCTCGAGAGCCCGGTCTTGCCCGCCGGGTCGTCGCCGGTCCCGGCACGGAACACCAGCGCGACGGTCGCCTTCGGGAGCTGCCCCATCTCGACGAGCGTGACGGCGAGCCCGTTGTCGAGCGTGAACGCGTGCGTCCCGGGGAGGCGGAAGTCCGGCGGCGGGCGCGGCGGCGGCGGCGCCTCCTTCGGCGCGGCGGCGGCGGGATCCTGGGCGGCGAGCGCGAGCGCGAGCGCGGCGGCGAGGAACGTCATGGCGCCCCCTTCTGGTCCTTCGTCTTCACGAGGAGCACCGTCCGGTTCGTCTGGCGCAGGTACTCGCGCGCGGTCGCATGCAGGAGCTCGGGGGTGACGCGCTCGAGCTCGTCCTCGATCCGGTTCACGCGCGCGGGGTCTCCGTCGAAGAGCGCCAGCGCCGCGAGGAGGTCGGCGAGGCCGAAGCCCGAGAAGCTCTCCATCTCCGCGTAGAGGGCGGAGCGGGCCTTCACCTTGGCGCGCGCGAGCGTCTCCGCGTCCACCGGACGCTCGAGATAGGGCGCGAGCGCCTCGTCCACCGCGCGCAGGAGCTCGTCCGCGGAGCGATCCTTGTCGTGGAAGAGGTACGCGATGTGGAGCATCGGGCCCTGGTAGTTCCAGGCGTTCCCGAGCAGGTTCAGGCCGCCCGACACGTCGCCGGTGAGCCCCTTCTCCTGCACGAGCTTCTGGTACAGCGCCGAGTCCCGTCCCTGGAGGATGATCTGGTCGAGCAGCACGAACGCCGCGTGCTCGGGAGTGTTCCGCGGCGGCGCGTGCCAGGCGAGCGCGAGCGCGGGCCGCTCCGCGAGCGGGTCCACCTTCTCGACGCGCTTCTCCGCCTCCTGGCGAGGCTCGGCGAGGTCCGGCCGAGGCGGCTGGCTCGCCGGCCGGATGTCCCCGAAGTGCTGCTTCACCCATCCGAGCGCCACCTTCGGATCGAAGTCGCCGACGAGCGCCAGCACCGCGTCATTGGGCGCGTAGTAGGTCTCGAAGAACGCCTGGACGTCGGGGAGCGTCGCCGCCTCGATGTCCGCGAGGTCGCCGTAGAAGTTGTGCGCGTTGTACCAGTTCTCGTTCGCGACCTGCGGCATGTCGAGCCACGGGAACCCGCCGTACGGGCGGTTGAGGACGTTCACCTTCACCTCGTTCGTGACGACGCCCTGCTGGTTCGCGAGGTTCTCCTGCGTGACGGCGAGGCCGCGCATCCGATCGGCCTCGGCCCACAGGATCGTCTCGAGCACGTTCGAGGGGACGACCTCGTAGTAGTTCGTGAAGTCGAAGCGTGTCGAGCCGTTGAGCGTGCCGCCGTTCGACTGGACGAGCTTGATGAACTCCATCTTTCCGAGGTTCCTCGAGCCCTGGAACATCATGTGCTCGAAGAGGTGGGCGAAGCCGGTGCGGTCCTTCGGCTCCACTCGGAAGCCGATGCCGTAGTAGACGCCCACCGCGACCTTCGGCACGCTCCGCTCCGGCGAGAGCACGACGCGCAGGCCGTTGTCGAGCACGTGGTACTCGACCGGGACGGAGAGGCGCGCGCCGCTCGGGCGCTCGCCGCGCGAGGCGGCGCCCGAGGGCGACGCGCAGCCGAGCGCGATCGCGAGCGCGAGGGCGGCGGGCAGGACCGGCTTCATCGGCACCTCCTCCGCGGAGGCCGTCGCCCCCGGAGCGAGGACCCATACCCAACGTGGCGACGGGCGAAAACGGCCCGGTCGGGCGCCGCGCCATGAGGCGCCGAGGCAAGCTCGAGGCGGCAGCGCCCGCGAAGGACTACAGGCCGAGGATGAGCCGCGCCGCCGTGAAGTAGATGACGATCCCGGACACGTCCACGAGCGTCGCGATGAACGGCGCCGAGGCGCTCGCCGGATCGAACCCCAGGCGGCGGATGGCGAGCGGTAGCATCGCGCCGGCGAGGGTCCCCCACATGACCACGGCGACCACCGCCGTGCCGACGGTGACCGCGAGGTGCGGTGTCTTGGGCCCGTACGTGCCGAAGAGCCCCTGCCATACGAAGATCCGGACGACGCCGATGAACGCCAGGATCGTCCCGAGCGCGAGGCCGGCCAGGACCTCGCGGCGGGCGACCCGCAGCGCGTCGCCGATGTTCACCTCGCCGAGCGCCATCGCGCGGATGACGAGCGTGGACGCCTGCGACCCTGCGTTCCCGCCGCTCGAGATGATGAGCGGGATGAACACCGCGAGGACGATCGCGCGCGCGATCTCGTCCTCGAACCCTGCCATCGCGGTCGCGGTGAGCATCTCGCCCACGAAGAGCAGCGCGAGCCAGACCGCGCGCTTGCGGATCATCTCGGGCAGGCCGGTCTGGAGGTACGGCTGATCGAGGGCCTCGGTGCCGCCGATCTTCTGGATGTCCTCGGTCGCCTCCTGCTGGACCACGTCGACGACGTCGTCCACGGTGACGATGCCTTGCATGCGCCCCTGCCCGTCCACGACCGGGATGGCGTTCACGTCCTCGCGCGCCATGATGCGCGCGACCGCCTCCTGGTCGAGCGTGTCGGGCACGCTCACCACGTCGCGCTTCATGAGGTCGGCGATGCGGCGGTCGGGCGGCGCGGTGAGGAGGTCGCGGAAGGACACGACGCCGACGAGCTTCTGCCCCGGGTCGAGCACGTACGCGTAGTAGATGGTCTCCGCCTGCTCGCGCGCCTGGCGGCGCAGGTAGCGGATCGCCTCGTCCACGGTCATCTCCGGCCGCAGGCGCGCGAAGCGCGGACTCATGAGGCCGCCGGCCGCGTCCTCCGCGTAAGCGAGGAGGGCGGTCACCTCGCGGCGCGCGACCGGATCGAGCAGCTCGATGAGCCGGGGCCGCTCCTCCTCCGGGGCCTCCTGGATCACGTCGGCGGCGTCGTCCGGCGCCAGCAGCCGGATCCACAGCCTCCGCTCGGGCGGCGGCAACGCGAGCAGCAGCGCCGCCTCGTCCGCGGGGGGGAGCTCGAGGAAGAAGTCGTCGGCCTCCGCGCGCACGAGCCGGTGGAAGCCCTCGATGCGCTCCTCCCAGGAGAGGGCCGGCCAGGCGTCCCGGAGCTCCTCCGCCGTGAGCGGCATGTCGATCAGCTCATCGGCGCTCATGCCGCTCCTCCGGTCCGCGACGCGGAGGCTAAACGGCCTCTCGCGATTCGACAACAGCCAACGTCCGACGGGGCGCCACCGCGTTCGCCGCGAAGCGCCCGCGATGGTGGGGCAGCGCTCGACTGGAGGATTCCGTGCTGTGAACGAGCCCGAGCCCAGCTTCTACTCGGGCGCGGGCTCGGGCGCGGGCGCGTTTACGGACACGACTCGAGTGATCGGTTCCGTCAGCGCCGGGCGGGGAGGGTCGCGGCGAGGTCGAGCGGCACCGGGATGCCCGCCACGTCGGCGGTCCCGGCGAGCCCGAGCTGGACCGGGGCGCCGCGGGCGAGCTCGGTCGCGGCGCGCCCGGCCTTCAGGACGTTCAGCCGGACGGGGATGGACACGGTCTGCGCCGAGCCGCCCGCCACCTTTGCGAGCGCGGCGTCCTCGGCGCGCGCGACCTCGAGCCCCGCGAGCGACAGCGCGTAGTCGAGCCGTCCGGGCGGCAGCGGGAAGGCGTTCGGGTTCTTCACGCCGACCTTCACGTCGAGCGCCATCTCGGTGAGGGAGGCGGTGCGGATCGACAGGCCCTGGAGGGAGAAGCTCGGCAGGCTGGGGAGCGCGAGCCGGTCGGAGTGCGAGACCGGCAGGTCCACGACGCCGATGGGCGTACGGACCCCGACGACACCGGACAGCTTGTACGCGATCGCGTCGCGGCGGCTCGTGAGCAGGCCGACGATCCCGGGCACGTCCCTGTAGCGGACGCGGACGGGGATGGTGAGCGGCGCGACCCCGCTCGCCGGGATGGAAAGGCCGCCCGGCATGTCGCCCGTCGCGATGCGCGTGCCCTCCACCTCGACGCCCCAGCCGATTCGGGCCACGTCGAGCCCGAAGCCGTTGGGGTTCTCGAGATCGAACTTCACCCCGACCGTGGCGCCCTCGAGATCGAGCGCCTCGACGGTCGCCGCCCGGAACGTGAGCCTCGGCTCCTTGAATGCGACGCGGGCGAGATCCGAGAGGCCGGCGCAGCCAGCGGCGACGAAGGCGAGGAGCGCGATGGCGAGGGCGTGGGTCTTCTTCATGGAGATGTTCTACAGGCGTTGGGTGGCGGCCGGCGAGGTGGGACCCAGGGCGTCGAGCGCGGACGGGCCGATCGCGATCGGGAGCGGGAAGCCCATGCGCACGGGACGGACGGACGGGGGAGGGGCTGCATTCACATCCCATCCACGCCCCATCCACCGCCCATCCACCGCGCTTTCCCCCAGAATTTCCGGCGTTTTCCACCGGCCATCCCCAGTGATCCCGTCGGACGTCGCTGGTAGGCTGCGCCGGTCCCATGGCCGAGCACGATTCCGTCCGGCGCGCCTCCGAGGCGCCCGTCGCACCGCTGCGCAGCGCCCGCGATCTCCCCCACAGCCTCGAGGCCGAGCAGGCGGTCCTCGGCGCGATCCTGGTCGAGGAGACCGCGTTCGATCAGGTCGCCGCGCTCATCAAGTCGGCCGACTTCTACCTGCTCTCCCACCAGCACGTGTACGCGGTCTGCGAGGAGCTCGCGCGCGAGTCGAAGACGCTCGACCCGATCCTCGTGCAACAGCGCCTCGACGCGAAGGGGCTCCTCGGCAGCGCCGTGCCCCGCGAGCTGCCGCTCTCGCTCGCGCGCGCCATCGGCACGACCGCGAACGTCCAGCACTACGCCCGGACCGTGCAGGAGCTGGCCCGGCTGCGCCAGATGATGCTCACCGCCCAGCGGGTGGTGGAGCGCGGCTACGAGGCGGGAGCGAGCGTCCAGCAGTTCCTCGACTCCGCCCAGCAGGACGTCTTCGGCGCGGCGCAGGGCACCGGCCACGAGACGCTGAAGAAGATCGCCGAGCCCGTGATGCGGGCGATCGAGAACCTCGAGGCCGTCCAGAAGCGGGTCCAGGCCGGCCTCTCGCCCATCACCGGCGTGCCCACCGGCATCCAGTCGCTCGACAAGAACACCCTCGGGCTCCAGCCCGGGACGCTCTCGGTGCTCGCCGCCCGCCCCTCGGTCGGCAAGACCGCCTTCGCGCTCAACATCGCGACGCACGCGGCGACCAAGGCGGGCAAGAAGGTGGCGTTCTTCTCGCTCGAGATGCCGTCCGATCAGCTCGCCCTGCGCATGCTCGCCTCCGAGGCGCGGCTCGACTGGCGCCGGCTCTCGGCGGGCCAGCTCTCCACCTATGACTGGCAGAAGATCGCGACGCACGCCGACAAGATCGGCGCGGCGTCGATCTGGCTCGACGACAACTTCGTGCTCAGCCCGGTCGAGCTCCGCTCCAAGTGCCGCAAGCTGAAGCGCGAGAACGGCGGCCTCGACCTCGTCATGATCGACTACCTCCAGCTCATGCACGCGCCCAGCGACCGGGCGAGCCAGTCGCGCGAGCAGGAGATCGCGACGATCAGCCGCTCGCTCAAGTCGCTCGCGAAGGAGCTCGAGTGCCCGATCGTGGCGCTCTCGCAGCTGAACCGCGGCGTCGAGAAGCGCAAGGGCGAGCCGCCGATGCTCTCCGACCTGCGCGAGTCGGGCGCGATCGAGCAGGACGCGGACATCGTCATGTTCCTGCACCGGAATGACGAGGACAACAAGGACGTCCAGTCCGGCGCGGCGAGCGGCGACACGCTCGAGGTACAGCTCATCGTGGCGAAGCAGCGCCAGGGCCCGACCGGCACGATCCCGCTCGTGTTCTTCAAGACCACGACCTACTTCGCCGAGATGGAGAGGCGGCGCGACGGGGCGTGAAGCTCGACGAGCGCGCGTGGTCCCCGCTCACCTGGGTGGATCGCGAGGCCGCTGAGGTCCCCCGGTCCGCAGCGACGCCCCTATTCCCACGAAGACGCCCGGCAGGATCGCGTCCCACGCGTCGCGGAACGGGACGCGGCCGGCGGTACTCTCCGCCGAGAAGTGGTCGACGGGGAACGGGATGCCGAGGTGGGCCTCCACGACGAGGCCCGCCGGGAACGTGAACCGGTAGCCGGCGAGCGGGCCGGGCGCCCAGGTGAAGTACGGACCGATGCGCCAGAACGACACGAGCCCGCCGAGGAACAGGCCGCGCTCGAAGTCGCCGAGCGCGTACCAGCGGACCTGGCCGGTGATCCCGAGCGCCCACTCGGAGGGGTAGCCGGGGACGGAGACGTTCCCGCCCCCGAACGCCACGGCGGAGCCGATCCTGCCGCGGCGCATCCGCCGCTCCACGAGCCCCTCGAGGCGCCACCCGTGGTCCGCGCCGTCGAACGGGTTGCCCGCGAGCGAGCCGAGATCGAGGAGGAGCACGAGATCGCGGGGCGGCGGGGGACGCAGCTGCCGCTCGGCCGGCTCGCCGGGTGCGCGCGTCGCCATCTCCGCGCGCGCCGCGCGAGGCGCCGCGCCGGCGGCGACGGACACGAGCATCAGCATCGCCGTGCCCGCGCGCGCGAGCCGTGTGTGAATTCGAGCCATGACGCCCCCGTGGACGCGCATTCTACCGCGCCGCCCGGTCGAGGTACCGCTCCACGATTCGCTTCGCGCCGCGCACCGCGTCCTCCAGCGACGCGCCGCGCGCGAGCAGCGCCGCGATGGCCGAGGCGAGCCGGCAGCCCGTCCCGCGCGCCGTCCCGCGGCGGCGGCGGCCCGACATCCGCGTCACTCTGCCGCGCGTGACGAGCAGGTCGAGGGGCGCGCCCGGGCGATGGCCGCCCTTCACGAGCACCGCGCGCGCGGGGAGCGCGCGGGCGGCGCGGATCGCGGCGTCGTCGCTCGAGACGTCGAGGCCGGTGAGGGCGGCGAGCTCCGGCAGGTTCGGCGTCACGAGCCGGGCGCGCTCGAGGAGCGGCGCGAGCGCCTCGCCAGGCGCGCGACCCTCCGTGTCGAAGAGCGAGGCGCCGGAGGAGGCGGCGAGCACCGGATCCACGACGAGCGGGATCTTCTCGAGCGGCGGCTCCGCGAGCCGCCCCGCGAGCGCGCGCGCGAGCGTCCGGGTCGCGAGCATCCCGGTCTTCACGGCCCGGGGTCGCTCGGGGCCGAGGACGAGCGCGTCGATCTGGGCGAGCAGGATCTTCGCGCTCGCGGGCTCGAACCCGCGCGCGCCGCCTGGCCCCTGCGCAGTGAGCGCGGCCGCGACCGCCCAGCCCAGCGCGCCGGCCGCGCGTACCGCCTCGAGATCCGCGACGAGGCCGGCGCGGCCGGAGGGATCGAGGCCGGCGACGAGGAGGACGCGCGGCGAGGGGCCTTTCACCATCCGGCGCGTGGCCCCGGAAGAGCGGCGCGAGCTCACCGCCGGCGATCCCGCGCCGCGGCCACGACGCCGCGGTACAGCGCGGCGTGCCGCGGCTCGTGGCGGAGCACGGCCTCGGGGTGCCACT
>DATIDF010000351.1:0-9168 GCA_035456445.1 Anaeromyxobacter sp.
GCCTCGGCGGCCGGCTCGGCCGGCGCCGCCTCGGTCTTGGGCTTCACCTTGCCCGACTTGGCGCGCTTCGCGGCGCGGTTCTCCTTGGGCGCCTCGGCCTTCTTCGCGGGCTCGGCCTTCGCCTCGGCCTTCTTCGGCGCCGGGGAGGTCACGGGGGTCGCGCCGTAGCGGTTCTTGAACTTCTCGATGCGGCCCGCGGTGTCCATGATCTTCTGCTTGCCCGTGAAGAACGGGTGGCACTGGGCGCAGATCTCGATGTGGAAGTCACCGCGCGTCGAGCGGGTCTCGATGACGTTCCCGCACGCGCAGACGACCTTCGCGGGCTTGTAGTCGGGGTGGATGGCTTCCTTCATGGTGACCTCGGGGCCGCTTGCATCGGGCAGGTTCGCCGATGGTCCGGGCCCTGTGATGGGGATTGCGCGATCTAGTCGGATCGGGCGGTTGCGTCAACCCCGCGATTCGCGCCGGGGCAAGGGCGCCTACTTGCCCCCGCCCACCATCATCTTGAAGAACTCCTCGTGGTTCTTCACCTGGCGGAACTTGTCGAGGATGAACTTCATCGCCTCGACGTTGTCGAGGCCGTTCAGGATCGTCTGCCGCAGGATGTAGATCTTCGAGAGCCAGTCCGCCGGGAGCAGGAGCTCCTCCTTGCGCGTGCCGCTCTTGCCGATGTCCATCGTCGGGAACACCCGCTTCTCCATCATCTTGCGGTCGAGCACGATCTCGGAGTTCCCGGTGCCCTTGAACTCCTCGAAGATCACCTCGTCCATGCGGCTGCCGGTGTCCACGAGGGCGGTGCCGATGATGGTGAGCGACCCCCCCTCCTCGATGTTGCGGGCCGCGCCGAAGAAGCGCTTCGGCTTGTGCAGCGCGTTGGAGTCCACGCCGCCGGACAGGATCTTGCCGGACGGCGGGACGACAGAGTTGTAGGCGCGCGCGAGGCGCGTGATCGAGTCGAGCAGGATCACCACGTCCTTCTTGTGCTCGACGAGGCGGCGCGCCTTCTCGATCACCATCTCGGCGACCTGCACGTGCCGGGTCGCGGGCTCGTCGAAGGTCGAGGCAACCACCTCGCCCTTCACGGTCCGCTCCATGTCGGTCACCTCCTCGGGCCGCTCGTCGATGAGCAGCACGATGAGGGTGCACTCCGGGTGGTTCGTGGTGACCGCATGCGCCATGTTCTGGAGGAGGACGGTCTTGCCGGCGCGCGGCGGGGAGACGATGAGGCAGCGCTGGCCCTTGCCGATGGGAGCGAACAGGTCGACGACGCGCGTCGTCATCTCGTTCGGATCGTGCTCGAGCGTGAGGCGCTCGGTCGGATAGAGCGGCGTCAGGTTGTCGAACAGCACCTTCGACTGGTTCTCCTCGGGCGGCTCGCCGTTGATCGAGTCCACCTTGAGGAGCGCGAAGTACCGCTCGCCGTCCTTCGGCTGGCGCACCGTCCCTCGCACGGTGTCGCCGGTGCGCAGGTTGAAGCGGCGGATCTGCGAGGGGGAGACGTAGATGTCGTCCGGGCCGGGGAGGTAGCTGAAGTCCGGGCTGCGCAGGAACCCGAAGCCGTCGGGGAGCACCTCGAGCGTGCCCTCGCCGCCGACCTCCATATCCTCCTTCTTCTCCTCGGCGACCTTCGACTGCGCCTGGAGGATCGCGAAGATGAGGTCCTGCTTCTTCATCGCGCCGGCGGCTTCGATCTCGAGGCTCCGGGCGAGCTTCGCCAGCTCGGCGACCTTCATGTGCTTCAGGTCGGTGAGGCTCGACGGGGGAGACGCGGCTGGCTGAGCGGCGGCGGTCATGTGGTGTCTCGGGAGGCGGGGCGCCCGAATGGGCGGCGCAGGGCGCAGACTGCGGCGGTCTGGAGAGGAGACCGAAGGAGAGGCGGGAAACGTATGCGGCCGTTCCCGAGGTGTCAACGCCGTGGGGGAGACCCCCATCCCCGGGGCGCCCCTCCGCCTCGGGCGGTTCACGACCAGCGAGCGCGGCGCGCGAGGCGTCTGCATGACGAACCGATTGAAAGACGGCGCGGCGGGTCGTAATCCTGGCGCCATGCCGGCCGATGCCGACAGGGACGCCACCGAACGCCGCGCCGCGGAGCTCCGCGCGCGGATCCTGGCCGCCGACCACGCCTACTACGTCCTCGACCAGCCGGTCCTCTCCGATGCCGAGTACGACCGGCTCGTCCGCGAGCTCGCCGACATCGAGGCGACCCACCCCGAGCTCGCGACCTCCGACTCGCCGACCCAGCGCGTGTCGGGCGCGCCGAGCGAGCGGTTCGAGCGGGTGGTCCACCGGGAGCCGATGCTCTCGCTCGGGAACATCCAGGCCGACGAGGAGCTCGACGAGTTCGACGCGCGCGTGCACCGCCTGCTGGGCCTCGGGGGCGAGGTCCGGGTGGGCTACGTCGTCGAGCCGAAGCTCGACGGGCTCGCGGTCGAGCTCGTCTACGAGCACGGCCGGCTCGTGCAGGGCTCGACGCGCGGGGACGGCGTGAACGGCGAGGACGTGACGGCGAACCTGCGCACCGTCGGCCGCACGGGCGCGAACCGAGGCGTGCCGGAGCGGCTCGTGGGCGAGGTCCCGTCGCGCCTCGAGGTGCGCGGCGAGGTCCTCCTGTTCAAGGAGCACTTCGAGGCGATGAACCGGCAGCTCCTCCGCGCCGGCGGCGAGCCCTTCGCGAACCCGCGCAACGCGGCGGCGGGCTCGCTGCGCCAGCTCGACTGGCGTGTCACCGCGCGCCGGCCGCTGTCGTTCGTCGCCTACGAGGCGCTCGTGCCGGGCGCGCAGCCCGGCGGCGCGCGCGCGGTGAAGGGGGCCTGGCGCACCCACATGGAGAAGCTCGACGACCTCGCCCGCTTCGGGTTCGAGACGAACCCCGAGAACGCGCGCTGCGAGGGGATCGCCGCGGTGAAGGCGTACCGCGATCGCATGGCGGAGCGGCGCTTCGCGCTCCCCTACGACACCGACGGGATCGTCGTGAAGGTGGACGACCTCGACTGGCGGCGGCGGCTGGGCGCGGCGTCGAAGTTCCCGCGCTGGGCGGTGGCCTTCAAGTACCCGCCGCAGGAGGAGGCGACGCGCATCCGGCGGATCTGGGCGTCGGTGGGGCGCACCGGGATCCTCACGCCGGTGGTGGACTTCGAGCCGGTCCGGCTCTCCGGGGCCATGGTCTCCCGAGCGACGCTGCACAACGAGGACGAGATGCGGCGTAAGGACGTCCGCGAGGGCGACTGGATCCTCGTGCGGCGCGCGGGCGAGGTCATCCCCGAGGTGATCATGCCGCTCAAGGAGCGGCGCACCGGCGAGGAGCGCCCGTTCGCGTTCCCGGCCGAGTGTCCGGTGTGCGGCGCGAAGGTGGTGCGCGAGGAGGGCGAGAAGGTCTACCGCTGCACCGGTGCCGCCTGCCCCGCGCAGCTCGTCGGCCGGCTCACCCACTTCGCCCAGCGCCGCGCAATGGACATCGAGGGGCTCGGGGACAAGCTCGCGGCGGGCCTCGTCGAGCGCGGCCTCGTGAAGGACTTCGCGGACCTGTACGCCGTCCCGTTCCGCGCGTTCCAGGAGCTGTTCAGCCGCCCGCGCAAGGAGGAGCGGGACGCGAAGGGCGAGCTCCCGGAGAAGAGCGCGCAGAACATGGTCGAGGCGCTCGAGCGCTCCAAGGCGACCACGCTCCGCCGGCTGCTCTTCGCGCTCGGGATCCCGCAGGTGGGCGAGGCGACCGCGGTGACGCTCGCGCGCCACTTCGGCGAGCTCGCGCGCTTCATGGACGCGACGGAGGAGGAGCTCCTCGGCGTGCGCGACGTCGGCCCGGAGACGGCGGGCGAGATCCGCGCCTGGACCACGGAGCCGCAGAACCGGCGCGTCGTCGAGCGGCTCCTCGCCGCGGGCGTCCGGGCCGCCCCCGAGGCGATCGACGCGCGCGGCCCGTTCGCGGGGAAGACGGTCGTGCTCACCGGCGGGCTCGCCGCGCTCTCGCGCGACGACGCGAAGGCCGAGATCGAGCGGCGCGGCGGGAAGGTGTCGGGCAGCGTCTCGCGCAAGACGGACTTCGTCGTCGCGGGGGCGGACGCCGGCTCGAAGCTCGACAAGGCGCAGGCGCTGGGCGTGAAGATCGTGGGCGAGGAGGAGTTCCTGCGGATGCTGGAGGCTTGACGATGTCCGATCGCGTGCGCGCGCACATCCTCGTGAGCGGCGACGTACAGGGGGTCTCGTTCCGGGCGGCGACGGTCGACGAGGCGCGCCGGCTCGGCGTCCACGGCTGGGTCCGCAACGTCGCCGGCGGCCGCGTCGAGGCAGAGGCCGAGGGTGAGCGCGCGAAGGTCGAGGCGCTCGTCCGCTGGTGCGGGCGGGGGCCGCCCGCCGCCCGCGTGGACGACGTGGAGGTCGCCTGGAGCACGTACGGGGGCGACCTGGGGCCGTTCGCGGTCCGCCGCTAGGCAGCGGGCGGCCGCTCGTGCGGACCCCCGCTCTGCGGCGGGGGGCGACCGTCGCCCGCGACGAGCGTTGCCGCCGGCAGCGCGGGTGTGCTACGTACCCCAGCCCTGCCGGATTCGCGAGTCGGATCCGGCGCTTCCATCCACGACGTTGGGCGAGGCGCGGTTCGAACCCGCGGCCCGGCGACACCATGAAGACTCCCCACGCGAACCTCACGTCCGCGCTCGACGAGCTCGTGCTCGCCGCGCAGAAGCCGTCGCGCTACGTCGGCGGCGAGTTCGGCAGCATCGTGAAGGAGCTGTCCGCGGCGCGCGTGCGCTTCGCGCTCGCGTTCCCGGACACCTACGAGGTCGGCATGTCCAACCTCGGGTTCCGGCTCCTGTACCACCTCCTGAACGATCGGCCCGAGATCGCCTGCGAGCGGGTCTTCCTGCCCTGGCCGGACATGGAGGGCATGCTCCGCGAGCGCGGGTTGCCGCTCTTCACGCTCGAGTCCCGCGCTACGGTCCGCGACTTCGACCTCCTCGGCGTGACGCTCCAGTTCGAGCTCGCCTACACGAGCGTCCTCGCGCTGCTCGACCTCGCCGGCATTCCGCTCCTCGCGAAGGACCGCGGCGACGCGGATCCGCTCGTCGTCGGCGGCGGCCCCTGTGCGTTCAACCCGGAGCCGGTCGCGGACTTCTTCGACTGCTTCGCGGTGGGCGAGGGCGAGGAGGTCGCGCTCGAGATCGCCGACGCGGTCGCGGAGAGCGGCTTCCGCCGCGGCGGCGCGTCGCGCGCGGAGGTGCTGCGGCGCCTCGCGCGGCTCCCGGGCGTCTACGTCCCGTCGCTCTTCCGGCCGATCTACGACCCGGCGACGCACGCGCTCGCGGCCCTCGAGCCGCTCGTCCCGGGCTACGAGAAGATCGAGCGGCGCGTCATGCCCGATCTGAACGCGCTGTCGACGAGCGCGTACACGCGGCCGCTCGTGCCGTTCATGCAGACGATCCACGATCGGCTGCCGATCGAGCTCCAGCGCGGCTGCACCCGCGGCTGCCGCTTCTGCCAGGTCGGGATGATCACCCGCCCCACTCGGCAGCGCGATCCGAAGCAGATCCTGCGGCTCGCCGAGACCGGGCTCAAGGCGTCTGGCTACGAGGAGGTGGGGCTCCTGTCGCTCTCCTCCGGCGACTACGCGCCCCTGAACGGCCTGCTCGACGACTTCCTCGCCCGCTGGGAGGGCGAGAAGATCGCGATGAGCCTGCCGTCGTTGCGCACCGAGACGATGAGCGACTCGCTCGCGAAGAAGATCGGGCGCATCCGCAAGACCGGCTTCACGCTCGCGCCCGAGGCCGCGACCGAGCGCATGCGCGCGGTCATCAACAAGGGCAACCGCGAGCAGGATCTGCTCCGCGCGGTGGACTCGGTGTTCCGGAACGGCTGGGCGCTCCTCAAGCTCTACTTCATGATCGGGCTGCCGGAGGAGCGGGACGAGGACGTCATCGCGATCGCCGAGCTCGCGAAGAGGTGCCTCGGGACGGCCCGCCGCGCGCTGCCGAAGGGCGAGGGCTCCGCCGCGATCCACCTCGGCGCCTCGACGTTCGTGCCGAAGCCGTTCACGCCGTTCCAGTGGGAGCCGATGATCTCCCCGGAGGAGACCCGCCGCCGCCAGGCGCTCATCACCGCCGCGCTCGGCGGGCGCAACGGCGCCATCCAGTTCAAGCCGCACGACTCGCGCCAGTCTTCGATCGAGGGCGCGCTCGCCCTCGGCGACCGGCGCGTCGCCACGGCCGTGCTCGCCGCGTACCGCAGCGGCCAGCGGCTCGACGGCTGGTCGGAGTGGTTCGACGAGGCGCGCTGGCTCGCGGCGTTCGAGGTGTGCGAGCGCGAGCACGGCGTGGGGCTCGACTGGTACGCGCACCGGCGGCGCCGGCTCGACGAGGTCCTGCCGTGGGATCGCATCGACTGCGGCGTGACGAAGCCCTACCTCGCCAAGCAGCTCGCCGCGGCCCGGAACCTCGCCGAGGTGGAGGACTGCGTGCTCGCCCCGTGCAGCGTGTGCGGCGCGTGCGACTACGAGGTCGTGAAGAACCGGACGTACGACGCGAAGGACTACGTGCCCGAACCGCCGCTCCCGCCGCGCCCGCCCGAGCCGCCGATCCGCTCTCGCGTGCGCGTCCGCTGGGCGAAGCTCGGGCGGCTCGTCGCGCTCTCGCACCTCGAGACGATGCACACCCTCCTGCGCGCCATCCGGCGCGCCGGGCTGCCGGTCGCGCACTCGCAGGGCTACCACCCCAAGCCGCTCGTGTCCTTCGGCCCGGCGCTCGCCGTGGGGATCGAGAGCCAGGCGGAGTTCATGGACCTCGAGCTCGTCGGCGCGATCGACGCCGCCGAGGTATCGACGCGGCTCGCCCCGGAGCTGCCGGAGGGACTCGCCGTGCTCGACGCGCATCCCGTCGACGCGCGCCAGCCCTCGATCAGCGAGTCCCTCAGGACCGCCCACTATCGGGCCGAGTTCCAGGGAGCTGGCTGGGATGAGGCCACCCTTTCGGAGCGGATCGCGGAATTCGCCGGGGTGGAGCAGGCGCTCGTCACCCGGGCGGCCCCCCCCAAGAGCCGGGGGCGGCGGCGACAGAAGGTCGCGGAGACGAAGAGAAGAGAGATAGACTTGAAGGAAATCGTGACCCACCTGGCCGTCGAAGGCCCGGCAACGGTCGCGTTCAGCTTGCGGGCGGATCCCTCCGGGAGCGCGAAGCCAGCCGAGGTGCTGGCGGCGATCTTCGGAGACGGGGAGATGCCCAGGGGAGTGAAGGTTTTGAAGGAGGGCGTCAGCTTCGCGAGGGCGGGCGAGGGTCAGGCATCTGGCCCACAGCCGCGTGCCCCTCGCTACCTGGACGCCTGAACCACGAGCGCGCCCCGCAGCGCCGCGACGAACCGCGGCCGCCGGGCGCGAGGAGCGCGAAGCTTTGAGCGGAAGCTCGACAGCCGATCCGAGACGCCCGGCACCGCCCGGACGCTCGCGATCGCGGCCCACCGTGACGATGGGCCTCGCTCTCCCCGCGCCTTCCCGGGGCGAGAGAGGAACATCGCCATGGCAGGCAACAGCATCCTCGTGATCAACGCGGCCGGCGCGGAGACCCGCGTCGCCCTCGTCGAGAACAACTCCATCCACGAGTACTACCTCGAGCGAAAGCGCGAGAAGGGGATCGTCGGCAACATCTACAAGGGCCGGGTGGTCCGCGTGCTCCCGGGCATGCAGGCCGCCTTCGTCGACATCGGGCTCGACAAGGCCGCGTTCCTCTACGTCGGCGACGTCTACGGCGATCCCGAGTTCTCGGAGGAGTTCGAGCTCACCGAGGGCGAGCACCGCGTCGAGGTGCCCGAGGTCCCGACCGAGCAGGAGGCCGAGGCGGAGGAGGCGCGCGCGCAGGCCGCCGCGTCGCTGCCGGCCGTCGCTGCTCCGCCCGAGCCGCCGCGCACGGACGGCGAGCCGGTCGCCGCCGCGCCGGCTGTCGCGCCGGAGCCCGCCCCGGACACGCTGGAGGTGGCTCCGGGCGACGTCCCCGTCGAGACCGCCGTGGACGCGCCGCCGGCGCCGCTCTCGCCGATCCCGCTGACGCAGGAGATCGGGATGGCGGCGGTCCCAGCGCCGCCGCCCCTGCTCGCTCCTCCCGTCGCGGACGCGCCGCCCGCGGAGATCCCGGAGCTCGCCGCAGCGCAGCCGGACGCGGCCGCGGTCACGCCCGCGTCGGAGGCGGCGGCTGCAGGGGAGCCGACGCCCTTGGCCGCGCCCGAGGCGCCGCCCCTGCAGGAGGCGGCGCCCGCGGCCGCGCCCGAGGCGGCGCCCGTCGCCGATCGGATCCAGGCGCCG
Source organism: Anaeromyxobacter sp. (assembly GCA_035456445.1). GTDB lineage: Bacteria > Myxococcota > Myxococcia > Myxococcales > Anaeromyxobacteraceae > Anaeromyxobacter. The sequence continues at coordinate 8,276 of DATIDF010000351.1, forward strand.
CGCGAGAAGAGCGACGCGCGCGAGGCGAAGGCGGATCGCGAGCCGAAGGAGGGCAGGGGCGACCGGCGCCGCGATCGTGAGGAGCGCGGCCGGCGCGAAGGGCGCGAGGGGCGCGAAGGGCGCGAAGGGCGCGAGCGCGGCGGCCGCAACGGCCACGAGCGCGAGAAGCGCTCCAAGGAGCCCAAGAACATCCAGGACCTCCTGAAGGAGGGCCAGGAGGTGATCGTCCAGGTCGCGAAGGATCCGATCGGGACGAAGGGTGCGCGGATCACGAGCCACATCTCGCTGCCCGGGCGCCACCTCGTGTTCATGCCGACCGTCGATCACATCGGCATCTCGCGGCGAATCGAGAAGGACGCGGAGCGGCGCCGGCTGCGGGAGATCGTCGATCGGATGCGCCCCGAGGGGACGGGCTTCATCGTCCGCACCGTCGCCGAGAACGTCGAGGCGATGAAGCTCGAGGCGGACATCCGCTTCCTCATCCAGGTGTGGAACGAGATCATCCGTGCGAAGGACAAGGTCTCCGCGCCGGCGCTGCTTCACGGCGACCTCGACCTCATCCTGCGCGCGACGCGCGACCTCTTCACGGCCGAGGTCGGCAAGCTCGTCATCGACGACCGGGACGAGTACGAGCGGATCCTGCGGTTCGTGCACGAGCAGGCGCCGCACCTCGAGAGCCAGATCGAGTACTACCGCGGCGAGGAGCCGATCTTCGACGCCTACGGCATCGAGCAGGAGCTGAAGCGCGCGAGCCAGCGCAAGGTCTGGCTGAAGAGCGGCGGCTACATCATCATGGACCAGGCGGAGGCGCTCACCGCCATCGACGTCAACTCGGGCCGCTACGTCGGCAAGAAGAACCTCGAGGAGACGATCACCAAGATCAACGTCGAGGC
>DATIDF010000352.1:0-4072 GCA_035456445.1 Anaeromyxobacter sp.
AATGCCGGCCCTCGCGCGCTCGCCGTGATGCCGCTCGGGCGCTCGCCCTCAGGGCCGTGAATCAATCCCCGGACCGAGCCAGGCGGCCGAGACGCGAGCAGCGCGAGGCGCGACGACCGAGCATACCCGTAGGCTATGTGAGGGAGGAGCAACGAAGCGATGCGACGCGGATCGGCCGCCGCGGCGACGGGAGGGGGTTGTTTCACGGTCCCTCGAGCGCGGCCATCGCGCGCTACGCGAGCTCGGGCCGGACGAGCCCGACCGGCCGGCGCGCCGGCACGTCCGCTGCGGACGTGACGCGCACGACGCGATGGCTGGCGGGATCGGCGAGCACCTTCCGCACCAGCGCCTGGTTCAGCGCGTGGCCGCTCTTCACGGCGGTCAGCGCGCCGAGCACCGGCATCCCGAGCAGCGCGAGATCCCCGACCGCGTCGAGCACCTTGTGCCGGGCGAACTCGTCCGGGAAGCGCAGGCCCTCCGGGTTCAGGATCGAGAACTCGTCGATCACGATGGCGTTGTCGAGGCTGCCGCCCTTCGCGAGGCCGGCGGCCTGCATCCGCTCGATGTCACGCCGGAAGCAGAACGTCCGCGCCCGCGCCACCTCGCGCTCGAAGGTGCGGTCCGAGAGCGCCACCCGGAACGACTGGTTCGTGACGAGGGGGTGGGCGAAGTCGGCGGTGAAGTCGATGAGGAAGCCGTCGGCGGGATCGAGGCGGGCGAGCTTTTCGCCGTCGCGGAGCTCCACCGGCTGATCGACGACCAGGTAGCGTCGGCCGGCGCGCTGTTGCCGCGTGCCCGCCTCCTGGATGAGGCACACGAACGGCGCGGCGGAGCCGTCGACGATCGGGATCTCGGGCCCGTCCACCTCGACGCGGCAGTTGTCGATCCCCATGCCCGACAGCGCGGCGAGCACGTGCTCCACGGTCGAGACGCGCGCCGCGCCGACCGCGACGCTCGTCGAGAGCATCGTGTCGACCACGAGATCGTTCCGGGCCGGGATCTCGACGCCGAGATCCATGCGCACGAAGGTGATGCCGGAGTCGGCCGGGGCCGGCGCGAGCGTCAGCGTCGCGGGCATGCCGGAGTGGAGGCCCACGCCCGTGCAGCTCACGCGCTTCGCCACAGTCCGCTGGTTCCAGTAGGTCATCATGATGTGAGTTCGGCGGGCTCGCGGGCCCGGGCTGCACCCTTCCGAGCAATCGATGTGCCAATCACCCCGAAATTCGGTCGTTTTTCGCCCCGTTACGGGCGTGCGCCAACCCCTCGTCGCCACGGGGGAATCCGGCCGTCGTTTGCAGGCGACCGCTCGCTCCCCGGGCCCGGGCTCCCGACACCCCATCCTCCTGTCGCCGGATCGCGACATCCGTGTCAGGCGGGCACGAGCGAACGACTATTTTGGCGCGGCGGCTTATAGCACGGGCGCCGAGGCGAACGCGTGATCCCTCTGAAAGACGACACCCCCCTCGACCGCACACCCGTCGTCACGTTCGCCCTCATCGCCCTCAACGTGCTCGCCTTCCTCTGGCAGATCGACGCGCTCGCCTTGCCCTCCGTCGCAGCGCGCGGCGCCGACGTGCTGGGGTTCATGAGCGATCGGCTGAACGAGTCGGCGCTGCGCGGCGGCGCGATCCCTTACGAGATCCTCACCCTCACCGATACGTGGCCGCGCGCGCTCGTGCCGGTCCCGCTCACGATCTTCACGAGCATGTTCCTGCACGGCGGGGTCATGCACCTCGGCTCGAACATGCTGTTCCTCTGGATCTTCGGGAACAACGTCGAGGACGCGCTCGGCCGCGGCCGGTTCGTCGCGTTCTACCTCGCCTCAGGCGTCGCCGCGGCGCTCGCGCAGACGGTCGCGTCCGCGGCGAGCGGCGACGTCTACGTGCCGATGGTCGGCGCCAGCGGCGCGATCGCGGGGGTGCTCGCCGCTTACATGACGCTGTTCCCGCGCGCGCGCGTGCTCTCCGCGATCATCATCTTCATCTTCATCCGGCTCGTCGCGGTGCCCGCGTCGTTCTTCATCGGGCTCTGGTTCGTGCTGCAGATCCTGTCGGTGCTCTTCGGCGGATCACCAGGCGTCGCGGTGATCGCGCACGTCTTCGGGTTCGTGGCGGGGTGGCTCCTCGTGCGCGTGATGGGCCGGAGATCGACCTGGCGCGCACGACGGGTCAGCTGGTGAGCGACGCCGCGTCCCGAGGGCTCACGGCGCAGCCCCGTGAACGAGCCCGCGCCCGAGCCCGCGCCCGAACACCGGGCTCGAGCCCGTGCTCCATTCAACTGCTGGGCGCCGTCAGATGAGGGACCCCTGCTTGCCGTGCGGCCTCTCCCGCCCCAGGTGCGCGTAGGCGGGCGGCAGCGCCACCCGGCCGCGAGGCGTGCGCGCGAGGAACCCCTCGCGCACGAGGAACGGCTCGTACACGTCCTCGAGCGTGTCGCGCTCCTCACCCACCGCGGCGGCGACGGCGTCGATGCCGACCGGCCCGCCGCCGAACGTGTCGAGGACGACCGTGAGGATCCGCCGGTCCATCGCGTCGAGCCCCCGCGCGTCCACCTCGAGGCGCGCGAGCGTGGTCTCCACGATCTCGCGCGTGAGCCGCCCGTCGCCCTCGACCTGCGCGAAGTCGCGGGCGCGCTGCAGGAGCCGGATCGCGATGCGGGGGGTGCCGCGCGCGCGCCGCGCGAGCTCCTCGGCACCGGCGGGCTCCACCGGAAGCACGAGCTTCCGCGCCGCGCGCACGGCGATCTCGCGGAGCTCCCCGGGCTCGTAGTATCCGAGCCGCTCCTGGATCGGGAAGCGGTCGCGCAGCGGGCTCGCGAGGAGCCCGGTCCGCGTCGTCGCGCCGACGAGCGTGAAGCGCTCGAGCTTCATCTCCATCGTCTGGGCGCCGAGCCCCGCCCCGAGGACGACGTCGAAACGATAGTCCTCCATTGCCGGGTAGAGCGCCTCCTCGACCGCGGGCGAGAGCCGGTGGATCTCGTCGATGAAGAGGATGTCGCGTGGCGCGAGCGCGGTGAGGAGGCCGGCGAGATCGCCCTTCTTCACGAGCGCGGGGCCGCTCGTCACATGGAGCGTGACGCCAAGCTCGCGCGCGAGGATGTGCGCGAGCGAGGTCTTGCCGAGGCCGGGCGGACCGGAGAGCAGCACGTGATCGAGCGCCTCGCCGCGCGCCCGCGCGGCCTTCGCGTACACGCGGAAGTTCTCGACGAGCTTCTCCTGGCCGACGTACTCCTCGAACGTGGCCGGCCGGAGCGACTGCTCGAGCCGCTCCTCGCCGTCCGTCGCTCTGGGCGACACATCGCGCGCGGGTTTCCCGGTCATCGGCGGAGAGAAGCTAGCACGGCGCGCCGACAGCGCTGCCGAACGTGGAGCACGCGCCGCGAGAACCGTCGCACCCGCCGCTCACCGCCGCGGCTCGTACGCCTTCCCGGGGGTCCCGCCCAGCGCCAGCACCGTCGCGCCCTCGGAGCCGGGCACGATCTTGCGCTTCTGGCTCGGGCCGACGCGCACGAGCGTGCCCGGCGTGAGCGTGAGCTCCTCGTCGCCCGCGTGCAAGGTCGCGCTGCCTGAGAGGAGCACGTAGACCTCCTCCTGGCCGTCCTTCACGTGGTCGTGCTCGGGGTAGCGCGTGGTGCCCGGGTCGAGCTCGATCACGTTCATTCCCCACGCGGTGATGCCGAGCATCCTGCCCGCGGGGCGGAAGCGGATCCCGGGGATCGCGCGCGGCCCCGCGTAGGCGTCGATCTCGTCGACTCGCTTCAGGTTGACGTCCGCCATCGGCTTCCCCCTCCGTCGGGCGCGGCCCTCGGCAGCGCACGCGAGCGTGCGCCGGAAAGGCTTGCCATAGCTGCGGTCGCTGGCGGTGGCGTCGCTCGCGCGGGTCGGGACTCAACCCCGCAGCCGCTTCAGCGCCTCGCGGAGCAGCTCGTCGAGCCGCTTCCCCTCGGCCCCGTCGCGGAGCGCGTCTGCCGCGGCGTCGGCCTGGGGCGGCTTGTAGCCGAGGTTCACGAGCGCCTGGCGGAGCTGCTCGAGCACGCCTGCGCCCGGCCGCGCCTTTCCGGGGCCGGCGGCGCG
>DATIDF010000353.1:0-6217 GCA_035456445.1 Anaeromyxobacter sp.
GAAGTCGGGGTCGAGGTCGAGGGCGGTCGAGGGTCGGGGTCGAGGGTCGGAGGTCGGGGGTCGGGGTCGGGGTCGGGGTCGAGGGTCGGAGGTCGGGGGTCGGGGTCGGGGTCGGGGTCGGGGTCGGGGTCGGGGTCGGAAACGCGCTCACGCACCGTCACTTGCCCATCACTATCACCGCCGCTCCCTCGATCCGCCCCGCCCGGAGCCGATCGAGCGCCTCGTTCGCCGCCGCGAGCGAAAAGGGCGTCACCTCGCAGCGCACGGGCACGCGCGGCGCCAGCGCGAGGAACGCCTCGCCGTCGGCGCGCGTGAGGTTCGCGACGGAGCGGACGACCCGCTCCCCCCAGAGGAGCGCGTACGGGAACGACGGGATGTCGCTCATGTGGATGCCCGCACAGACGACCGTCCCCCCCGGCGCGACGGCGCGCAGCGCGGCCGGGACGAGCGCGCCGACGGGCGCGAACAGGAGGGCGGCGTCGAGCGGCACGGGCGGGAGCGCGTCGGAGCCGCCGGCCCATGCGGCGCCGAGGCCGCGCGCGAGCGCTTGCGCGGCGTCGTCGCCCGGCCGCGTGAACGCGAACACCTCCTGCCCCGCGTGGCGCGCCACCTGCGCGACGATGTGGCCCGCCGCGCCGAAGCCGTAGATCCCGAGGCGCGGCGCGTCGCCCGCCATCCGCCAGGCCCGGTGCCCGATGAGCCCCGCGCACAGGAGCGGCGCGGTCGCCACGGGATCAATCCCGATGGGGAGCGGGAACGCGAAGCGCGCGTCCGCGACGGCGTACTCGGCGTACCCACCGTCGCGCTGCCACCCGGTGAAGCGCGCCTGCTCGCACAGGTTCTCGCGCCCGGAGGCGCAGAAGCGGCACGTACCGCACACCCACCCGAGCCAGGCGATGCCGGCGAGATCTCCTGGCCTGAACCGCGTCACCCGAGCGCCGCAGCGCACCACCTCGCCCACGATCTCGTGCCCGGGGACGACCGGCCGGCCCGGGTGCGCGAGGTCGCCGTCGGCGACGTGCAGGTCGGTCCGGCACACGCCGCACGCGAGCACGCGCACGAGCACGTCGTCCGGTCCGGGCTCCGGGACCGGGAGGTCGCGGGCGGCGAGCGGCCGGCCCGGATGCTCGACGACCATCGCGCGCATGGCGAGACGAGCCTACCGCTCCCGGCGGCGGCGGCGAAGCCGCGCGGGGCGAGGGCGCCGCCGTGAGGTCACGGGGTCACGGCCTGCTCGGGCGCTCGCGGGCTCGTCGAGCAGCCGGATCACTCTGACGCCCGCACGGCCGGCCCGTGTTCCGCCGTCGAGGATGGCTTGGCTGGTGCCGCGTACCACTCCTCCTTCGGCACGACCTTCGGTCGCTCCGGGTCTCCCTCGTACGCGGGCGTCATGATCTGGACGCCGTACTCGTTGAAGACGTCGAGGATGTTGCGGTGCAGCTCCGTGTCGAGGACCCCCATCTGCTGCGGCGCATCGCAGGACACGGTGATCTCGTAGGTCACGCAGAAGTCCCCGAGCGACTTCTGCAACACGAACGGGGGCGGCTCCCGCAGGAGGCCGGGCGTGCGTGCCCCGGCCTCGACCAGCATGGCCTCGACCTGCCGCCAGGGGGTCTCGTAGCCGATGCCGACGGTCGTGTGGAGGATGAGCCCTCGTTCGTGGGCGAGCGAGCTGAAGTTCACGATCTCCGCACCCAGGATCACGGAGTTCGGCACGACCACCTCCTCGTTCTTGGGCGTGCGGAGATGCGTCACGAGCAGCCGCATTTGCGCGACGTCGCCGACGTGCTCGCCGATCTTCACCCGGTCGCCGACCCTGAAGGCCCGTCGGTAGGTCATGCTGTAGCCGGCGATGATGTTTCCGATCAGTGAAGAGGAGCCGAGCGAGAAGATGACGCCGATGAACAGCGAAACGCCCTTGAAGGCGTTCGTGCCGGAGCCGGGGATGTAGGGATACGCGACGACGGCCGCGAAGGCGACCACGAGTAGCCGTACGAGCCGGTACGTCGGCCCGGCCCACTGGGCGTCGAAGTCCCGCAGCGCGACGGTCCCGGCGGAGACGCCGTCGAAGAAGAGCCGGATCAGCTTCAGCACGTATCGCGTGACGACGAAGAGGATCGCCAGGAACGCGAGCTTCGGGATCACGTCGACCAACCCGACGCCCATGGCCCGCAGGGGGTCGATCGCGATCGTGAAGAGCGTGTTGCTGGCGCCTCGCGTCCAGGGAAAGAGCCCGAGGACGCGGCGCAGATAGACGTAGACCATCGCGAGGACGGCGACGACCCAGACGAAGTTCAGGAAGCCCGAGAGGAAGCGCCAGACCTGTTCCGCCTTGACGATCTGAAACGACTGGACCCTGAGGTTGGCGACGCGCGCCCGAAAACGGCGCTCGAGGCCTGCCTGCACCCGATGGACGATCCGGCGGCCGACGAACGCGGCGGCGAGCAGCGCGAGCGTCGCTCCGAGGGCGTAGAGCGCGTGCCGAGCCAGGAGCGCGGGTCGACGGGCGTCCCGGTAGGCGGCGATCGCTTCCACGATCCGGCTGCGGTACGCGCGCGCCAGCAGGCGCCGGTCGAAGTTCTCGACGAGCGCATCCTCGTCGAATACCCCCATGATGCGCACCTGGTCGGCCAGGATCCACGTCATCCCTGGCCCGTCCTCGAGCGTCAGGGACGGCGTCGCCACCTCGCGATTCTCCGCGAGGTCCCGGATCCGATTCGCGATATCCCGTGCACGTCGTTCGGCGGGGTAGGTCGAGAGGCCCCGAACGGAGAACAGCGTCTCGCCGTCGATGACGACGGGCGCCAGCGTCGAGTCGGTCGGGGCCGCCGCGTTGGGCGGAGCGGCCTTGGGAGCCACCCCGCCCTCCTGGCCAACGGCGGGCGCCGTCCGCCCGAGTGCCACCGCCACCATCAGTGTCACGATGAAGGAAGGAGCGCGTCTCATGATCCATTCGCCTCCGTGACTGGGTCCCCTCGCCGGCGCGCACGCCCGCGAATGCGGTCCACCTGGGCGTACGAGTAACGTCCCGGGCGATCCCTCGCGCTCCCCGCAGCGCGCACGAAAGGATCGCCGGCCCGGGCGAGCAAAGCCGCGGCTCATTAGGAGTCAAGCCAGTTCCATCCCTCTGCGAGGCACCCCCGAATGGACCCGCTCGTCAGCAACGACCTCGACCCGCAGGAGACGCGCGAGTGGCTCGACGCCCTGGAGGGCGTCCTCGAGCGCGAGGGCCCGGACCGCGCCCACTTCCTCATCGAGCACCTCATCGACCGCGCCCGCCGGTCCGGCGCGTACCTGCCGTTCTCGGCGAACACCGCGTACATCAACACGATCCCGGTCGAGCAGCAGCCGCGCTTCCCGGGCGACTTCGCGCTCGAGACGCGGATCCGCCACTACGTGCGCTGGAACGCGATGGCCATGGTCGTCCGCGCGAACAAGCACACGAACGTCGGCGGTCACATCGCGAGCTTCGCGTCCGCCGCCACGCTCTACGACGTCGGCTACAACCACTTCTGGCAGTCCTGGACGGAGGAGCGCGGCGGCGATCTCGTGTTCCTGCAGGGACACTCGTCACCTGGCGTGTACGCGCGGGCGTTCCTGCTCGGCCTGCTCAGCGAGGAGCAGCTCGCGAACTTCCGCCAGGAGGTCGAGGGGAAGGGGATCTCGTCCTACCCGCACCCCTGGCTCATGCCCGACTTCTGGCAGTTCCCCACCGTGTCGATGGGGCTCGGGCCGCTCATGGCGATCTACCAGGCCCGGTTCATGAAGTACCTGCACGACCGCGGCATCGTCGACACCGACGGGCGCAAGGTGTGGGCGTTCACCGGCGACGGCGAGATGGACGAGCCGGAGGCGACGGGCGCGATCGGCCTCGCCGGCCGCGAGAAGCTCGACAACCTCATCTTCGTCGTGAACTGCAACCTGCAGCGGCTCGACGGGCCCGTGCGCGGCAACGGGAAGATCATCCAGGAGCTCGAGAGCACGTTCCGCGGCGCCGGCTGGAACGTCATCAAGGTGATCTGGGGCCGGCACTGGGATCCGCTGCTCGCGAAGGACAAGAGCGGCGCCCTGCGCCGCCGGATGATGGAGGTCGTCGACGGCGAGTACCAGCTGTACAAGTCGCGCGACGGCGCCTACGTCCGCGAGAACTTCTTCAACACCCCCGAGCTGAAGGACCTCGTCGCCGAGCTCTCCGATGACGACATCTGGCGCCTCAACCGCGGCGGCCACGATCCGTTCAAGGTCTACGCGGCGTACCACGCGGCGGTGAACGACAACCACGGCCAGCCGACCGTGATCCTCGCGAAGACGATCAAGGGCTACGGCATGGGCGAGGCGGGCGAGGCGATGAACATCGCCCACCAGCAGAAGAAGTTCGCGGTCGACGCGATCCGCCGCTTCCGCGACCGCTTCGACCTTCCGGTCCCGGACGACAAGCTCGAGGAGGTGCCGTTCCTCAAGTTCGAGGAGGGCTCGAAGGAGCTCGAGTACCTCCGCGCCCGCCGCAAGGAGCTCGGCGGAGATCGCCCGCGCCGTCGGCGGCGCGCGCCGGAGTCGCTCGAGGCCCCGCCGCTCGCGACGTTCGATCGGCTCCTCCACAGCACCGAGGACCGCGAGATCTCCACCACGATGGCGCTCGTGCAGATCATGAGCATCCTCGCCCGCGACAAGAAGCTCGGCCCCCGCGTCGTGCCGATCGTGCCGGACGAGGGGCGCACGTTCGGGATGGAGGGGATGTACCGGCAGCTCGGGATCTGGAGCCACGTCGGCCAGCTCTACACGCCCGAGGACGCCGCGCAGCTCGCCTTCTACCGCGAGGACAAGAAGGGCCAGGTGCTGCAGGAGGGCATCACCGAGGCGGGCGCGATGGCGGAATGGATGGCGGCGTCGTCGGCCTACTCGGTTCACGCACTGTCGATGATCCCGTTCTATCTCTTCTACTCGATGTTCGGGTTCCAGCGGATCGGCGACTTCGCCTGGGCGGCGGGCGACATGCGCTGCCGCGGCTTCCTCGTCGGCGGTACGTCCGGCCGCACCACGCTGAACGGCGAGGGGCTCCAGCACGAGGACGGCCACTCGCACGTGTTCTCGGCGGTGATCCCGAACTGCCGCTCCTACGATCCGACGTTCTCCTACGAGGTCGCGGTCATCGTGCAGGATGGGCTGCGCCGCATGGTGCAGGAGCAGGAGGACGTCTACTACTACTTGACCGTCCTCAACGAGAGCTACGCGCACCCCGCCATGCCGGCGGGCGCGGAGCAGGACATCCTCCGCGGCATGTACCTGTTCAAGCGCGGCGCGGCCGGCGCGGCGAAGGCGCCGAGAGTGCAGCTCCTCGGGTCGGGCGCGATCCTGCGCGAGGTGATCGCGGCCGCCGACCTCTTGAAGAGCCACTGGGGCGTCGACGCCGACCTCTGGGCCTGCCCGAGCTTCACCGAGCTCGCCCGCGACGGGATGGCGGTGACCCGCGAGAACATGCTGCACCCGGACGCGCCTGCGAAGAAGTCGCACGTCGAGCGCTGCCTCGCGGAGACGGCGGGCCCGGTGGTCGCGGCGACCGACTACGTGCGCGCCTTCGCCGAGCAGATCCGGCCTTACGTCGGCCGTCGCTACCTCGTGCTCGGCACCGACGGCTACGGCCGGTCCGATACGCGCGAGCGGCTCCGCCGGTTCTTCGAGGTGGACCGCCACCACGTCGCGGTCGCGGCGCTGTCGGCGCTCGCGGGCGAGGGGAAGATCCCGGCGGCGAAGGTGGCCGAGGCGATCGAGAAGTACGGCATCGATCCCGCGAAGCCGGCGCCCTGGACGGTCTAGCGCCTGGGAAGAGCGAGCGAACACCCATGAGCACGATCGAGGTGAAGGTCCCGGCGCTCGGCGAGTTCAAGGACGTGCCGATCATCGACGTCCTCGTGAAGCCGGGCGACGCGGTGAGCAAGGACGACGCGCTCGTCACGCTCGAGTCGGAGAAGGCGACGATGGACGTGCCGTCGCCCGAGGCGGGCACCGTCCGCGAGCTGAAGGTGAAGGTGGGGGATCGCGTGAGCGAGGGGCGGGTGGTGCTCACGCTCGAGGCCGCCGGCGCCGGCGTCGAGAGCGCCGCCCCGAGGAGCGAAGAGAACCGGCCCGCACCGGCGAAGGATACAGCGGGGGCGGGGCGGCGCGACGGCCCCCCGGCTGCGGCCGTCGCCGAGCGGGCGGCCCCGGCTCCCGCGCCGCC
>DATIDF010000354.1:0-4491 GCA_035456445.1 Anaeromyxobacter sp.
ACGCTCGGCGACGGCGAGGCGTTCCGCGCCGCGCGCGACGCCGCCGGCGAGGGCGCCGCCGCGCTCGTGTTCGTCCCTGGCGGCTCGCCGCTCGTCGCCGCGCTGCCGCGCGCACGCGGGGGCGTCGGGATCGGGCTCTCCGCCGATCACGCGCGCGTCCACGCGCGCGCGGCGCTGCTCGCGGGCGGCCGCGAAGCGGCGCTTCGCGCGCTCGAGGCCGGCGGCGCCGGCGCGGCCGCTGCCGCGCGGCTCCGCGGCGACGCCGCCGTCGTCCTGCGCTGGGACGGAGATCCCGCCGCGCTCGGGGCGCGGATCGTCCCGCTCGTGCCGGAGGCCGACCGCGCCCGGTTCGCCGCCCACGGGGTCGACCTCCGGCGCGACCTGTTCGACGTGCTCGCCCCCGGCGCTGCGGTGGCGCTGTCGCTCGCGCCGCACGCCGCGGTGAGCGCGCTCTCCCCGGACGCGTTTCGCGCCGACCCGCTCCAGCTGCTCGAGGTCGAGGCGATCCTGCCCGTGAAGGTCGAGGCGAAGGCGGCCCTCCCGCGCATCGCGGCGGCACTCGCGGAGACGGTCCCCGCGCCGCCGAGCGCGCGCGGTGGGGGTTCGCGTGACGCGTCGCCGCCCGCGGGGCGGAGCGCCCGGACGGGCGCGAGGCCGGCGGAGAAGCGCACGAGCGGCGCGGCGCGGGAGGACGCGTTCGTCAGCATCCCGACCGCGTCCGGTGAGATCGCCTGGCGGCTCGACCCGCGCGCGAACCGGCTCTTCCTCGCGGCCGGGGCGCCGGGCCGGCTCGACGCGCTCGTCGCCCGGGTCGAGGCGCGCGGCGCCGGCTTTCGCGCGCCCACGCCGGCCGCGGACGACGCGCTGGCGGGCGGCCTGGGCGGCGCGGTGGTCGACGTGCAGCGGCTCGTCGCGGACGTGCGGACGCTTCCGACCGCCGCGTTCGGGTCGGGTCCCTCCGGCTTCGTGATGCGTGCGCTCACGGAGCGCTTCATCGATCCCGCGGCGCGCCTCGCCGCGGTGTCCCTCGAGGCGCGCGTCGCGCACGGCGCCCTCGTCCTCGACCTCACCATCGAGGCGCGCGACGCCAGGGGCACGCCGCAGTGATCCGGCTCCGCGGCGTGACCAAGCACTTCCGGGACGGCGAGCGCGACCACGCCGTCCTGCGCGGCGTCGACCTCGATGTCGCGCCCGGAGAGCTCGTCGCGATCGTCGGCCCTTCCGGCTCGGGCAAGTCCACGCTGCTCTACGTGGCGGGCGCCCTCGACCGCGACTTCGAGGGCGAGGCGGTCGTCGCGGGCACGGCGCTCGGCGGGCTCGACGACGGGGCGCGCGCCGACCTGCGAAACCGCGCCGTCGGCTTCGTCTTCCAGTCGTTCAACCTGCTCCCCGCGCTGTCCGCGCTCGAGAACGTCATGCTCCCCGGCGTGCTTCGACCGGGCGGTGCGCGGCTCGCCTCGGTCCGCGCCCGCGCTCGCGACGCGCTCGAGCAGGTCGGCCTGGCCGGCAGGATGACGGCGCCGCCCGCGCGGCTCTCCGGCGGCGAACGGCAGCGGGTGGCGATCGCCCGTGCGCTCCTCGCCCGGCCCGCGGTGCTCCTCGCGGACGAGCCCACCGGAAACCTCGACACCGCGAGCGGGGAGGACGTCACCCGGCTCTTCGTGCAGCTCGCCAGGTCGGGGATGTCGGTGCTCGTCGTGACGCACGAGGAGCGCGTGTCGCGCGTCGCGGGCCGCGTGCTGCGGCTCGAGGATGGGAGGCTCGGCTGATGGCGGCGGCGCGGGGGCTCCTCTGGATCACCGGCGCGGCGCTGCGGGCGGACCGTCGCGGGGCGGCGGTGAACGCGGCCGCCGCGTGCGTCGGCGCGGCCGCGCTCGTCCTCTTCCTCGCGCTCGGGCTCGGCGTCGGGGCGGCGGCGCGCCGGATGTTCCCCGCCGACGCCCGGCTCGTGGAGGTGGTCCCCGCGGGAGTGACGCTCGGCGGGATCCTGGGCGGCGGCCGGCTCGACGAGGCGGCGGTGGAGCGGCTCCGCGCTCTGCCTGGCGCGGAGGCCGCCTGGCCGCGCCTGCCGCTGCGGGTCCCGGTCTCCGCCTCGGAGCCGGAGGGCGGCCTCGGCGGCCGCTGGCCATCCGGCCTCGCGCTGCAGCTCCCGATCGTGGGAGTCGATCCCGGGCTCGTCGCCGCTGACGTCGCGCCCCGCGCGTTCGAGGATCCGCCGCCGGGCGCGCCGATCCCGATCGTGCTCTCCCGGCGTCTCGTCGAGGTCTACGACCGCACGCTCGCGCCCGCCTGGAGCCTGCGCCGGCTGCCGCCGGGCGTCTCGCTCGTGGGGATCGAGCTGCCGGTCCGCGTCGGGCACGCGATCGCCGGCCGAAGCGAGGCGCGCGTCGCCTCGGCGCGCCTGCGGCTCGCCGGCCTCTCGGACCGCGTGCCGCTGTACGCGGTGGGGGTGCCGATCGAGACGGTTCGCCGACTGCACCGCGAGTACGGCAAGGGCGAGGAGGGCTACGCGCAGGCGACGGTGCTCGCGCGGCGTCCGGAGGACGTGCCCGCGGTCTCGGCCGCCGCCCGGCGGATGGGCTTCGCGGTGGACGAGGGAGAGCGCGCGACGGCGGAGCGGGTGGGAACGATCGTGAAGGTCACGACCGGCGCGCTCGTCCTCCTCGCGGCCGCGATGTGCGCCCTCGCGGCGCTCGCGATCGCGCAGGCGCTCTCGGCGAGCATCCGCGGCCGGGCGCGCGAGATCGCCGTGCTCCAGGCGCTCGGAGCGTCCTCGGCGGACGTGCGCCGCATCGTGCTCGCGGAGGGCGCGGCGATCGGGCTCGCGGGAGGGATCGCCGGCGCGCTCCTCGCGCGCGCCGCCGGCGCGCTCGCGGACGCCGTCGCGGTCCGGCTCCTGCCGGACTTCGCGTTCCGCCCCGAGAGCTTCTTCTCGTTCCCGCCCTGGCTGCTCGCGCTCGGCGTCGCGGTCCCGACGCTCGCCGCGATCGCGGGGGCGCTCGGCCCCGCCGCCGCGGCGGCGCGCATCGACCCGGCACGGACGCTCTCGTAGCCGTGGAGCGCAGCGCGGCGCCGCGGGTCTCCCCGGGCGCCGCGAGGTGCCCCGCGCTGGCCGCCGCCGCTACCCGCGCTCCGAGTAGACGACGAGCTTCGCGCCGACGAGGAGCTTGTGGCCGTTCGGGTTCCGGATGCCGTTCCAGCGGCAGAGCTCGGTGAGCCCCACGCCGAACCGCTGAGAGATCGACCAGAGCGTGTCGCCGGCGCGGACGCGGTGGGTGGCGCGGGGGCGATCCGCCGGGACGCGCACCGCCGTGCGGGCGTGTGCGCGCGCGGAGACGCGCTCCACCTTCGGCTCGCGCTCGGCGGACGCCACCTCCCGCTCACCCTGAGCCTGTCGAAGGGCGACCGGCCGCGGGATCATGAGCTCCTGGCCCACGCGGAGCTTCTTCCCGCGCTTCAGCCCGTTCATCTCCACGATGCCCTGCATCGGCACGCCGTGGCGGTGGGCGATGCCGGAGAGCGTGTCGCCCTTGCGGACGACGTGGCCCGCGAAGGTGAGGCGGAGCTTCGGCTGCATCGACGGCCAGCTCGCCGCGAAGGCCTCGGCGTTCTGCTTCGGGATCTTGAGCGCGTACGGGCGCGGCGGGGTGCAGGAGCGGCGCAGCTCGGGGTTGAGGTCGATGAGCTCGCGCTCGGTGACACCCGCGGCCTTGGCGACGACCGCGAGCAGCGTGGCCGAGGGGATCTTCACCTCCTCGTACTCCGTCCACGAGTGCTTCTCGATCTCCTCGTCCGTGAAGCCGAACGCCTGCGGGTGCTTCGAGATGATCGCCGCCGCCATGAGCTTCGGGACGTAGCCCTTCGTCTCGGGGTGGAGGACCTGCTTCCCGGGCTGGGCGGCCATCTCCCAGAAGTCGTCGAACCCCGCCTTGCGCGCCTTCGCGATCCGGCCTCCGCCCGCGTTGTAGCCGGCCCACGCGAGGCGCCAGTCGCCGGTCTGCTCGAAGAGCTGCTTCAGATAGCGGGCTGCGGCGCGCGCCGAGCGCTCCGGATCGCGCCGCTCGTCCACCCAGAAGTCCTGGCGCAGGCCGAACGCCTTGCCGGTCGAGCCGATGAACTGCCACGGGCCAGAGGCGCGAGCCTTGCTGTACGCGAAGTTGCCGAAGCCGCTCTCGATCATCGCGAGGTAGACGGTGTCCTCCGGCAGCCCCTCCTCGCGCAGCAGCGCGCGGTACCGATCGAGGTAGCGGTACGAGCGGCCCATCCACTTCGCGAAGTGCGCGCGCGCCGCGGACGACTGGAAGAAGCGGATGTACCCGACGACCGCCTCGTTCACGTCGATGGGGATGTCGTAGCGCGCCCGGAGCTGGGCGAGATCCATGTCGAGCTCGGGGAGCAGCTCGATCCGGCCGGTGCCGGTCTCGTGTGGCTTCTTCCCGTCCTCGGCGCCGTCCCGGACGTGCGCCTCTTCTTCGGCGCGGCGCACCGCCT
>DATIDF010000355.1:0-13373 GCA_035456445.1 Anaeromyxobacter sp.
CTTCACCGTGATGTCGTAGATGAAGATGGCGTTGAGGATGATCCACCCGATGGGCAGCAGCCCGAACGCAGCGCCGTACGCGGCGCTCGCGCCCGCCATCGAGAGCGGCATCCCGTAGACGCCCACGGCGATGCCGAGGGCCAGGAGGAGGCCGAGGAGCGCGGCCAGGTGCGCCTTCACGTGGAAGAACGCGAGCGCGCCGAGCAGAACGATCACGGGGATCGCGGCGACGAGCGCCGAGAGATACACGTTTCCGAGCGGTGTATAGACCTGCGTCCAAGTCATGGGTGCTCCCTCGCTACGACGATTTCCGGCTCGCGCGCCCGCGATCCGGTGCTGCGGTGTGTCCCCCCCGCTCGCCGTCGCCCGTCATGCCCGCCGCCGGCGGCGCGTCCTCGCGATCGCGCGACCTCGCGCCCGCGCCCCTTCGAAGGGCGCAGCACGTCGCGCAGCGTCGGGCCGATGAGATGTGGCCCCTCGGCGATCGCTACGCCGGCCGCATGCAGCGCCGCGTTCTCGTGAATCTTCATTGCACCTTCCGCTCCGCCGCGACGTGGTCGGTGGGAACGCGGCATTGGACGTCACGCGAACGCGTCGCGCGCGCCTCTTCCGGCGACCGGTCGGCGCCGCGAAGCGACCGGCCGGGAACCTGGGGCGAACGGAGGGCGCGACGACCGTGAACGCGCCCGTCTCGCCGAAAAGCGACTCGAGCTCCTCGCGCGGCTATGGGGATCGGTCACCTCGGCCCCGCAGGAGTTGACGCGCGTGACCGTGCGCCTCCCGCCGGCCGGCCCCCCGGACGACACGCCCAGCGCGGGAGCGCGATCTCGGGGCAGCCCCGGGGTGGGCATCGGTGCCGTACCGATGGTTCTTCGGAATCCGCGGGCGCATCCTCGGATCGCGATGGCAGTCACGCACGACACCGGGCCGGGGGTTCTGTGCTGGATCGCGGTGGCGCTGCTCTCGGTGGGCTGCGGCCTCGAGACGATGCCCCGTACCGGTCTCGCCGAGCAGCAGAATCTGACGGTGGTCGGCTCCGAGCTGCGGATCCGGGTGCGCGCGCTGGCGGGTCCGTACGTAGGGGCCATCGAGGAGGCTGCGGACGATGCCGCCCAGCGTTGCCGGGATCCGGCGATCCGCGTGCAGGCGCTCGAATGGAAGCTCGGCTCGATCCCGCAGGCGCAGGACGCGCTCCTGCAGGCTGATCCGCTCGTCGCGCTGCTCGACGGGTGGGCTTACGCCGTGCAGATGCAGCGGTATCTCGAGGGTCCCGCGGGCCGCGCGGCGCTGGGGGACTGCGCCGGCGATGCCGCCGCCGCGATGGCGAGGGTAGCCGCACGCGGGAAGGAGATCGCCGAGGCGCTGGCGCCGGGGCGGGGCGACACCACGGCGAGCCTCGTGGAGGCGTGGGCGAACGAGCACCCGCTGCGGGCGCTGCACCTCCCGCGCGCCACCATCGCGCCGGCGCTTTCGAGCCGCAGCGCCCGGAAGCAGCTCGGAGCGCTCGAGGCGGTCGGGAGCGTCGTCGAGACTCTGGACGACCTGACCGCTCGCATGTCGGCGTACCGCGAGAGCCTGCTGAAGGAGGCGAGCTGGACCGCCGAGCTCGCTGCCACGCGTGCGGTGACGAGCGACCTCGCCGAGCAGACCGCCCGAGACGTCGGGAGGCTCTCGGGGGCAGCCGAGCGCCTCGGTGCGCTGGCGGCGGCGCTCCCGAGCCTCGTCGCCCGGGAGCGGACCGCGGCGCTCGACGCGGTTCGGGCCGAACGCGTGGCCGTCCTCGCCGAGATCGACGCGCAGCGGACGGAGACGCTCGCGCTCCTCCAGTCCGAGCGGGACGTGACGCTCGACCGGATCGACGCCATGGGCCGCGGAGCGATCGACGCGGCGGGGGCGCGCGCCGAGCGGGTCGTCGATCGGGTGTTCCTGCGCATCGCCGAGCTCGCAGCTGCGCTGCTCCTCGTTGCGGGTCTGATCTTCCTGGTGGTCAACCGGGTGCTCCGGGCGCGCGCCCGGCGGCGCGCCGCGAGGCCCGCCTGACCGGGTCGCGACCCGCCCGGCCAGCGAGCGCGTCGCACTACCAGACGCCATCGACAGGCGACGCGGCAGCGTGCTCTTCTCTGCGACGATGGCTGATCAGACGACAACGCGACGCTTCCAGCTTCTGCTCCTCGTCGCCGCTCTCGCGCTCTTCGTGTATGTCGCATCTCCGTTCGCGAAGCCCATCCTCGTGGCGGCGACCATCGCCGCAGTCCTGGATCCCGCGCACGTTCGCCTGACGGCCGCGCTCGGCGGCCGTCGAGCGGCGTCGGCAGGCTTGCTCTCCGTAGGGGTCGTCACCGCGATTGTCGGTCCGGTCGCGTACCTCATCACCGCAGCCGTGTGGCAGGTCGTCGCGGGCGTACGGTGGGTGCGCGCCGCGCTCGAGAGCGAGGGCGTTGCCGGACTCGTGGCGCGACTTCCCGAGCCGCTGCGCGAGTTCGCGACCGGGCTGACCGCCGACATGCCGCGCTCACTGGAGCGCGCGCGAGAGGCGTTCGAGGGCGTCGGTGGAGCGGCTGCCGTGGGTGGGGTCATCTCCGCGACCGGGACGCTGGTCGTCAGCACGCTCGTGATGGTGGTCGCGCTCTACTTCCTGCTCGCCGAGGGACACCGGCTCATCGAGTGGCTCGACGAGGTGACGCCGCTCGAACCCGGCCAGTTCCGCGAGCTGCTCGCGACCTTCAACGGGGCGGTGGGCGCGGTCGTCGTCTCCGCGCTCGCCACCGCCGGGGTACAAGCGGCGCTCGCGTTCGTGGGCTTCCTCGTCGCTGGCGTCCCGCAGCCGGCTTTCTTCGCGATCCTGACCTTCGTGGGGGCCCTCGTGCCGCTTCTCGGCGCGAACCTCGTCATCCTCCCCGTCGCCGCCCTCCACTTCGCGTCAGGGCACGCGCTCGCGGCCGGGCTCCTTGCACTCTGGTCCGTTGGCGTGGTTGGCACGGTCGACAACCTGCTGAAGCCCGTTCTCATGCGGCGAGGGCTGTCCGTGCACGTATCGCTGATCTTCCTGGCGCTGCTCGGCGGCCTCGCGACGTTCGGCCCGGCCGGGATCATCGTCGGGCCGCTCGCGCTGGCGTTCTTCCTCGCAGCGGTGCGAATGTGGCACCGGACGCAGGTCGGTGACACGCCCGCCGGGCCTCCCGCTGCGCCTGAAGAAGTCGCTCCCCCGTAGAGTGTCCGCGCCCGGAAACCGCCTGTTGCGTCAGCCGTCGAGGGGCATTGCCACGCCGCGACGAGCTAGACGGCAGCCGGTAACGCGATGGTGAAGATACATCCCTTGCCGGGTAGGTTGCGAACGCGGATCTCACCGCCGAACGCCTTTACCGCCTTGCGGCTGATGTTCAACCCGAGCCCCAGACCGGAGCGGTCCTTGCCGCGCCGTGCGCCAAACGGCGTGAAGAACGCCTCGGAGTTCCCTTCCGGCAGACCGCCGCACTCGTCCTCGACCTCGATGGAGACGAGCCCGTTCTCACACACGGCACGAACCGCCACGTTGCCGTGGGGGATGGAGTACTTGAATGCGTTCTGGAGCAGGTTGAAGAGCGCCGACGAGAGGAGCTGCGGGTCAGCGTCGATCATGACATCCACCGGCGTCGGGGGAGCGAAGCTCAAACCCATCTCCCGCTGCGCGGCCTGCAGCGATGCCGCGCCTTCGACGTCGTCCAGGAACCGCGCGACGGACATGCGCTTCGCCTCGTGCGTCCCCGCAGATAGGCGGACCTCCGAGATGGTGGTGTCCAGGAGGTCGCGCATGCCCATGAGGCTGCGTTCCGTGATCGCCCCGGTGCTCCCGCCGGCCGCGACCCTCCCGCTCTTCACCGCCGCAAACGACAGCATGGCCGTGGAGAGAAGGTTACGAAGCTCGTGCGTCAGGTAGCCGAGCCGTTCCGCTTCCCCGTCCCCGAGCGCCAGCTCGCGCTGGCGGCTGAACTCGGTGACCGCTCCAGCGATGGCATTGTCGAGGCAGAGGTTCAGCGTCTGGAAGTCCTCGGAGCTGATGGCAACCTTCTTCTCGACCGCCGCCTCGGTGATGGCCTGGCAGATGTCGCCGTAGTCATGGACGACTTGCGCTACGGTAAACCCCTTCGCCAGCAGCTCGCCGCCGTGCTTGCCTGCGCTCGTGCCGATGGCGGTGGGCGAAAACGGCTCCGAGGTGGACCTGAGGCGCAGCGTTTCTGCGAGCTGGGTCAAGAACAGCGGCAGCCCGTTCTCCAGCTCCTCCGTGGAGACGACGGGCCATTGCCTCGCCGTGACTTTCGCGCGCGCGCGCGACAGAATCTCGTTCTTGTTGGTGAGGATGAACTCGTAGAGCATTGCCTGCTCCTGCCGGCAGGGACGCGCGGGCTTCAGTGGGGTCGTAACCGGGACGTACGATAGATGCTCGCTGCGGTAAGGAGCGGTCGCCCGGTCGGGTATTGTTCGCGCGCACGGCCGCGCGTGTCGCCCAAGCGTTTCCGTGAGCCTCTGGCGTGATGCGCCGTTCGGCAGATGGGAGGATGACCGGCACGCCTCCCCCACCGCGTCCGCTTGCGCGTGACGACGGCTTCCACGCGGAGCTGAAGCGCCGGCGTCGCGCTGGCACTGAGCGTGTCCTCGCATCGCGACCGCCGGGATCGGCCCGGTGATGCACGACCGCGCGACGAGCGCGCGCGTCACTTCATCCGCCCTTTCTGAACCGGGCTGCATTCCAGCCGCGCGCCGGCGCGCGTGCGCCCCGGAAGCAAGCTCCTTCGTGTCAGCCCTGAACGCCCGGTCTGCCGCTACGACCTCGGCATATATAGATGAAGGGGAGGTGACTCATGGCAACCAAGACGAAGCGCGAGTCGACGGCGCTCGACGAGCTCAAGGCCCTCAGGGGTGCGTTCCTGGAGCTGGCGCGCACGCTGCTCAACGTGGCGACCACGACGTTGACCGCCGCGGCGGGTGCGATGACCGAGCTCACGGACGAGGCGCTGCGCAGGGTGCGCACGCAGCCGCGGAAGAAGGCCGCTTGACCTCGACGACGTGGCGGCGCGAGGCCGCTCGTCGGGTCGTGGGTCATTCACGCGCGAAGGAGGGAGTCATGTGGAGCCCGACGCGGGAGACGAGGAGCGCGATTGCGTTCTCGCTGGCCGCGGCGGTTGCCTTCCTCGGGAGCGCGATGCTGCTCGACGTCCGTCGCGCACTGCAAGGCGCAGCAGGCGGGTCGCCGGGCGGCGCCGCACCACCGGAGATCCTGGTCGTCGCGGTGGCCGTCGTGCTCCTGGCGCTGGGCGTGCTCCTGATCGTCATGGCCGGCAAGATGCTGGTGGATCTCCGTCGCCGGCCTCACGCGCGCTGAGCTGGCGCGGGGCGGGCACGACGCCGAGACGATCACCTTTCACCCACCATACCCACGTCGGGGAAACGCTCCCGTTCGTCGCGCGCGCCCTGAGATCCCGTGTGCCCGATGCCGCGCCGGCGTTAGGTCATCGTTTGACCGAGCACATGCACGTGACGTCCTGCTCGGCGATCGGCCACCGGTGCCGAGCCTGCGTTCGACTCCTCGCCTCTGGACCGGTCGCTGACCTGTACGTCGATAGGGGACCGAATGGCACAGCGAGCGCGCGACCCGACCGGCGAGCCGGGGGTTGCTGGTGCGGCGGACCGCGAGCGCGGGCTCTCGAGCCTCGCAGCGGGGTACCGGAACGCCGAGCCGTACATGGCCGCGTCGAGTACGCTGATCGCGTCCGTCGCGGGCTTCACGGCCCTCGGCTATGGGCTCGACCGCTGGCTGGGGCACTCGGTGCAGTGGTTGCTCGTCGTCGGCGCGGTGGTCGGTATCGCGGTGGGGTTCACCGCCTTCTTCACGAAGATCGCCTCCGCGACGCACGCTGCTCACCGCACGTGAGATCAGTAACAGGAGGGCGCCATGAGCCAGCCGAACACCGTCGACAGCAGCCCCGCCGTGCATCTTGGTCAGGACGACGGGGAGGCCTTCCGCCTGGGACCGCTCGAGATCATCATCAAGGAGAACGGCTCCGGCACCCGGATGAACCTCGCGGTGGCCGAGTTCCGCGGCGACACCTTCCGCATCCCGCCCCACATCCACACCGAGCACGACGAGACGATCTATGTCCTTGAAGGACGGATGGGGGTGAAGCTCGGCGAGCGGACCTTCACCGCCACCGCAGGCAGCTCCTTCACCATCCCGGTCAACGTGCCCCACGCGATCTGGAACGAGAGTGGCGCGCGGGTGCGCTTCCTCAACATCATCGTCGCCGCGCGCTACCTCGACTACTTCCGCGAGATGGCCGCCGCGGCGACCACGGCCCTGCCGCCGCCCGACGTGATTGCGAAGGTCATGGGGCGCTACGGGCTTCAGCCGGTGAAGCAGTAGCCTCCCAGCCCGCGTCCGCTTCGATCGCAAGCCGTCACTCGCCGCCCGGCCGCCCTGCCGACGAGGCGGAGGGGAATGAAGATCCCCAAGGCGAAGCTGACGACGATGCTGCGAGCTGCCGGCTTCACTTTGAAGTCCGACGATTCGAAGCTGCTCCCGTATCAGACGTTCCTCGTGCTCCAGAAGCCCGGGCCTGGCGCGAGGACGACGTCTGAACGGTGAGGAGCGGGTGTCGCCCTCGGGAGGGGATGGCGAGGGACGCGCATCGCCCTAGTGCCGGCTGAACTCCTGCCGGGAGACCTGACCGTCCTTGTTCTTGTCCATCTTGTCGAAGAGCGCCTCGTGGAACTTCATGAAGTCGTCCTTCGTGACGTAGCCCTTCTTGCCGGGGTCCATCATCTGCATGACGTCCATGGGCTTCATCTTCATCATGGCTTCGTAGCTGGCCGGCATCTTTTCGTCCGTGACGTCCGACGCACGGGCGAGCGGCGCGAGGCCGAACGAGGCGAGGACGGCGATCGCGAGCGCGGCGCGGGCGATTCTGGCTGCGAGCATGGGCTCCTCCTGCGGCGTGGGTGAAGCGGTCTTCTTTACGCTGGGTCGGCGTGCGCTTCAGACGTTACACACCGCGCGGAGGATCGCCCCCTTCGTGACAGGCGGACGGGAAAGGACGGTCCTCCGTGGGAGGCGGCCGGGCGGCGTGCCTCACAGCCCCCCGACGGCCGTCGCCGCGTGGACCGGGTCGCCCTCCCGCTCCGGCGCCGGCGCGCCGGTCACGTGACGCGGGCGACTCGGCCCCCGGTCATGGCCACGAGCTCGCCTGGCGTGAGCGGGAAGACCGCGCGCGGATGTCCGGCGGCGGCCCAGATCCGATCGAAGCGGAGCAGGTCCTCGTCGACGAGCGTGACCAGCTCGCGCGCGTGGCCGATGGGTGGGATGCCGCCGATCGCGAACCCGGTCTGCTCGCGGACGAACGCCGGATCGGCGCGCTCGATCGGCTCGCCGAGGAGCGCCCGCACCGCCTCCTCGCTCACGCGATTCGCGCCGCTCGCCTCGACGAGGATTGCGCGGCCGCTCTCGCGCCCACGGAAGACGAGCGACTTCACGATCTGCGCGACCTCGCAGCCGAGGGCTGCGGCCGCCTCGGCGGCGGTGCGGGCCGACGCGGCGACCTCGACGACCTCGTTCGCGAGCCCGCGGGCGGCGAGCGCGTCCTGGACCCGCTGTGCGGTCGGGTGGAGCGGCATGGCGGGGATCTCGCATGCGCCGGGGTGTCGCGCAACACGGACGTACGACAGGACGCCGAGCGTTTCACGCCCCAGGCACAAGAGCGTGGGCCGCATTCCGACGAGTGGACGTGCGCCTAGCGACGCGCCTTGCAGCGTCGGCACGTTGGAGCCGCCGGCGCATCTGCGGCCACCTGACGCGGCTCGTTGCGTCTCGCGAACGGGGACCCGGTCGGGTAGACTCGCCGGACTTCACCCGGAGGGGACATGAAGAAGCTGGCCATCGCCGTGATCGCGTGCGGGCTCGCGGGATCCGCGGCGCACGCGCTGGAGACCCTGCCGCCCGCCGCGGCTGCGGCGGAGGTCGCGACGCCGCCCACCACGAGCGCGACACCGTCCGTCGCTTCCGCACCGGGCGCGCTGCCGGAGCCGCTCGCGACCGCCCCCCGCATTCATCAGCGCGGGGGCTGGTACATCGGGTTCGGGGTCGGCGCCGGTGGCGGCAGGGCACGCATCGGGGACGAGAGCTACACGTTCGAGGACCTGCTCGGACGCTCCGGAACCACGGCCGCAGTCAACTTGCGCGTCGGCGCGACGGTCACGCCGAAGCTCCTCGTCGGGTTCGACGGTGGCGCCATCGGCGCGATCGCCTCCGGTCCGAGCGAGATCTTCCAGCTCAACTACTACGACCTCGGCGCCATGTTCTTCCCGTGGGAGCGCGGCGCGTTCGTGCGCGGCGCCGTGGGACGATCGGTGTTCACCATCGACACGGACGGCCCCGTGCTCGCCGGCAACGGCACGTACGGCGGGTGGAACGCGCTCGGCGGGATCGGCTACGCCTTCTGGCTCGGGAAGGCGTTCAACCTCACGCTCAACCTCGACTACCAGGCCCACTTCCTCTCCGGCTCGGGCGCGATCGACGTCTCGCGCGGCAGCGGGTGGTCGGCGTGGCTCGGGTTCGACTGGTACTAGAGACGATTCCCATGAGAAATCACGACATCCTCGCCTGCGCCGCTCTTGGAATGCTCGCCGCGTGCGCGGCGGATAGCGACGGCATCGGCTGCCCTCCGGGAAAGCGCGTTGAGGACGGGACCTGCGTTGCGATCACGTACACCTGCGGCGAGGGCACCCAGCTCGTGAACGGCTCGTGCGTCGCCGTCGGCGGCGAGGCGATCTCCTGCGGCAGCGGAACCTGGGCGGACGGCAACGTGTGCCGCAGGTATTCGACCGGCGCGCAGGTCACGTGCGGTGCGGGGACCCACCTCGAGGGCGTCACGTGCGTCGCCGACAGCGCGAGCCCGATCGGCTGCGGTGCGGGCACGCACCTCGAGGGAACGGTGTGCGTCCCCAATCCCTCGATGACCTGCGGCTCGGGCACGCACCTCGAGGGCAACGCGTGCGTCGCGGACGACCTCGTCGTCTGCGGGCCTGGAGCGCACGTGGACGAGGACCGCTGCGTGCAGGACGCGTCCACGGTGTTCGAGCTCCGCATCGCGTCCATGGAGATCAACGCGGACGGCTACTCCAAGATCCCGGTGCTCGCCCTCGGGCGCAACGCGGACGGCTCGCCCTCCGCCGCCGACGTGATCGTCGCAGTGTCCCGTCCCGGCGCCGGCACGTTCACGCCGGCGCTCTTCCGGCTCGGCGCGATGGGGACGACGAGCTACTTCGTTCCGTGCTCGCACGCGAATTCCGGGTGCACCGGGCCGTTCGAGATCCGACTCTTCCTCGCGAGCGACCCGAGCACCGTCGTCGCGACCACCGGGCCGCTCGAGCTCGTCGCACCCGAGGGCGTCGGCTCCCCCGCGCCCTGCCTCGGCGCCGGGAACGTCCTCTTCTTCGACGGGAGCGGATACATCTTCAACGGGACGCAGGCCGTGACCGTCGGTACCTTCACGACGTCGCAGACGACTGCCGACACCGTGCGGATCTGGGTCGACCCGAGCGATCCCGCGCAGGGCCTGTGGTGGAATGTCGAGCTGAGCTCGCACGAGCTCGGGCAGCCGCTCGGGACGCAGGTCTACGAAGGGGCGCAGCGGGCGCCATTCGCCTCGCCAGGACATCCTGGCATCGACATCGGCGGGGACGGGCGCGGGTGCAACACCATCTCCGGCCGCTTCCAGATCCACGAGCTCGACTGGTCGGGGACGTCGCTCACGCGATTCACCGCGACCTTCGAGCAGTTCTGCGAGCAGAGCCCGACGAACGTTCTCCGCGGGTGCGTCCACTACGAGGAGTGATCCGGCGCGGCTGCGCCGGATCCACGCGCTGCACCGCGCCGGCCCCCCCGCACGGCTCGCCCCGGAGCGTACCGGCCAAGGAGCGGCGAACATCGCTCGCCATCGCCGCGATCGTTGCCGCTGCTCGCGGGGGCGACGAGGTGCGGCAGTGCGGCTTCTGCACACGGACGCACGGTGTCAGCCCCCCATGCTTCTCATTGACGGTCATCCGTCCAGGGGGAGCGCCACCGATTGCGAACGTTTCTTGCGTTCCTGGGCCTGTTGCTTGCTGCATGCGGCGGCCCTGTCGAGGACGAGCCCGCATTTCCCGAGGATTGGGTCGTGGAGGGCAACGCTCCAGCCTCGCTGCCGTACCTCATCGAGACCGCACGTGAACTCGCTCCGTGCGAGCTGATTCCGAGCGGTAGAGCCTCGATCACGTATGTCCCCACCATGTTTTATTGCGGTGAGGTACGGGCGAGTGGCTGCACGTATCTGGCGGATAATCATATCCAGGTGATGACTGGAGGGGTGGAGCTCGTCAGCGTTGCGGAGCTCGTCACTGCTCATGAGCTCGGGCACGTCGCCTGGGACCGCTGTGGCAAGGTCGAGCATCTGGATCACCCGCAGGAGTTCTACTCCTGGGTCGTTCAGGTCTTCGATGCAGGGCGCGCACGGTATCGGCTCGCCCAACAAGCGCAGCCCTGAGCGACACTCCTCGTGGTCCTCCTGGAGGGCGTCTTCCTGCTCGAGCGCCGGTGCTATGGTCCTCGGCAAAGGTATGGAGGGTGCTCATGCCGGACGAGGCCAAGCTGGCGAGGACCACGGCCACCGCCATCCTGGGGATCGACACGCTCTGGGGAGGCGACGTGATGAATCCCTCGGGTGCGGGTCGGTTCATTGCGGACTCCTGGTTTTCCGACGAGCCGCTCCCGGAGGCGTACACGAACGCGGCGGCGGCTAGGCTGCGGGAGACGGGCGGCGTCGGGGCGGGGACCCCGGACCAGGCCGCCATCGACGCCTACCTCGCGGCGGTGGATGTGCGGGGTGCGATCGACGAGCTGATCGCACAAGGGCGCGCGCTCGGCGGCCTGCGCGGCGCGTTCCTCGCCGGGCAGGGCGAGTCCCTCCGCGTGATCTGGGAGCTCGTGGAGGAGCTGCGCGGCTGCGGGCCGAAGGTGCCGTACGAGCGGTGCGTGGTCGCCTCGACGGGGAAGTCCCCCGAGCCGTCGCGGCCGGGCCCGAAGCAGCAGCTCCTCGCGGAGCTGCTCCGCGTGCCGGCCGAGCCGGAGCGGCTCCTCGCGGCGGTCGATGCCTGGCGCCGCGAGCGGCACGTCCCGCGCAAGGCGATCAAGCTGCTCGCGGACGGCTTCATCGCCCAGCTCGAGGAGGGCACCCTCCGTCACGTGGTGCCATACCTGCCGGCCTCCCTCCACGCCGTCCCACGCGCGAACGTCGAGTTCCTGCCCATCGAGAACGCCTCGTTCTCGGGCTCGATGAACTACGTCGGCCGGGCGCGCAACCGAGACGGGTCCCCGCAGTACGAGGCGACCTACGAGATCAACGCCGCGCTCGACATCTCGGTACCGGAGTTCGTGGACCTCGTGTCGCACGAGGTGGTCCCCGGTCACGCAACGAATTTTGCGCTCGCCCAGGCGCTTTACGTCCAGGGGAAGCTCGGCTTCGAGGGCACCGTGCTCACCATGAACACGCGGGGCGCGGCGCTGTCCGAGGGGCTCGCCAACAACGCCATCCTGATGGCGTTCGGCGCGAAGGAGATCGCGGAGCTCCCCGATCCCGACCTGCAGATCGGCACCCTCCTGGCGCTCCTCCAGGACGACGCGAAGAACCAGTCGGCCTGGCTCACCTGGGAGGAGGGCCGCCCGCAGGACGAGGTCGCCCGGGTGCTCCGGAGCGAGTACCTGTGCTCCGAGGAGCGCGCCGACAAGCTCTCCGGCGCCTGGGGCCGCCACCCGCTCAACGGGCGCATGTACCTGCCGTGCTACCGGGCCGGCACCGAGAAGGTGGCCGAGCTCCGACGACGTCACCCGCCGGAGAAGGTGATCCCCGCGCTCTACCAGGTCTTCGGCCTGGTGGACGTGGTGACCATCGATCAGGTGCTGTAACGCGGAATCGCGCGCGAGCGGCGCACCGGAAAGCTGATCGAGGAGCGAAGCGGATAGTCCTCACCTCGCGGCCGCACTGCTGCGCGCAAGCGGTCGGCCTTCACCGCCGCCGCCTCGGCCAGGGCAGGAGCGCAGGGGTCGCGCGAAGGCGCTCCTGGTAGGTCGGGTGGCGCGACAGCATGTGCCGGTCCATCCAGGGCACGCTGACGAAGACGAAGAGCAGCGTGATCGCGAGCGGGCCGATCGCGGTCCAGGCCGACCCGGGCGCCGCGGCGACGCCGAACACCCAGAGCCCCCACCAGAACAGGATCTCTCCGAGGTAATTCGGGTGGCGGCTCCACCTCCACACGCCGGCGTCGAGCACGGCGTCGTCGGCGTGGCGCCGCTTCAGGAACGCGCGAAGCTGCCGGTCTGCCGTGGCTTCGAGCGCGACGGCGCCGATCGCGATGACGCACGCGAGCCCGTCCAGCGCACTCCACGGTCGGCGCGGGCCGGCGAGCGCGAGGTAGATCGGCAGCAGCCCGAGGAACACCCAGACCGTGGGCAGGAGGTGGATCCCGACGAAGCTAACCGCCCAGTAGCCGCGCCCGCTCTTCGCCCGCAGCTCCCGGTACCGGAAGTCCTCGTGCCGCAGCCCACGCCAGCGTGCGATCTGGTTCGCGGTGAGCCGGGCACCCCAGACGCAGACGATCGCGAAGACCAGCGCGCGCCGGAAGCCGCTCCCGCCGTCCGGCGCCGTCGCCCAGTAGGCGGCGATCGGGACGGGGGCGACGCTCCAGTAGGGATCGTAGAGGCTGGAGTTGCCGGCGAGCACGCTCGCCCCGAACACGACGACCGTCGCGGCGAGGTCTGCCGCGGCGGCGACGACGATCGGGTGGCGATCCCTGAGCTGCCACCCGACGGCGCACGCGGCGCCGAGCGCGACGAGGTAGACGAGCGCGAGGACCGCGCGACCGCGGGTTCGCTCGTCGGCGGCCCTGGCCCGCTCCTCGAGATGTACCCTCACTCGTAGAGCCTGCGCGTTGCGCGCCCCATGATCCGGATCGATAGCCGGCGCGGCAGTAGCCGCCCGAAGGTGAAGGCGGCGATGCGGTTCACCGCGCCGGTGACGAGGCTCGGGCCGCGGCCGAGCGCGTCGAGCGCACGGCGCGCGACGTCGTCGGGGTCGGACAGGGGGACGCGCCGCCGCGGTCGCGAGGCGGCGAAGCCGGTCGTGCGGGTGGCGCCAGCGCGGCACGCGACGACGTCGACGCCGCGCGACCCCAGCTCCTCCCACAGCCCCTCGGCGAGGACGAGGTCGAACGCCTTGGACGCCGCGTAGCTCGCGAGCAGCGGGTTCCCCTGCGAGGCGGACAGCGAGGTCATGAGGACGATCCCGCCGCGCCCCCTGCGCGCCATGGCGCTG
>DATIDF010000356.1:0-4942 GCA_035456445.1 Anaeromyxobacter sp.
CGGGCACGACCAAGTACCCGCTGCGGAAGATGATCCGCTTCGCCTCCGATGGGATGGTGTCCTTCTCAACGGCGCCGCTCCGGCTTGCAATGCACTTCGGGTTCGCGAGTTCCGCGCTCGCGCTCGTTGGCATCGTCTACGCGTTCGTGCTGCGCGTCTTCACGTCCGTGTGGGTGCCCGGCTGGACGCTCCTCTTCATCGCCGTGACCTTCCTCGGCGGCGTCCAGCTCGTCAGCATTGGCATCATCGGCGAGTACGTCGGCCGGATCTTCGACGAGTCCAAGAGGCGGCCGCTTTACATCGTGCGCGAGCGAATCGGCTTCGGAGCAGAGAAGCGGAACGCGCTCTCATCGATGCGATGATCCTCGACCGAGACAGGCCGAAGCGGCGCCGCTGGGTCCGCCAAGTCCTCGGCATCGTGATCTCCGCGGGGTGCCTCGCGCTCGTCGTGCGGCGAATCGACTTCGCGGAAGTCGAGCGGGCGCTCGCTCAGGCGCGCTGGCAATACCTGGCGCTGGGCCTCGCTTCCCTCGCCTTCGGTTACGCGACGCGGGTCCAGCGATGGAGCGTCATGCTGCGCGCGGCCGGTGCGAGGGTGAGCGGGGTAGCCTGCGCGGCTCCCTTCGTCGGGTCTGTTGCTCTCAACAACGTCCTCCCGTTCCGTGCCGGCGACGTCGTCCGCGCCGTCGTTTTCCCGACTGCCATCGGCGTCCGCCGCGTGACGGCGACGGCGAGCATCGTCCTCGAGCGGATCCTCGATCTCCAGACGCTGCTCGTGGTGCTGGGGATCGGCCTCGCACTGACACGCTCGGTGAGCGTCCCCGCCGCCTTCAAAGGCGGGGTGGCGATCATTTCCATCCTGTGCGGCACTGGGCTCGCGGCGGCCGTAATCTTCAGCCGCCCTATCGCCCGACTCATCTCGCGCGCGGCCGCGGCGGCGGAGCGACGGGATCGCGCGCGGCTCGCTGGAGGGCTGCGCGTCGGGCAAGAGCTCATGGAAGGGCTCGCCGCGATGTCACGCCCTGGCGTTCTCGCCCGGGCGTTCCTGCTCTCGATGTTCGTATGGCTCGGCGAAGCTGGGCTCTTCTTCGCGTTGCTCACCGGGCTCGACCTCGCAACGGGCACGGCGGCGGCGCTCGTCATCATGGCGGTCGCGACGCTCGCCACCTTGGTCCCATCTTCACCCGGCTATGTCGGGCCCTTCCACCTCGCAGCGTACTCGGCCGTGGCCGCCCTTGGTGGTACTTCGGCGCAGGCGGCGAGCTTCGCAATTCTCGCCCATCTCGCGCTATGGGTCCCGACGACCCTCGCGGGCGCCGTCGCGATCCTCGCGAACGGCCAGCTCTTCCGCGGGACGGCGAGACCCACGCCATACTGAACCTGATGGACACACAGTTCGA
The DNA here is from genome assembly GCA_035456445.1 of Anaeromyxobacter sp. Lineage (GTDB taxonomy): Bacteria > Myxococcota > Myxococcia > Myxococcales > Anaeromyxobacteraceae > Anaeromyxobacter. The sequence continues at coordinate 1,401 of DATIDF010000356.1, forward strand.
TACAGCCATCGTCGGGGCCGGCTTCACCGGCCTCACCGCAGGGCTCACGCTCGCTCGCGCGGGTCTCAAGGTTGTCCTGCTCGAGAGCGACTCGACGCCCGGTGGGCTCGCGGGGACCTTCCAGTTCCGCGACGGCGTCACCATCGAAAAGTTCTACCATCACTGGTTCAACAACGACTCCGAGGTCCCGCGGCTCGTGGCGGAGCTCGGTGTGCAGGACCGGGTTGTGACCCGCCCTTCGCGCACCGGGATGTACTATGCTGGGCGGGTCTGGCGACTCTCGACGCCGCTCGACCTCCTGCGCTTCTCGCCGCTCTCCCTCAGCGATCGCATCCGTCTCGGAACGCTGGTGCTCCGGGCACGACGCGTGAAGGACTGGAGGTCGATCGAGCACCTCGGCATCCGCGAGTGGATCGAGCCGCTGTGCGGGCCGGAGGTGTTCCGCGTGGTGTGGGAGCCGCTCATCCGCTCGAAGTTCTCGGTGTACGCCGACGCGGTGAACGCCGTCTGGTTCTGGAAGAAGCTTGTTCTGCGCGGCAGCACGCGCGACAAGAAGGGTGGCGAGCAGCTCGCCTACTTCAAGGGCGGCTTCGGCGCGCTCGCGCAGGAGATCGCCGAAGCGATCCGTCGGGCGGGCGGCGAGATCCGCTACGACACGCCCGTCACCGGGATTCAGCGTAACGGGAACACCGTCGAGGCGCTCACCACGTCCCGCGGCGAGGTGCACGCCCGACGTTTCGTTTTCACCCCAGCGTTGCCGATCATCGCCGACATCTTCGACGGCCAGGCGGACGCCGAGTGGATGGCGCGGCTCCGTCGCGTGCGCTACCTCGGGAACGTCTGCCTCGTCCTCCAACTCGATCGAAGCTTGTCGGATACGTACTGGCTCAACGTGAACGATCCCGGGTTCCCGTTCGTCGGAGTCATCGAGCACACGAACTTCGATCCCCCCGACAACTACCACGGCAAGCACATCGTCTTCGTATCTCGATATCTCGCGACCGAGGATCCGGTCTTTTCGTACGATGACGCGCGTTACCTCGATTTCGCGCTCGAGCACCTCAGGCGGATGTTCCCGGCGCTGGACCGCTCGTGGGTCGCGGACTACCGCGTCTGGCGAGCCGAGCACGCACAGCCGGTCACGGAGCGCGGCTACTCGAGGTACGTCCCGCCGCACGAGACGCCGTTCGAGAACGCATGGATCGCAACGATGGCGCAGATCTACCCCGAGGATCGCGGGACGAACTACGCTATCCGCGATGGACGAGCGATCGCGACGCGGATCCTGGGGTTGGCGGCGTGAGAGCACATAGGGTCGCCGCGTAACACGTCCTGGCTAAGCGCCTGCCCTACAAGGACCTGGGCGAGGCCTCGATGCCCTCAGCTGCGCGCTGGATGCCCAGCGCGGCCGAACTGAGCCAGCCGCTCAGGCGCGCCCGAAAACGGGAACCACTGCGCCGCTCACGTCCCGCGCCGCCTCCGAGAGCAGGAACTCGATGACGGCGGCGATCGACTCAGGCTTGACCCAGCGCGACGCGTCGGCGTCCGGCATGGCGCGGCGGTTCTCGGCGGTGTCGATCGTGCTGGGGAGGACGGCGTTCACGCGTACGCCGGCATCCAGGACCTCGACGGCGATCGCGCGCGCGAGCGCGACGACGGCGCTCTTGGCAACCGTGTAGGCGGCCGCGCCGGCCCCGGACCACGGCCGTTCGACATTGCGTGAGCCGACCACGACCACGCTGCCCGAGCGCCGCGCGACGAGTCGAGGCAGCAGCGCGCGAAGTGCGCGCTGGGCCGACTCGAGATTCTCGTCCAGCATGCTCCGCCAGGTGCCCTCGTCGCGGTCCTCGTGGAAGGGCCGGCCACCGCGCCAGCCGCCCGCGACGAGCGCCGCGCCGGAGACCGGGCCGAGGCGAGACTCGACGACGCCTAGGGCCGCGACCCACGCCGCGGTCGAGTCCTCCTCGAGCACGAACCCGGCGAGTGCTGCGCCGAGATCGTCCTCGAGGGTGCGGAGGCGCTCCTCGTGGCGGCCGAGCCCGACGCCCGCGACGCGGTAACCGCGCTCGACGAGGTGGCGGGCGAGCGCGGTCCCGAGCGCTCCGACGGCTCCGGTGACCACGATGACGCGCGACATGGGCTTCCCCTTTGACCGCTGCTTCAGCCGCTGTCAAGGCACGAGCACTGCGCGGAAGCGGACGCTGTTGGACATGACCTTCCCGAAAGCCTCCTCGGCCTTCTCGAGCGGGAACTTCTCGATCCGCGGGCGGACGCCGGTGAGGGAGCTGAACGTCATCGTCTCCTCGGAGTCGATCGCGCTGCCGCTCGGCCAACCGGCGATGGTCTTGCCGGAGAGGAGCGAGAGCGCCGATATCTGGAGTGGCTCGAAGGCCGCCGCGACGATGAGCAGCTTGCCGCGCACCTTGAGCCCGTTGATCGTGCCCGCGATGGCGGCGCTGTGTGGCGCGGTAGCGAGCACCAGGTCGGCTCCGCCGAGCCTTCTCAGCCCCTCGGCCGCGTCCACCTTCTGCGTGTCGACGTACTCATGAGCGCCGAGTTCCCGCGCGAGCGCTTCCTTCTCCGATCCGTGCGAGAGGGCGACGGTTCGAAACCCCATCCGCGCCGCATACTGGATCGCGAGGTGGCCCAGGCCGCCGATGCCTTGCACGGCGACCGTGTCGCCGGGCCTCGCCCCGCTGTTGCGCAGCGAGTTGTAGGTGGTGACGCCGGCGCACAGGAGAGGGCCGGCCTCGAACACGTCGAGGTCGTCCGGGATGCGTGCCGCCGCTTCGTGCGGGACGACCGCGTACTCCGCGTATCCGCCGTCCAGGGTGATTCCGGTGATCTGGGCCTTCTCGCAGTTGATGAAGTCTCCCTTGCGGCACGGAATGCACACAAAGCAGTGGCCGCCGTGCCAGCCGACGCCGACGCGGTCCCCCGGCTTCCACGCCCTCACGTTCGCGCCGACCGCATCCACCCGGCCGGCGATCTCGTGGCCGGGTACGCGCGGAAGCGTGAGCCCGGGATATGCGCCGCCCTTCGTCAGCGCATCGCTGTGGCAGACGCCGCATGCCTCCACCCGGATGCGGATCTCGCTCGGGCCAGGATCGCGCACGTCGCGCGAGACCACTTCGAAGGGACCATTCGGCTTCGAGACCTGCACCGCTTTCATCTTCGGCATCTGAGAGCCCCCCGCTCTGGATGGAAGGGGTTTTAAGCGCCGCCGCCAGCGCGCGTCTCCCTTTCAGGGGCCGGCCGGCGGGGCGACGTCGCGGTCGCCGTCACGGAGCGCCGGACCGAGGTGGCGCGAACGGCGCCATGCAGGACGCTGCGAGAAGGAAGCGTGTGCCGAGGAAGCGTGTGCCGGAAGAATTCGGAAGCGTGTGCCGGAAGAATCGGGAAGGAAGCGGAAGGGTGTGCCGGAAGAATCGCTGGAAGCGTGTGCCGGGAAGCGTGTGCCGGAAGAATCGGGGAAGGGAGCGTGGGGAGCATGGAGCGTGTGCCGGAAGAATCGTGGCCTGACCACGGCGCCGGCCGTCCCG
>DATIDF010000357.1:0-11031 GCA_035456445.1 Anaeromyxobacter sp.
ACCTCGGTCCCATGGTCGCGCTGGTCGAACGTCCATTCGAACGTGCTCGGAATCCCCTTCTCGTTCTTCACGACGCGGCGCCGGTTCCGCTCGACCTGGATCGTCTCAGTCCGCCCGTGGAAGCGCAGGCCCGCCATCTTGTAGGTCCAGTCGAAGGCGTGCGAGCCGTCGCCGGGCATGTCGACGTTGGCGACCTCGATGAGGCTGGGCCAGATTTCCAGCAGGTTCCTCGGATCGGTCAGGTGCTCGAACACCCGCGCGGCATCGGTCTCGATGAGGACCTTCTTCTCGATTCGCTCCATGGCGTCCTCCCTCTAGCTTCCGGGCCTCCTGCCCGCTGCCAAGGTACGCATCGAGATGGCTCGTGCTCGCTCTCTCGCCGGGAGAAATCGCGGGTGCGGGCGCGCGGGGGAGGAGGGTCGCGGTCGTGGTCGTGGCTCGCCGTCACCGCCTTGCCCTTCAGCCCCCCTTCCCCCGTCCCCCGGCGCGCTCCTCCGCCGGAACCACCTTGCGGAAGCCGCGCCAGAGCGCGAGGTCGTAGCCGATCTTGAGGCCGCCCGCGACGAAGAAGGGAACCGAGGCGAGCGCCGCGCTCGCGTAGAGCGGACCGGCGGCGAGCGGGGCGAGCGCGGCCCCGATGGTGCGCGCGATGCCGGTCGCGCCTGCCGCCGCGGAGCGCTCGTCGGGATCGACGACCGCCATCGTGTACGACTGCCGGGTCGGGACATCCATCTGCGAGATGGAGAACCGCACGAGCAGCACCGCGATCGCGAGCGACAGCGTCGGCATGAGCGGGACGAGCACGAGGAGCACGTTCGAGGGCAGGTGCGTCGCGACCATCGTGTTCACGAGCCCGATGCGCCGCGCGATCCACGCGGCGGACAGCGCGGAAACGCCGGCGAGCAGGTTCGCGCCGAAGAAGATCGCCCCGAGCGTCGCCGGGCCGACGCCGAAGCGCGCGTGGAACCACCACGCGACGAAGCTCTGGACCACGAAGCCGCCCGCGAAAGCGTCGACAGAGAAGAGCGCAGAGAGCCGGAGCACGGTCCCGCGCGACCGGTGCAGCCCGAGGAGCGCCGGCCGCGGCGAGGCGGCGGTCACCGCGAGAGCCTCGATCGCGGGCGAGAGGCGCGTGAACACCGCCACGAGACCCACGCCCGCGACGCCGTAGCAGACCATGACCGCGCGGTAGCTCGCGAGCGGCGCCACGGCGCGCGCCTGCAACGCTCCGGCGAGGGCCCCGCCGCAGAGCGCGCCCAGCGCGGTCGCCACCGCGCCCGCGAGCTGGTACCAGGCGAACGCCGCGGTGCGCCGCTCCGCCGGGAGCCGCTGCGCGAGCGCGGCCTGCTCGACGGCGAGGAACGGGCCGACCTCGTTGCCGGAGGGGCTCACGACGCCGAGCGTCGCGGCGACGACGAGCAGCCCGAACGACGTCGTGACGGCGAAGGCGCCTCCGGCGAGCGCCATGAGCGCGGCGCCGACGATGAGCACGCGCCTGCGGCCCCACCGGTCGGCGTGGGTGGTCATCAGGAGCGAGAGCGCGGTGTCGCCGAGCAGGGTGAGCGTGAGGAGCGCCCCGATCCGCCGCTCGCCGTACCCCGCCGCCGAGAGGTAGAGGACGAGCACGACCGAGACGAGGCCGTAGGCGAACAGCCGGAGGGCCCTGGTCGCGAAGAGGACCGGGACGTCGCTGCGGGAGATCGCGGGCGCCATCATCGCGCCGGGGAGGCGGGGATCCGCACCATCCGCTCGAAGAGCCGGTCGAGCGCTCGCGCAGGATCCTCGCAGACTCCGGAGTGCACCGGCCCCACCTGGATGACCGTGCTCCGCGGCGCGACGAGCCAGTGAAAGCGCTCGCGGAGGGACAGCTCGCCGATGGGCCCGCTCCCCTCCCCGCCCGCGGCGACGCGGGGGAACGCGGCGAGATGCTCCTCCACGAGCGGCAGATCCGCGTCGGGGAAGAGCGCGCGGACGCGGTCCCGGTCGAGCTCGACGCGCGCGGCGAGGAAGTCCCGCTCGAGGCAGAACAGGACGACCCCCGCGTTCACGAACTCCTCGCGCTCGACGCGCGGGACTATCCGCACGACGGCGTAATCAAACGAGCAGTGCGCGGGCACGTTCCGCCTCCTCGACGAAGATGTTCGCCGCGGCGAGCCGCCGCTCGAGGTGCCGCACGTACGCGGCGCGGTGCTCCGAGGCCGAGGCGAAGCGCGGCTCGCCCTCGAGCCACGGTTCCGGCACCTCCCCGACGGCCCGCGCGATCGCCCCGTCCCCGAGCCGCGCGGCGAGCCGTGCGCCCGCGGCGGGGAGCTCACCGGCCCAGGGCAAGAGGACGTGGTCCTTCACCGCGCGGAATGGCGTCAGCGCCGGATCCGGCGTCTCCGGCCAGGCGTGGTGGAAGTACAGCGACGCACCGTGATCGATGAGCCAGAGCTGCCCGTGCCAGGAGAGGAGGTTCGCGTTCCGTGCCGTTCGATCCACGTTCGTCACGAGCGCGTCGAAGAAGACCACCTCCGACGCCTCCGGCGGGGCGGGGGGCGCGTCCGCGACGGGGTCGAAGGTGACGCTGCCAGGCAGGTAGTCGAGCCCGACGTTCAGGCCCACGCTGCCCTTCAGGAGGTCGCGGATCTCCTCGTCCGGCTCGTTCCGTCCGAGCGCGGCGGAGATCTCGAGCCGGACGAGCTCGGGGACGCGCAACCCGGCGGCGCGGGCGAGCTCGCCGGCGATCACCTCGGCGACGAGCGCCTTCGTCCCCTGACCGGCCCCCCGGAACTTCACGACGTACAACCCGTCGTCCTCCCCCTCCACGATCGCGGGCAGGGACCCGCCCTCGCGGAGCGGGGTGACGTAGCGGGTGGCGGCGACGGTCCTCATCCGCCGGAACTTACCCTGCGAGCGGGCGCGGCGCGACGGCGGCCGCGATCGGGGACGCGATCCGCCGCTGCCACTGGATCGCCGGCGCCGACGCGCAGGGTCCCGCCAGCCGCGCTCCGATCATGCTCCCGACCCGGTTTCGAGCGGCGTGAGGCGCGACGCGGAGCGACGTCGCGCCGAGACGACCACCGGCACCCCGTTCAGCACGGCGTTGCCGCTGAGCGCGTCGACCACCGACTCGTCGGTGAGATCGTTCGCGCTCGCCCCGGGGTGCCTGGTCGCGACCGACAGGCGAACGCCCTCGCGGCCGTGGCCGTAGCCATGAGGGAGGCTCACCACTCCGCGCATCACCTCGTCCGTCACCCGCACCGGGGCCTCGACGCCGCCCACGAGAGACGAGACGAGCACGAGCTCGCCGTCCGTGACGCCCCGCTCTCGCGCATCCTTCGGATGCATCAGCAGCGTGCAGCGCGGCTTGCCCCTCGCGAGGCTCGGGAGGTTGTGGAGCCACGAGTTGTCATCGCGCAGGAGGCGCCGGCCCACGAGCAGGAGCTCGCCCTCGCGTCGCGGCGCGCCATCCGGGAACGCCCGACGCACGCGATCGAGGTCGGCTACGAACGGCGCCGGCGCGAGCGCGATGCGGCAGCCCGCCGGGAGCCGCGCCGCAAGGCACGGCCTGAGTGGACCGAGGTCCATCCCGTGCGGGCTCCTTCGAAGCGCCCTGAGGCTCAAGCCGCGCAGCAGGTGTATACCGCCGCCGTACGGCCCCATCCGCAGTCCGGCGTCGAGGAGCCCCTCGGGCCCGATCCACCTCAGAAAGAGGTGCTCCAGCTCGCCCGCCGGGCGGCGGCCTCCGCGGAGCCGGATGATGCGCTGCCGCAGCTCGAGCAGGATGCGCCAGTCCGGCAACGATCCCTTCGGCGGCGCGAAGACCGGGGACGAGTACTTCGCGGTGTTGCGCACCGCGAACGCGTGCAGGGCGACGTCGTAGTGTCCGCGCTCGAGCGGGGTGGTCGGCGGCAGGATCAGCTCGGCATGCCGGGTGGTCTCGTTCACGTACGGATCGATGGACACCATGAAGTCCAGCTCCCGGAGCGCCCGATCGAGGCGGGTGCCATTGGGAGTGGACAGCACTGGGTTCCCGGCGAAGGTCATCAGCGCTCGTACGCGTCCTTTACCCTCAGTCAGGATCTCCTCCGAGAGCGCCGCGACCGGCAGCTCGCCCGCGAACTCCGGGAGGCCGCGCACGCGGGTCTTCCACCGCCCGAACCCGCCGGGGCTCGCGGCGAGGAGCCTCGGCCCGCGGACTACGTCGAACGCCGGGAGGGCGAACATCGCGCCCCCATCGCGGTCAAGGTTTCCGCTCACCGCGTTGATGGCGTCGATCGCCCACTGGCAGAGCCCGCCGAACTCCTGCGTGCACGTGCCCATCCGCCCGTACGCCACCGCGGATGGCGCATCCGCGAACGCGCGCGCGACGCGGCGGGTGACCTCCGCCGGGATCCCCGTGTGCGGCTCGGCGCGCTCGGGGGTGAAGTCGCGCACCGCGGCTGAGAGCGTGTCGAGGCCGTCGGCGAGGCCCGCGAGGTGCCGGAGGCGGGGCGCTACGGCGAGCTCGCGGAGGACCGCGAGCAGGAAGAGCGCGTCCGTCCCTGGGCGGATGAAGACGTGCTCGTCCGCGAGCGCGGCGGTCTCCGTGCGGCGGGGATCGATGACGACGACCGTCCCGCCTCGTCGTCGGATCGCCTCCAGGCGCCGCCTGACCCCGGGGGCGGTCATGATGCTCCCGTTCGACACGGCGGGGTTCGCGCCGATCACGAGCAGGAACTGGGTGTGATCGATGTCCGGGACCGGCACGAGCAGCTGGTGCCCGAACATGAGGTAGGCGGCGAGCATGTGCGGCAGCTGGTCAGCCGACGCCGCCGAGAAGCGGTTCCGCGACTTCAGCGTCCTGAGGAGCAGCGGGGCGAACAGGAGCGCGCCTGGGTCGTGGGCCGTGGGGTTCCCGAGGTACGTCGCGACGGCATCCCGGCCGTGCGCGACCTGGATCGCGTGGAGCCGCTCCGCGGCCTCGTCCAGCGCGTCGTTCCACCCGACGCGCCTCCACCCCGCGATCGTGCGCTTCATCGGAGACCGAAGCCGGTCGGGATCTTCTTGCAGCTCCGCGAGCGCAGCCCCCTTCGGGCAGAGATTCCCGCGGCTCAGGGGATCTCTTGCGTCGCCGCGGACGGAAGCGATCCGATCGGCGACGACGTCGAGCTCGAGACCGCACATCGCCTCGCACAGCGTGCACGTGCGGAAGTGCGTGCTCGATAGCAGCGGGCTCATGCTGCCGCCCCCTCGAAGCGGATCGCACCACGCGCCGTGGCCGGCGTCGACCCTCCGGCGAAGGAACCCCAGTCGTGCGCCGGCGGCGGGGAGCTCACCGGCCCAGGGCAAGAGGGTGAGCCCGCCGCTCGCCGAGGGGGGGCGCGCCCTGGCTAGCGCGAAGCTTCACGACGTCGATCGGCGGGCCAGACCGCCACCGGCACGCCGCTCAGCACGGTGCTCCCGCTCAGGGGGTCCACGACGGCGTCGTCCGTGAGATCGTCCGCGCTGGCGCCGACGAGCGCGCCCGTGTGGAGCGTCCCTTCGGCGTCGTGACCGTGGTCGTGCCGCAGGCTCACCACCCCGCTCATGACCTCGTCGGTGATCCGAACCTTCACGGCAAGGCGGCCGACGCGCGATGACACGATCACCTCGTCACCGTCCGCGACGGCACGCGCTCGTGCGTCGAGCGGGTGCATGAGCAGCGTCTGGCGGGCCCCGATGGGAAGGTCAGGGATCCGCCAGTCGTCCTCCCATCGGTTGCGCTCCCCGACGAGGAGGAGCCCCCGCTCGCCCCGCACCTCGTCCGCGCGGAACGTTCGTCGGAGCCGCTCGAGGTCGGCGAGGAACGGCGCGGGCGCGAGCGCGACGCGCTGGTCTCTCGCGAGGCGCTCCGGCAGGCACGGCCGCAGCGGTCCGAGATCGACGCCGTGCGGGCTCGCCCGGAGCGTCCGGAGGCTCATCCCGCGCAGCGGGTTCAGGCCGCCGCCGTAGGGTCCCATCCGCAGCCCGAGATCCAGGAGCCCCTCGGGCCCGATACGCTTCAGCGCGCGGTACCCGAGCGACTCCGCGACCCGGCGGCCCCCGCGGAGCTGCGCGATCCGGTGGTGCAGCTCGAGGAGGATGCGCCAGACGGGCAGCGCTCCGCGCGGCGGCGCCACCACGGGAGGCGAGTACCGCGCGGTGTTGCGGATCGCCAGCGCGTGCAGGGCGATCTCGTATTGGCCCCGCTCGAGCGGCATCGCCGGCGGCAGGACGAGGTCGGCTTGCCGGGAGGTCTCGTCGACATACGCGGCGATGGAAACCATGAATTCCAGCGCTCCCAGCGCTCGGACGAGCCGCGTCCCGTTCGGCGTCGAGAGGACCGGGTTGCCGGCGATCGTCAGCAGCGCTCGCACGCGGTTCGCGTCGTCCGCGAGGATCTCCTCCGCGAGCGCCGCGATCGGGAGCTGCCCCGCGAGCTCCGGGAGGCCGCGCACGCGGGTCCTCCACCGCCCGAACCCGCCGCGGCTCGCGGCGAGCAATCTCACCACGTCGAAGGCGGGGAGCGTGAACATGGCGCCGCCCTCGCGATCCAGGTTGCCGGTCACCGCGTTGAGCGCGGTGATGGCCCACTGGCACAGCCCGCCGAACGCCTGCGTGCACGCGCCGGCTCCACCGTACGCGACCGCGCGAGGCGCAGCAGCAAACGCTCGTGCCAGGCGGCAGGTGACCTCCGCCGGGATCCCGGTGTGCGGCTCTGCGCGCGCGGGAGTGAACTCGCGCACCGCCGCACGGAGCGTGTCGACGCCGTCGGCGAGACCGGCGACGCGCCGCAGCCGCGGCGCGTCCGTGGCGACCTCGTGCAGGATCGCGAGCAGGAAGAGCGCGTCGGTGCCGGGGCGGATGAAGACGTGCTCGTCCGCAAGCGACGCGGTCTCGCTGCGGCGGGGGTCCACGACGACGACCGTACCGCCGCGCCGCCGGATCGCCTCGATGCGGCTGCGCATCCCCGGAGCGCCGGGGATGCTCCCCTCCGAGACGGCCGGATTCGCGCCGAGGATCAACAGGTACTGCGTCCGATCGAGGTCCGGGACCGGCACGAGCAGCGGGTGTCCGAACATCAGGTGGGCCGAGAGCATCCGCGGGAGCTGGTCCACCGAGGCCGAGAAGTTCCGGGAACGGAGCGCGCCGAGCAGCATCGGGGCGAACAGGAGTGCACCGGGATCGCGCGCCGTCGGCCTCCCGAGGTACGTCGCGACCGCGTCGGCGCCGTGCTCGACCTGGATCGCGTGGAGCCGCCCGGCTGCCTCGTCGAGCGCCTCGTCCCACGAGACGGGCGTCCACCCCGACGCCGTCCGCCGCAGGGGCCGCCGCACGCGTTCCAGATCCGTCCGCGTCGCGCGCAGCTCGCCCACGCGCGGGCACACCCATCCCTGGCTCAAGGGATCCCGCTCGTCGCCGCGCACGGACGCGATCCGATCTCCGACGACCCCGACGATCAGCCCGCACATCGCGTCGCAGCGTGTGCACGCGCGGAGACAGGTAGACGACAGGAAGAGGCGCATGGCGACCGTCCGCTCGGGATCGGACGCAACTCACAGGTCATCGCAGCACGCGTGCCGCGCCGCGTCGACCCCCGTCGGCAGGACGCTGTGCGGGCGCTCCGACTCCGTCACCGGGAGGCGAGGTGGCGCAGCCCCGGTCCCTCGCGCCCCGTGCGCGCCACGTACTCGGAATACCCTCCACCGTACGGGATCGGTCCCTCCGGCGTGAGCTCGAGCACTCGGTTGGTGAGCGCGGAGAGGAAGCGGCGATCGTGGGACACGAGGAGCATCGTCCCCTCGTACCCGGCGAGCGCGCGCACCAGCATCTCCTTCGTCGCGACGTCGAGGTGGTTCGTCGGCTCGTCGAGCACGAGGAAGTTCGGCGGATCGTAGAGGAGCTTCGCGAGCACGAGGCGGGCCTTCTCGCCGCCGGAGAGCACCTTGCAGCGCTTCTCGATCTCGTCTCCGGAGAAGCCGAAGCAGCCGGCGAGCGTCCGCAGCGAGCCCACCGAGGCGCGCGGGAACGCGTCCTGGAGCGTGTCCCAGACCGTCGCGTCGTGGGTGAGCAGCTCCATCGCGTGCTGCGCGAAGTAGCCCATCTTGACGCTCCCGCCGACCGCGACGCTCCCCGCGTCGGGCGCGGTCTCGCCGGCGACCATCTTGAGCAGGGTCGACTTCCCCGCGCCGTTCGCACCGAGCACGCACCAGCGCTCGCCGCGGCGCACGAGGAAGTCGAGGCCGTCGTGCACGGCGCGCGCGCCATAGCGCTTCACGACCCCGGCGAGCTTCGCGACGTCCTCGCCGGACCGGGGGGCGCCGCGGAACTCGAAGTCGACCTTCTTGCGGACCCGGGGCGGCTCCACCTTCTCGATCTTGTCGAGCTTCTTCACCCGCGACTGCACCTGGGCCGCGTGGGAGGCGCGCGCCTTGAAGCGCTCGATGAACGCGAGCTCCTTCTTCAGCATCGCCTGCTGGCGATCGAACTGCGCCTGCTGGTGCGCATCCGCGATGGCGCGCTCGCGCTCGTAGAAGTCGTAGTCGCCCGAGTACGTCGTGAGCTCGCCGCCGTCGATCTCGATCACCTTGGAGACGACCCGGTTCATGAACTCCCGGTCGTGAGAGGTCATGAGGATCGCGCCGTCGTAGGCCTTCAGGAACTCCTCGAGCCAGATGATCGACTCGAGGTCGAGGTGGTTCGAGGGCTCGTCGAGGAGCATCGCGTCCGGGCGCATGAGGAGGATGCGCGCGAGCGCGACCCGCATCTTCCAGCCGCCGGAGAGCGCCCCGACGTCGCCGTCCATCATCTCGGTCGTGAAGCCGAGGCCGCCGAGGATCTCGCGAGCGCGCGCCTCGAGCGCGTAGCCGCCGAGCTCGTCGAACCGCGCCTGGACGTTCCCGAACCGCTCGACGAGATCGTCCAGCTCGTCGGCGCGCGCCGGATCCGCGAGCGCGTGCTCGAGCGCGTGCAGCTCGGCAGCGATCGTGGACACGGGGCCCGCACCGTCCATCGTCTCCTCGACGGCGCTCCGGCCGGACATCTCGCCGACGTCCTGGGAGAAGTGGCCGACGGTGACGCCGCGGTCGATCGAGACCTGGCCCTCGTCCGGCTGCTCCTCGCGGGTGACGAGCCGGAAGAGCGTCGACTTGCCGGCGCCGTTCGGGCCGACGAGGCCGGCCTTCTCGCCGCGGTGTAGGACGGCCGACGCCTCGACGAAGAGGAGCTGGCGGCCGTGCTGCTTGGAGATGCCGTCGAGTCGGATCACGGGAGGGGCGTTTTCGCACGCCCGGCCGCGCGCTTCAACCGATCACCCTGCCCGCGGCCGGCTGCCCGGCTGGCGCGGCGCACCGGGCCAGCGCCCGCTAGACGAGGGCGATGGCGCCGCCCGTGGACACGCTTGCCGAGACGACGCGCGCGAGGCTCGCCGCGGGTGTGTGCCTTTTCGACGCGGGCCGCTTCTTCGAGGCGCACGAGGTCTGGGAGGACGCCTGGCGCACCGAGACCGGCGCGACCCGTCTCGCGCTCCAGGGCCTCATCCAGATCGCCGCCGGGTTCCACAAGGGGCTCGTCCAAGGCCGGCCGTCCGGCATGGTGCGGTTGCTCGAAGCCGCGCTCGGTCGACTCGAGGCGAGCGGCGGGATCGAGGGTCTTGAGCTCGACGCGTTCTGCTCGGACGTGGCCCGCTGGCGCGAAGCGGCGCGCGCGTGGGCGGAGGGCGGCGAGCGGCCGTGGATGCCATTGCCGAGGCTCGGCTGACCCTGGCGCCGCTCGCACCCGCGCGGTAGCTGCCCGGCGATGGGCGTTTGAGAGCGTGATCGCGGGCGGCGATCCTCCTCGGCCGCAATGATGAGGGCGCGATGCGAGGAGAGGATCGGGCGGGGGGCGACGAAGCTGGTCGTCTAGCCGTGCCGAAGGCGCGGCAATCAGCGAGCGGACGCCGGCTCCTCGATTTGGTGATCGCGTCGGCGCGGTCACATCGCGCACGACGACGCGAGCTTAGTCGGGACCCGCCATCGTCGTCCTTCCGTAGGGAAGAAATGCTGCTTCGGCCCCGGAGATCAGTCTCTCCACGTCCAGGCATATGCAACGAAATGCTGCGTGTCGATTGCCACGCAATGAACTCCGCCTGATTCGAGGTGCGCCCGGTAGACCGACATTCCTTGTGGAAGCGTTCCAGAGCCTAGGCCACGTCGCCACAGGCCGCCCTTGGGAAGTGATAGGTAACTCGGCGGCGCGGGCACCTTCTCGCTCGGCACTCCAGTGAGGCGTGAGGTCATCGCCTTCAGCGCTTCCGGCGGAGCTTGGAACCGAAGCAGCTGCGCATTGGTATCAAGGTTGTGCACCTCGACGATCTCGGTCGCGCTTGGTGGTACGTACGTCGGAATCCAGCCGCGATGAACGGCGCCTTCATGAACGGCATCGGCATAGCTCGCGTAGCGTGCCTCCACCTGCTCACTGCACGCGAATACGGTCGGTACTGCAGCCATTCCCGCGATCCACATCATCCGCACGGCGAGCGTCACATCCACCTCCTCGGTGCGCCTAACTGGATACCACACCGAGCAAGGCTACCGAGGCAACGCTGGCGGCACCGAACGAGAATGCCTTGCACGCCCTCGCGTGGACGCCGACCCACCGCGGATGTTGCGCGCGTATCGAACGCAGAGTGTCAGAGACCGATGGCATGAGCCTCGATCGTGAGCGAGCGCGGCGATCTCATTTCGTCTTGTGCGTCCGGCACCTCGGCGGCGCGCTCGCCGCGCTGGCGTCGGAGGCGTGGGTGCTCGAGCCGCCGGCGCCCCACGAGCGGAAGAGCGTCCTACGCGACGAGGCGACGTTCCCTTCGGGCCGACGCCCTGAGCCCTGCCTAGCTGCGCGAAGCGTGGCGCCGGCGCGTCAGATCACACCATCCGGATCGGTACCCAGCCCCGGAGCGAGTTCACGAGCCACAGCCGCCGGGCGCGGCCGAGGTCCTCGCGGCGCAGGACCGCCTCGCGCACCTCGCCCCGGTCGAGCAGCTCCGCGCGCATGGTCCCGGCGAGCAGC
>DATIDF010000358.1:0-3321 GCA_035456445.1 Anaeromyxobacter sp.
AGAACACCAACAACGCGAGCAGGCCCACGAGGAGAACGCGGCGCCGAACACGTCCTGGACGCGTGCAGACGGAAATCGAACTCATGTCTCGTCTCCTTCCCTGTCTTTTGTCACGAGCATTGAGCCTCCGTTCGCTGACTCACGGTTCCCTGACGGAACTGCCGATCCGGGTGCCTATGCCACCTCCTCAGCGCGGGGGGAACACTGGCAGTACCTGGGTTTGGGCAGCGACGACGCCCCGGTGCTGCTCGATCAGCGCGTGCCCGAAAGCGACGATCCTGGCGACGGGCGCCCCGCTTCGCACCGGGAAAACACCTTGTATTTAATGTTGCGAGCGACTATGGTCAACGGCGCCCCCGTGCTGTCGGGTTCCGTATGGGCATGCCGCAGCCTCCGCTTCGCGCCGCAGGGCAGCGGCCGCTGCTCGGGCGTCAGGCTGAGCTGAGGCGGCTCGCGCAGCTAGTCGCCGGCGCGCGAGAGGGTCAAAGCGGCGCGCTCGTCCTCCGCGGCGCGCCCGGGATCGGCAAGAGCGTGCTCCTCGACCACGCCGTCGCCGAGGCGCGGGGCATGCTCGTCCTGCGGGCGAGCGGTGTCGGCTCGGAAACCGAGCTGGCTTTCTCCGGCCTCTCCGAACTGTTCCGACCGCTGGCCGTGCGCCTCGACGCTCTCCCCGCGCCCCAGGCGGCCGCGCTCGCCGGTGCCCTCGGCCTGGGGCCGGCGGCGGCCGGCGACCCGCTCACCGTTGCCGTGGCGGCCCTGAGCCTGCTTGCGCTCGGCGCCGAGGACCGTGGGCTTGTTGCCGTCGTCGACGATGCGCACTGGCTCGACTCCGCCTCCCTCGAGGCGCTTTCCTTTGCGGCTCGCAGACTGGGCGCCGAGGGCGTGGCGCTCGTCTTCGCCGTGCGGGAGCTCGAGCAGAGCGTGCTCGACGATGCTGGTCTCCCGGAGCTGGTCGTGCCCGGGCTCGACGAGCCGAGCGCGAAGGAGCTCCTGCAATCGGCCGCCCCCGGCCTGCGGCCCGATCTCGTGGAGATCGTGCTCGAGACCGCAGCGGGAAACCCGCTGGCTCTCTACGAGATCCCGCGCGCCCTTTCGCAGGGGACTGCGGCCGGGGAGAATCCCGAAGTCGAGCCGCTGCCGACCGGGGCCCTGCTCGAACGGGAGTACATGCGCCAGCTCGATGCCGTCCCTGGTCTGGTCCGGCGCGTGCTCGTGGTGGCCGCGAGCGCCCAGCCGGACGAGACGGATGGGCTCATCCGTGCCGTTCCCGCGGTCGGGGCCAGCCTTGAGGACCTCGAGTGGGCCGAGGCCTACGGCATTCTGTCGCTCGAGGGCGGCATCCGCTTCCGGCATCCGCTGCTTCGTTCGGCCGTCTACCATGGGGCTCCCCTTCCCGACCGGCGGGCAGCGCACGGGGCGCTTGCGGACGCGCTCGGGACGTGCGGCGCCTCCCACCGCGTCGCCTGGCATCGCGCCCTCGCCCAGGCCGCACCCGACGAGGCAACGGCGGCCGCGCTTGCCCAGGCGGGCGCGGATGCGCTACACCGGAACGCCCCCTCCGCGGCCGCCAAGGCGTTCGAGCTGGCCGCCGACCTGACCCCCGAGCCCGGTGAACGGGCCCGCCGGCTTCTCTCCGCCTGCGAGAGCCTCGTCCTCACCGGGCGAGCGCCTCGGGCGGTGGAGCTCCTCGACCGGGCGCTCGCCGATGCCGACGATCCGGGGCTGCGGCTGGAGATTCAGCAGCTCCACGGGCGGACGCTGGTCGCGACTGGGGACGGCCTCGGAGCTCACGCGCTTCTTGCCGGCGAGGCGGCGAGACTCGAAAGCGTCGACCCCGCGCAGGCAGCGATCCTGTACGTCGAGGCCTCGTACGGCGCGCTCGTTTCGGGCCGTCCGCTCGACGCGCGTGAGGACGGGGAGCGGGCCTTCGCTCTCGCGCGCGAGGTCGGAGGCGCGACCCTCCTTGCGGCCACGCTCGCCCTCGCGCAGGGTCTCATCCACACCGGCGAGGTCGCTCGGGGAACGGATGCGTTGGAGGCCTGCCTGCGGGCACTCGAGCACGCCGACCCGGTTCGCGCCGCGCAGCCGCTCATCGGAGCCGCCTCCTTCCTCGGCGTGCTCGGACGGGAGGAGGAGAGCCGTGCGATCTGCCTCCACCTCGTGAGTACGTTCCGCACCCTGAGCGCGCCCGGGCTTCTCTGTCTCCCGCTCGCAACGCTCACGCACCTGGAGTGGAGGCTCGGCCGCTGGCAGGAGTCCCGCTCGACCGGAACGGAGGCGGTCGAGCTCGGCCGCTCCGGCGGCCTCGAGGGCTTCCGGGCGTTCGCCCTCACCGGCCTCGCCCGTCTGGACGGGAGTCAAGGCAACGTGGCCGAAGGCCGACGGCTCGCTGCCGAGGCGCTCGACTTCTCTGTCCGCATCGGATCGGAGACCGGCGTTGCGTACGCGCTTGCCGCACTCGTGTTGGGGGCCCTCTCGGAAGGAGACGCGGCCGAGGCGGTCGCCCATGGTCTGCAGCTCGCGCGGTTCTACGCGGAGCGCGGCTACCGATCGCCGGGAACATTCCAGTGGCAGGCCGACGTGATCGAGGCTCAGGTCCTCACAGGTAACAGCGAAGGCGCCGGACAGCTCCTCGCGTCCTTCTCGGAGGAAGCACGCGCGACCAGGCATCCTTGGGCGCTCTCAGCGGTTGCTCGCTGCCGCGGCCTCGTCGCGGACGACGACAGCTTCGAGCACGAGTTCGCGGAGGCGCTCCAGCTTCACGCGCGATATCGGCATCCGTTCGAACGCGCGCGGACGGAGTTCATGCTGGGGGAACGGCGGCGCCGCGCGCGACGGCGCACGGACGCGCGCGCTCCTCTGCGCAGTGCCCTCGCGGTCTTCGAGGCGCTCGGGGCGAGGCCGTGGGCCGAGCGCGCCCGCGACGAGCTGCGAGCCTGCGGATCACGGCCGCGCCGGCGGGCGCCGGACGCCGCCGACACGCTGACGCCGCACGAGCTCCGCGTCGCGCAGGCGGTGGCGCGGGGAGCGAAGAACCGTGAGGCCGCTGCGGAGCTCTTCCTCAGCCCCAAGACGGTCGATTTCCATCTGCGCAACATCTACCGCAAGCTCGGCGTCCGTTCCCGCACCGAGCTTGCCAACGCGATGCGCTCCGGAAGGTAGAAAGCCGGCTCAGGAATCAGCGGCGGGGGTGGGATTCGAACCCACGAAACGGCTCAGCACCGTCTAGCGGTTTTCAAGACCGCCCCTTTCGACCGCTCGGGCACCCCGCCCGCGGCCAGTCTAGCTCTGCAGGAGACGGGGAAATGCGGACTCCCCTTC
>DATIDF010000359.1:0-13476 GCA_035456445.1 Anaeromyxobacter sp.
CATGGGTTCACCTCGGGACGGGGGCGGACCTGGACGACTGGACGACGAAAGCGAGGGGTACGGACGTGATGCTACCGAGTCCCGAGTGGGACTCACAACCCTCCCTGGTCGATTCGAACGTCACGCACCGCGTCGAGGACGCCGGATGCGACGCGGACCGCCCTTGCTCCAGCGGGTTGTCCTCGCGTGGTCTCCGCTCGCTTGCCTGGGAGACGGTAGAGTTACGCGTCGTAACGCGCCGTTTCTCGAACCGACGGTTCGACGCGAACATCGGTCCAGCGCGTTCATTGCAGCCGCGTCTTCACTCCGATCGATGGGCAGAACACGAAGGGGGAAAGATCCGTGACGAGGACCAACATGCGACGCGCGTTGCTCGTGAGTGCGATGGCGGTCGCGCTGACTACGTCGGCAGGCCGCGCCTACGCGTCCGGCTTCCAGCTGGTGGAGCAGAACGGGAGTGGGCTCGGGAACGCCTACTCCGGGCAAGCGGCCGCAGCCGAGGACGCGAGCACCGTATTCTTCAACCCCGCCGGCCTGACTCGCCTCCCGGGCCTGCAGGTCGTGGCCGCGGTGAACCTCATCGGGCTTTCGACGGACTTCGACGACGGCGGCACCACGCCAGCCACGCTGCAGCCCACCCTGGGCGGCACCGGCGGTGACGCCGGGAGCCTGCAGCCCATTCCCAACGGCTACGTCTCCTTCGAGACGATCCCAGGGATGATCTGGACCGGAGTCGGGGTGAACGTTCCGTTCGGCCTCAAGACCGAATGGGATTCGGATTGGATGGGCCGCTTCCACGCCATCAAGTCGGAGGTCAAGACGATCAACATCAACCCCTCCGTCGCATGGAAGGCCGTCCCGTGGCTCTCCCTCGGCGCCGGCGTCAACTACCAGTGGTTCGACGCCGAGCTGACGAACTCCGTCAACTACAGCGCCGCCGCGTTCGCTGCCGGGTCCGCTGCCGGAGGTCCTGCCGGAGGCGCCGCGGCGCTTGCGGCGCTCACGGCGGCGGGCTGCGGCACGATCGCCGGCGGTTGCGAGGGGGTGGCCAAGGTCACGGGCGACACCTGGAGCTGGGGCTGGAACGTGGGCGCGATGGTCGACCTGCCGACCCAGACGCGCATCGGGCTCTCGTACCGCTCCCGGATGAAGCACTACGTCAAGGGCGACGTCTCGTTCGGCAACCGACCGGCGCTGCTCGCTGCCGGATTGCCGGACGGTCCAGTCAAGACGACGATCGAGCTGCCGGAAACCGCCTCGGTGGCGGTCTCGCAGCAGATCATCCCTCCTCTCCAGCTGCTCGCAGACTTCACGTGGACGGGCTGGTCCACGATCAAGGACCTGTCGATCTTCCGGAGCAGCGGCACGCCGCTCACCAGCACGCCACTCGAGTTCGAGGACAGCTGGCGCGTCGGCGTCGGCCTGAACTTACAGGCCAACGAGATAGTGAAGGTCCGCGCCGGCGTCGCCTACGACACGACGCCGGTGCAAGACGAGTTCCGCACGCCGCGCCTCCCCGACGAGGATCGCACGTGGCTGGCAGCCGGCTTTCAGTGGGCGCTCTCGAAGCAGGCCGCGATCGACGTCGGGGGCGCGTACCTCCTCGTCAAGGAGGCCAGCAGCGACCTACCGAACGTCGACCCGAGCCCGCCCTCCGGCTTCGCGGCCGCGCCGCGAGGACACCTCGTGGGGTCCTACGACGCGACCGTCTGGGTGGCGAGCGCTCAGGTCCGCTACTCGTTCTGACGCCCCGGTCGAGCGAGGTCTGCCTCCGGCAGACAGCCAACGCGAGGTCGATCGGGGCTGCGGGGACCGACCGTCTGTGGCGCGTCGCCGTCCTGCGTGCGGCGCGCCACACGGCGAGCGAGCGACGCGAACACGCTCGCCGGCGTACGGCTTCCTCTTCACGAGGGTCTGGCCGAACAGGCGTGCACAGGAGCCGTCACTTGAGTGACGCGCTGAGACGACCGCGCGTTCTTGACTTCGACGGGTTTCGACGCGCAAATCGGTCGAGCCCTTCTTCGCACCCGACTATTCACTCTCCGTCAGGATCACGAGGAGACTCCGATGCGCCATCGCCGTGCCACGATCCTGGCCGCCGTCGCGGTCGTGTCCGCCGCCTGCACCGAGTCGGTGGACCAGGAAGCGCCCGCGCAGTCGTCGGTCATCGCGAGCTATTCGTCGCCCAACATACCGACGCCGAACGATCTCGCGCTCGCCGCCGCGAGCGCCGCGGCGATCCCGCCGCTGCCGGACGGCCCGGGAAAGCAGTTCCTGCAGTCGCTCATCGCTCAGGGCGGCTTCCCGGCAGACCAGGCGCCGACGCTGACCGTCCCGATTCGTGCGGTCACCTATGACGCGGCGACCGGGCGCTACGTCGAGGCGGAGAAGCCCACGGTGGACGTGGCGACGGTCACGCCGGAGACGTTCGCGCTCTTCAAGCTCGGCGGCGGCACCGCCGTGCGCGTCGAGACGGAGCCCGTGCCCGCGGTGAATCAGATCCCCGGCGAGCTCCGCGTCGTGAAGAAGGCCGACGCGAGCGGGAGCCGGCGGCTCGAGCCCGGCCGCTACGTGTTCGCCGCGCGCGGAGGCGCGAACGGCGTGAAGGCGTCGACCGGCGCCGCGCTCACGCCGGACGCGGCCATCGCGCTCACGATCCCGAACCTGGATCTCTCGGTCCGTGAGAACCAGCCCGTCGGCGGTCTTCCGCCGGCCACGCTCGCGCAGGTGCAGACGATCCAGAACGCGCTCTGGAAGCCACTCGACTGGAACACGGTCGGCGGCGCGAACTGGGCGCCCACGCCGGACGCGCAGATCGTCCCGGCCTACCAGGCCATCGACGGCGCCTTCCCGCACACCGAGGTGGCGAGCATCGCCACGTTCGAGATCGCGCCCGTGCCCGCTGGGACCGCGGTCCTCACCGACACCGGCTCGGGCCAGCTCCCGTTCCCGTCGGACTTCCTCCTCGATCCGAACCGGCCCGTGCCCGGCACGAACGATACCCGCTTCTTCGTGCGGAACATCCCGTCGCTCGGCGCCGCGGCGCCGGGCCTCGCCACGCTCGACGGGTTCTCCACGACGAGCCTCATGCTCGTCCCGCTCTCCGGGCCGGTCCTCGCGGACACGATCACGCGCGACAACGTCCGGATCTACGAGCTCGTCCCGACCGGCGCGACGACCCCGCCCGCCCCGCGGCAGCTCGCCGATCTCACGGGCGGCGGCGCGCCCGAGTACCTCACGCAGCCTCCGAACCTCGCCGTCACCCAGCAAGGCGTTCGGGTCTCCACCGCGATCGGGCTCCAGCCGGCGATCCCGGTCCCCACGGGCCCCGGCACGATCGTGGCGCTCCCGCCGCTGGAGCAGAAGGCCCGCTACCTCGTCGTCGTCACCGACGGCGTGCGAGACGTCCAGACCGCGCCGCTCACGCGCAGCACGCTCGGGAAGATCCTCTTCGAGCTGGACGGCGATCTCTACGTGAACGGCCAGTCGACGGTGCCGGGCATCTCCGCCGGCGACGCGCGCGGGCTCCAGGGCCTGCGCAGCGCCGTCCAGCTCGTCGCGCCCGGCTACGTGCTCGACGGCAAGCAGGTCGTGATGGCGTACACGATGTCGACGCAGTCGGTGTCGGACGTGTCGACCGGCTTCTCCGCGCTGCCGTACAGCGCCGAGGCGGCCGCCGGCCAGGCCGTCTTCACCGTGTCGAGCGTGGCGGACCTCGATCCGACGGGCGCCCCCTACAACCTGCCCGCGGATCGCTTCAAGAGCGTCGCCCGGTTCGTCTCCGCGAACGTCGCGACGCTCGACGTGCTCGACGCCTCCACCGGCGCGCTCAACCCGGCGGTCGCGGGCTGGGGCGCGGCCGAGTTCGCCGCGAACCGGAAGGAGGTGCCGGCGCTCATCGCGGTGCCGAGGCCGGAGAACGTCGCCGCGCCCTGCGGGGCCACCCCGCCGCTCAGCGCCCTCAAGTGTGCGCCGCTCGTCGTGTTCCACCACGGCATCAACGGCGGGCGGACGCAGATGCTGGCCGTGGCCGACGCGCTCGCCGCGCGGGGGCTCGTCGTCGCGGCGATCGACGCGCCGTTCCACGGCGATCGCGCCTACTGCCAGTCGAACGCCGACTGCGACGGAGGAACCTGCACGCTCGACGCCGCGAACCAGAAGGCGCCGGGCGTGTGCACGGGCGGCAACGGGCTCCTCTACGATCCCGCGAGCCTCACCACCGCCGCCTCGGGCAACTACTTCATCTCGGAGAACTTCTTCCGCATCCGCGACGCCATCCGGCAGGACGTCCTCGATCAGTCGGCGCTGGTGCTCGCCGTGGCGCGCCCTCCCGCGGGCGTGCCGCAGCAGCCGGAGAACCCGCTCCAGGCTGCGCTCGGGCAGTCCGGCATCGGCATCCGCCCGGACCAGGTCTACTTCGCCGGCCACTCGCTGGGCGCGATGATGGGCGCGAGCATCGTCGCGACCAACCCGCGCTTCTCCCGGGCCGCCTTCTCCTCCTCGGGCGGCACGCTCGTCGACGTCTACACGAACTCTCCGGCGTACCGCGAGCAGGTGGGGGCGCTGTTCGCGAGCCTCATCCCCGGCTTCACGTTCGACAAGGTGACCGCTGGCAACGCGGCGTTCGATCCCGCCATCGCCGCCCGCTACGCCCAGACGCTCATCGTGCTGAAGTGGATCCTCGACCCCGCCGAGCCGCTCAACTACGCCGCCGAGGTCGCCTCGAACGACCTCGCGAACGCCGCGCTCGTGACCGCCCTCACGCCGGCGCTCGCGCCGGCGAGCACCGTGACGCACGGCCAGATGGTGGAGAACGACCAGACCGTCCTGAACCCGTTCAGCGCGCTCTTCTACGCGAACGCGAGCATTCCGCCCGCGATCTTCACGAGCGCGGACTACCCCGCCACCGAGCGCCACGACCTCCTGTACAGGCCGGACGCGCAGGGCGCCTCCGTCCGCGATCACCTCGCCGAGTTCCTCGCCGGCGGCTCGCCACCGACCGGCCTCATCCCGCTCCCGTAAGAGAACGAGGACAGAGACATGCGCACGAAGATCATCCTCGCGATCGTCCTCCTCGTCCCAGGCCTCGCCTCGGCGAGCGGTTACGAGGTCATCGCCGCCAACCCGCGCGACCTCGCGCTTTCCTCCTCCACGGTCGCGGCGCAGGTCGACGCCGGCGCCGCGTTCTTCAACCCCGCCGCGCTCTCGAAGCTCGAGGGGCCGGCCGTCTCCGTCGCCGGCTCGATGCTCCACATCTGGACCGACTGGACGGCGAGGGAAGGGAGCGGGCTCAGCGGGAGCGCCACGACGACGTTCCATCCGGTCACGCCCATCGCCGTCTACGCGGGGTGGGGCACGAAGCTCGCCGGCCGGGGCCTCGGCGTCGGCGTGGGCGTCGGGACCCCGTTCGGCGGAAACGTGTTCTGGTCCGACGACTGGCAGGGCCGCGGCCGCATCATCGAGGTTCAGCGGCGCTTCTTCGGCACCTATCTCACCGCGGGGTACGAGCTCATCCCGCAGCTCCGTGTCGGTGGTGGCCTCATCTGGTACTACGGCTTCGAGTACTTCAAGCAGGGGATCCAGCCGATCGAGGGCGCCTTCGCCGAGGTCGACACGAAGGGCGGGGGCTTCAGCTACGACGTCTCCGCAGAGATCCAGCCGCTCCTCGACCTCCCGCTCACCATCGGGGTCGACTACAAGCACAAGGCGCACGCGACGCTGGAGGGCGACGCGAACTTCGTGGTCCCGCCTGCGCTCGACAGCCCGGCCACGCAGGATCAGGGCGTGGAGCACGACATCACGCTCCCGAACCTGCTCACGTGGGGGGTGGGCTTCCGCGTGGCGAAGCCGGTGCTCGTCACGCTCCAGCACTCCTGGTCCCGGTGGGTGGTCTACCAATCGGACACCTTCGTGGGGGACAAGGGGCTCACCCTCTCGGTCCCGCGCGACTACCGGAACGGCAACGTCATCCGCGGCGGCGTCGAGTGGCAGGCGACCCCCTCGCTGGCGCTCCGGCTGGGCGCGCTGAAGGACTTCTCTGGACTCCGGGAAACCACCTACTCGCCGACGCTTCCCGACGGGCATACCGTCGGCGTCTCGACCGGTCTCACCTGGGCGTTCGGCCACCGCGGGCTTGCCCTGAACGCCGCGTTCTTCTACGGCTACCGCCCCGAGGTGGTGACCGAGGGTGACATCGCCATGCCGGGCACGTTCCAGACCGACGTCGTCTTCGCCTCGTTGGGCGTGTCCTGGAACACCGACCTGCGGCGCGCAGCGCAGGTGCGCTAGCCTCGCTCGCAGCCTGAACGTGGGCGGGCGGCGGTGACCGAACCCGCCGCCCGTAGTCTCTTCGAGCGCCGAGGCGGTCAGGCCGGCTCGGGCTCCTCGTTGTAGCGGCGCGCGGCGCGATCCCCCAGCGCGGTGAGGATGGAGCGCGCGAGTCCCCGGCGGAAGAGCTCGCCGGGGAGCGGGATCGCCTCGCGCTCGCCCGGCTCTGCCGGCGGCAGGAGCCGGTTCACGGCCCCGAGGCCGCGCACGACCGTGCCGGGGAAGAGTCCGTGCGCGAGCCGCAGCGCCTTCGCGGGCAGGCCGATGACGACGAAGCGCTCGTCGTTCTCGATGGCGCGGACGATCCTGCGCGCGGCCCGCTCCGCGCTCGCGGTGAGCAACGGTAGCGAAGCGAGGAGCGTGAAGATGCTCGCCTCGGCGTAGCGCTTCCCCTTCACGAGCGCGTGGCCGAAGGAGCCCGTGCGCATGAGGCCCGGAACGACGGTCACGACGCGCACGCCATGGCGGATGGACTCCGCGCCGAGCGCCTCGGACCAGCCGCGCAGCGCGAACTTCGCCGCGGCGTACGGCGCGAGGTGGGGGATCCCGACGGCGGCGCCGATCGAGGTGACGTTCACGATCGTGCCGCGGCGGCGCTGGCGCATCCCCGGCAGGACCGCCTCGGCCGTGTTGAGCGCGCCCCAGAACATCACGTCCATCGCGCGCCGGTAGTCGTCCGGCTTCATCGTCTCGACCGGCCCGACCTGGATGATCCCCGCGTTGTTCACGAGGACGTCGATCGGCCCGAGGTTCTGCTCGATGTCGGCGACGAGCCCCTGGATCCCGTCCTCGTCCGTCACGTCGCAGGGCAGGGCGGTCGCGTCGATCCCCTCGCTCACCAGGCTGCCGCGCGCCCGCTCGAGCTCCTCCTCGTCGCGCGCACAGATGACGACCCGCATCCCGCGGCGCCCGAGCTCGCGGGCGATGACGAGGCCGAGCCCGCGCGAGCCGCCGGTGACGAGCGCGATCTTTCCGGGCAGCCGCACGCTCCCGATGCGGCGCGCGAGCGTCAGCGCGAGGGCTCCGCCGGCGATTGCCAGCGCGGTCCAGGTCTCGAGTCGGCGCACTTGGGATCTCCTTTTCCGCCGAAGGATGCGCACGCGGCGCCAGGGCCGCTGCCACCCGGTACTGGACCTGCCCGCTGATACGCTGATCGGACAATAGGGCGGCCGGTCGGTTTGCCCGGATGCTGGGCGCCAGGGCGGACATGGGCACGCTTCGGCCGAGGAACGCTGCGCCGTCGGTGGGGCGCCTTCGCCGTCGCCACGGCGCGCCCCTGGCGGCGCCCTTAGCGTTCGATCGTGACGCTCGAGCACGTCTTCCGTGCGCCCGCGGGCGGCGCTCCACCGCTCCCCCTCGTGCTCCTCCTGCACGGCCTCGGCACCGACGAAAGGGATCTGCTCCCGCTCGCGCGAGGACTCGACCCGCGCTTCCTCGTCGTGTCCGCAAGGGCGCCCTACCCGGCGCCGCCGACCGGCTTCGCCTGGTACGCGGTCGACCGCACGACGACGCCCCCGACGATCGACCCCGCCGAGCTCGAGGCGAGCCGGGAGGCTCTCGAGGAGCTCGTCCCGGAGCTGTGCGCCGCGTATGGCGCCGATCCGGAGCGGACGTTCCTGTTCGGATTCTCGCAGGGCGCGGTGGTGGGGTACGCCCTCGGCCTCGCCCGCCCCGACCTCGTGCGCGGCCTCGTCGCGCACTCCGGGCGCGTGCTCCCTCAGAGCCTCTCGCGCGCCGCTCCCGCGGCGGCGCTCGGCCGGCTCGAGGCGCTCGTCCTCCACGGCGCGCAGGACGACGTCATCCCGGTCGCGCGCGGCCGGGAGGCGCCGGGGCTCCTCGCACCGCTCCTCGGATCGCGCGTCGAGTACCGCGAGTACGAGATGGGCCACGGCATCTCCGAGGCGAGCCTCCGCGACGCGGACCGCTGGCTCGCGGCGCGCGCCTTCTCGTGACGTCCGCGCCGCGCCGGCGCTCGCCATTAGGTCTTCAGGATGCGCGGACCGGTGCGGTACGGCAGCCGAGCGGGGAGGGGCGTGCTCCTCGTCGCGATCCTCGGCTCGGGGCTCGCGTTCCTCGACTCGACGATCGTGAACGTGATCCTCCCGGTCCTCGGCCGGGACCTCGGCGCGACCTTGAGTGAGCTCCAGTGGACGCTCGACGCTTACCTCCTCGCGCTCTCGGCGCTCCTGCTCCCCGCGGGCGCGCTCGGCGATCGCTATGGGCGCCGGCGCGTGTTCACGTTCGGGCTCGTCTGGTTCGCCATCGCGTCGCTCCTCTGCGGCGTCGCGCCGACCGCCGAGGCGCTGATCCTGTCCCGGGCAGTGCAGGGCGTCGGCGCTGCGCTGCTCGTACCGGGTAGCCTCGCGCTCCTGCGGAGCTGCTTCGCCCCCGAGGAGCAGGGGCGCGCGATCGGCGCGTGGGCGGGTCTGTCCGGGGTGACGACGGCCATCGGTCCGCTCCTCGGCGGCTGGCTCGCGGACGCGGTGTCCTGGCGCGCGGTCTTCCTCCTGAACCCGCCGATCGCCGCGCTCGGAATCTGGGCGGCGGTGCGGTTCGTCCCGGAGTCGCGCGCGCCCGGGGCGAGGCGGCTCGACGTCGCCGGCGCTGCGCTCGCGGCGCTCGGGCTCGGGGCGGTGACCTACGCGCTCATCGAGGCGACCGGCGGGGCGGTACGCGCGCCGCGAGTCCTGGCTGCGGCGGTCGCGGGCGTCGCCGCGCTCGCCGCGTTCGTGCTCGTCGAGCGCCGGAGCCCGGCCGCCATGCTCCCGACGTCGCTCTTCCGCTCCCTCCAGTTCACCGGCACGAACGCGACCACCCTCGCCCTCTACTTCGGCCTCGGGGGCGCGACCTTCCTCCTCATGCTCCAGCTCCAGCGCGGCCTGGGCTGGTCGCCGCTCGAGTCCGGCGCCGCGCTCGTCCCGCTCACGATCTCGCTCCTCGTACTCTCTCCCCTTGCCGGTCGCGGCGCGGCGCGCGTCGGCAACCGCCCGCTCATGACGGCGGGCGCGCTGGTCGCGTCCGGCGGGCTCGCGCTCCTCGTCCGCGCCGCGCCGGGCGCGAGCTATCTCACGGGCGTCCTCCCCGGCATCGCGACCCTCGGGATCGGTCTCGGCCTCGCGGTCGCGCCGCTCACCTCGGCTGCGCTCTCCGCGGTCGGGCCCGAGCGGGCGGGGGTCGCCTCCGGAGTGAACAATGCCGTTGCGCGCGTGGCCGCGCTCCTCGCGGTGGCCGTACTGCCCCTCGCCGCCGGCATCGGGCCCGCACAGCTCGCGGCCGGGACCCTCACCGCCGGCTTCCAGCGGGCGATGGTGATCTCGGCGGCGCTGTGCGCAGCGGCCGGTGCGCTGGCGTGGGCGACCGTCGAGCGCGGGCGCCCGCGCGAGCGGCGGGCCGCGGCAGCCGGCCCGCGCGTCGCGCGCGGTCAGCCGGGTTGAGAGGGCTGTCCAGAACTCCCCTCCCGTCGCCGGGCGAACGATCCGCTGCGCATGCTGCGTTGCTCCTCCCTCACATGCCCACGGGCATGCTCGGTCTGGACAACCCTGTGAGCGCTCGCGACGGCGGGCGTCGAGGAGCGCCCCGGGACGCACCTTCGGCGTCAGCCGGGCGCGCGTGCGATGTCCGCCCACCTGTGCGCCATCCCGCCCGGGAGGGAAGGGATCGCCCGCTTGATGGTTTCCCATCGGTGCCCTCTCGCCCCGTCACCGGCTTCGTCGCCGCCATCGTCGCCATCGTCGTGGCGGTCGCGGTGTATCTCGCCGTGGCGGCGTCGCGCCAGGAGAACGCCGCTCGCGCCGCGGACTCCACGCGCGCCGTGCTCGCGCTCGAGCGGCTCGAGGCCGCGGTACTCGACGCCGAGAGCAGCCACCGCGGCTTTCTGCTCGAGGGGAGCGCGGCGGAGCTCGTCCGTCACGAGCGCGCGGTGGAGGCGGTCCGGTCCGAGCTCGCGGCGCTCAGCGTGCGCGCGGAGCGCGAGCCTTCGCTCAGGGACCAGACCGAGGCGCTCGTCGCGAGCGTCGACGCGGCGCTCGGGGAGATGCGTGAGGCGCGGCGCGCCCGCGAGCTGCTCGTGAGCGTGCCGTGGAGCGCCGGCGAGGAGTCCCGCCTCCTCGACGAGATGGAGCGCGTGCGCGCCGGGCTGGTCGGCATCGAGCGCGAAGCGCTCGCGCGCCGCGAGCGCGCCTGGACGGGCCAGACTGCCCTCGGTGATGCGGTGTTCCTCGTCGCGAACCTCGCGCTCGCAGCGGTCCTCCTGTTCGCGGCGGCGAGCGTGCGCCAGGCGCTGAGGGTTCACGAGGAGCGCGAGCGCGAGCGCGGCAGCGCGCTCGAGGCGCAGGAGCGGATTCTCGGCATCGTCGGTCACGACCTGCGAAGCCCGCTCTCCGCGATCCAGGCGGGCGCGACACTCCTCTCGCGCCGGACCTTGCCGCCCGCCGAGGCGCGCACGCTCGCGCGGATCCTCTCGAGCTCGCGCCGCATGGCGCACATGATCCGCGACCTGCTCGACTTCACCCGGGTGCGCGACGCGGGTGGCATCCCGCTCCAGCCTCGCGCGACCGACCTGCGCGAGGTCTGCAGTCCGGTGGTGGAGGAAGCGACGCTCCGTCACGGGGCCGGTGCGGTCGAGCTCCGCTGCGAGGGCGACCTCACCGGCGCGTGGGACCCCGACCGCCTGCAGCAAGCGCTCGCGAACCTCGTCTCCAACGCGCTCCAGCACGCGCCGGCGGGCTCGCCGGTGCGGGTCCGCGCGTCCCGCGAGCGGAGCTGCGTCCGCGTGGAGGTCGAGAACGAGGGCCCGCCCATCCCGCCCGACGCGTTGCGCGCGATCTTCGAGCCCTTCCGGCGCGGTGACGCCCGCCACGCCGGCGCGGACGGCCTCGGTCTCGGGCTCTTCATCGTGCGAACCATCGTCGAGGCACACGGCGGCCGGGTGGAGGTCGCGTCGGGCCCGGCTCGGCCGACCACGTTCACCGTCAGGCTACCGTGCGACGGGGCCTGGCAACCGGCGGCGTGAGCGAAGCAACAAGCGCCGGGGAGCCGGTCCCTTCCGCGGCACGCTCGAGGCCACGAGGAGGACGCGGTCATCGGAACCTCCGGCTCACGCCCACGAATCCCTGCGTGGTGTAGCGCCGGAATCGCCGGTTCCCGCCGTCGAGCGCCTCCACCGTCCGGTACTCCGTCGCGACGTGCCCCACGCCGGCGCGCACCGTCCAGCGGGGGCCGAGGCGGAGGCCGAGGAAGAACTCCGAGTTGAGCTGCCCCCTGTCGCTGATGGCGCCGAGGAGGAGGTCGAAGGACGACACCCTCGCTCGCCGGGCGCCCGCGAGGCTCGGATCGGTCGCCTGGTAGCCGCCCGTCCGCCCCGGGCCGAAGGAGACGCCGACGACGTCGATGTCGGCCCCGGCCTCGAGCGGCCCGACGAGGCGACCGACGACGAGGATCTGGAGATTGAGCGAGCTCACCCGCGCGTCCGGGACCACGAGGCGGTTCACGTCCCCGTCGCCGATGAGGCGCGGGTCGCCGGTCCGGAAGGTGAGCGAGCCGCTTGCGAAGAGCGTCGTGAAGCGCGGGCCCACGCCGACGACGAGCCGCCCCGGCCAAACGGCATAGAGCTGGTTCCAGGAGATGGCCGCCGTCCCGCGATCCGGAGCGATGCCGACGGAGAAATCGACGGTCTGCCATCGACGCGGCGACCCCTCCCCGGCATGACCCGACGAGGGCAACGTCGAGAGGGTCAGCGCCACGGCGAGGAGGGCGCGCCGCGCGCGGGTGGAACGAGCGGAGGCCATGTCTCCGAGGTGGCCCTCGGTGTGCCAGCGTTACGCGCGGAGACAGCGCTTCGCGAGCGCGCTCCAGGCGCGACGAGCGCTAGGAGGCCACGCGGGGCCGAGTCAGGGCACCCGGCGCGGGAGCGCGCGCCGCGAGCGGGCGCCGTCGGGCGAGCATCAGGGCGAGGACACCGATCCCGAGCGCGGCGAGGAGATGCTTCAGGGTGTGGCCGCTCACGACGCGTGCGGTGGCGAGGAAGATCGCGGCGTCCCACACCTCTGCGAGCTTCGCGGTTGCGTACAGCGCGAGCGCGGCCAGGAGCCACGACGATCCCGTGTACCGCGCACGCCCGAGCACGAGGAGCAGCGGGATCGCGAGGAGCGGGTAGGCCTGCACCGCCAGGTACGGCCGAAGGTCGCCGGAGCCACGGAGCTCCGTGCCGTACCACCAGAGCACCGACGCGGCGCCGATGACGAGGAGCGGCAGGAGGAGCGCGACGCCGATGCGCACGTCGAGACGCTCGGCGATCATGGCAGAGAGCAAACCCATGAAGCCGATGGTCATGGCGAGCCGGTCGACGGCGAGCGTCCCGTTCGTCGGCCCGAGGTGATAGACCACCGACCCCGCGCCGGTGAGCACGACGCCTGCGAACAGGACCGCCCAGGGCGCTCGTTCCCGCGCGTCGAGGAGCTCGGCGTGGCGCGCTCGGAGGACGCTCAGGCCGAGGAGCCCGACGGCGAGGAAGGCGAGGTTGGAGAGCACGTTCGCGGCGTTCGGGATTCCGAGTAGCGCGCGGCGGTCGGCAAAGAGGTGGTACGCGGGATCCTGCGCGAGACGCGGCGCGGCGAGCGGCGCGGCGACGGCCGCGGCGGTGATGAGCGCGAAGACGAGGACCCGGAGCGCGCGGTGCGGCCCACCGTGGAACGCCTTGGGGGGGAGCGGCGCGGTCATGACGGCCCTCGGTGAACGGTGCGCCACCGGAATGACGATCGAAGCGCACGGGCGCACACCTCGCGTGCCGGTCCAGTATAGAGCGCGCACCTGTGCCGACGTGACTGGCGCGATCGGAGCGCTAGCGATGGCGCGCGAGGGGCGTCGGGAACCTCCGCGTGCGGGCGGTCGAACCTTCGGTCGCGGCGCTGGGCCGTGCAGCCGGGGAGCCGTGTCCCCGAGGACACTGGATCGCCGACCAGCCGCAGGGTTTCGACGCGCGAGCCCGCCTGATCGATCGACCGGCGAGGGCACCCGCACCCTGTAATACGACTCGGGCTATGGACGAACCCGCCCGTGCCGCCGGGAGCACGTCCCACGTCTGGCTGACGCGCCTGGTGCAGGTCGAGCCGCACGAGCTGCCCGCCCTGCTCTGGTCCTTCGCGTATTTCT
>DATIDF010000360.1:0-15052 GCA_035456445.1 Anaeromyxobacter sp.
TAGGGCTCGAACCCCTCCGGCTCGGTGCGGAAGCGGACGGGGATGTCCGGGAGGTTCTTCGGATCGGGGATCAGCCAGGGCTCGGCGCCGTTCGCCAGGTAGCCGTCGGTGAGCAGCAGCACCGGCGTCATGTACCTCACCGCGACGCGCACCGCCTCGATGGCCGCGTAGAAGCAGTCGGCCGGCGTCATCGCGGCGATGATCGGCACCGGGCACTCGCCGTTGCGCCCGTACATGGCCTGCATGAGGTCGGCCTGCTCGGTCTTCGTGGGCAGACCGGTGGAGGGGCCGCCGCGCTGCACGTTCACGATGACGAGCGGCAGCTCGGTGATCACCGCGAGGCCGATCATCTCGGTCTTGAGCGCGAGCCCCGGACCTGACGTGGAGGTGCAGGCGAGCGCGCCGCCGAAGGCGGCGCCGATGGCGGAGCCGACGCCGGCGATCTCGTCCTCGGCCTGGTACGTCACCACCCCGTGCTCCTTGAAGTGCGACATCTCCTGGAGGATCTCGGTGGCGGGCGTGATGGGGTAGCTGCCGAGGAACACCTGCTTGCCGGTGATCCGCGCGACCGTCGCGAAGCCGAGCGCGGTGGCGAAGTTGCCGGTCACGCTGCGGTAGGTGCCCGGGACGAGCTGCGACTTCGGGACCTCGTAGCGCTGGAAGAACACCTCGGACGTCTCGCCGTAGGCGTGGCCCGCCTTGAAGACGTTCGCGTTCGCGGCGGCGAACTCCGGCTTCTTCGCGAACTTCCGCTGGATCGCCGCGAGCTGCTGCTCGATCGGGCGGCTGTAGAGCCAGTACATGAGGCCGAGCGCGAAGTAGTTCTTGCAGCGGGCGACCTCCTTCGACGAGAGCCCCGAGCCCGCCAGCGCGGTCTCGGTGAGCTTGTTCATGTCGACGGGGAAGATCTTGTAGGTCTGCTTGAGGGCGGAGTCCTCGAGCGGGTTCGTCTTGTAGCCGGCCTTCTCGAGGTTGCCCGGCGTGAACGCGCCGACGTTCACGAGCAGCATGCCGCCCGGCTTCAGGTCGGCGAGGTTCGTCTTGAGCGCGGCCGGGTTCATCGCCACGAGGACGTCGGGCGTGTCGCCGGGGGTATGGATCTCGCGCGAGCCGAAGTTCACCTGGTAGCCCGAGACGCCGTACAGCGAGCCGGCGGGGGCACGGATCTCCGCGGGGTAGTCCGGGAAGGTGGCGAGGTCGTTACCGGCGAGCGCGCTCGCGCGCGTGAACTCGGTCCCGGTGAGCTGCATGCCATCGCCGGAGTCGCCGACGAAGCGGATGGTGACGGTCTCGACCTGCTCGACCTTGTGCTTTCCCACGGAAACTTGCGTGGACATGTCTTCCTTTCGGCCTTTTTGGTGAGGAGCGGACGAACCAAAGCCCGGGCTCGCGGAGCCCGGGCGCGCTTGACTTCATGCCGGATCGGCCCCGGGAAGTCAAACCTAACCCCCTGAAAAGACGTGCGGATTATGGACCGTCCTTGTCCCTAATCAAACTGATCAGGGGATCCGGATCCGGCCGTCCGACGCCACCCAGATGCGACCCTCAGTCGCGGAAGATCTTCCCGGGATTCAGGATTCCGAGCGGATCGAACACGGCCTTGAGGCGCCGCTCCAGGGCGACGACCTCCCTGCCCTGCTCGTACTCGAGGAAGTCGCGCTTGGCGAAGCCCACCCCGTGCTCGCCCGTGATCGTGCCCCCCAGGTCGACCGCGACCCGCAGCATCTCCGCCACGGCCAGGTCCACCTGCGGGCGCTCGTCCTCCCGATCGAACAGGACGTTGCAGTGGAGGTTGCCGTCGCCGGCGTGTCCGTAGGTCGCGACGACGAGGCCGCGCCTCGCGCCGATCGACTTCGCGCGCTCCACCATCTCCGGGATCCTGGAGCGCGGCACGGCGATGTCCTCGGAGAGCTTCTTCGGGTGGAGCGCCTTCAGATTCACGGACAGATAGCGGCGCGTCTCCCAGATGTCGCGCCGCTGCGCCTCGTTCTGCGCGACGATGACCTCGCCCGCCGCGTCGCCCTGCACGATCTCCGCGATGCGGACGATCTCGGCGAACACGGCGTCCTCGTCGTTGCCGTCGGCCTCGACGAGGAGCGCGGCGCCGGCGCCCTCCGGGAACCGGAACGGCGAGGTCTTCGCCGCGGCGGCGAGCGACACGTCGTCGAGGAGCTCGAGGCAGCGCGGGATGACGCCCTGAGCGAGCACGCGCGACACGGCGCGTGCGGCGGTCGCCACCGAGTCGAACACCACGAGCGCGGTCGACACGTGGCGCGGGCGCGGCAGGAGCTTCAGCATCACCTCGGTCACGATCCCGAGCGTCCCCTCGCTCCCGACGAACAGGCCGGTGAGGTCGTAGCCCGCGACGCCCTTGATGCTGCGGTGGCCGACCTTCACGATCTCGCCCGTGGGCACGACCGCGGTGAGGCCGAGCACGTACTCGCGCGTGACCCCGTACTTGAGCGCGCGCGGACCCCCCGCGTTCTCGGCGACGTTGCCGCCGATGGTGCACAGGTCGAGCGAGTTCGGATCCGGCGGGTAGAAGAGCCCGTGCTCCTCGACCGCGGTCTGGAGCTGCCCGGTGATGACGCCGGGCTGGACGCGGGCGACGAGGTCCTCGGGCGAGATCTCGAGGATCCGGTTCATCCGCTCGAGCGACACGGCGATGCCGCCCTGGAGCGCGAGCACGCCGCCTGACTTCCCGCTCCGCGCCGCCACGGGGATCACCGGCACGCGGTGCGCGCTCGCGATGCGGAACACCTCGCGGATCTCCTCGGCGGACTCCACGAGCACCGCCACGTCGGGCGGATACGTGCCGAGATCCGACTCGTCGCGGCCGTACGCCTCGAGCCGCTCGGGGTCGCGCGCGAGCCGGTCGGCGGGGAAGGCGCGGGCGAGCTCGGCGATCGCGGCTTCGGACGGCGCGGTCATCCGTAGACCTCCAGGTTCGCGGCGGTGATCGCCGCCGGCGCGTCGAGCGCCGCGAACACCACGACGCTCGCCACGTCCTCGGAGGTCATGACCGGTGAGAACGGCGTCGCCTTCAGCATCTCGGTGTCGGTGCTGCCGGGCGAGACCGCCACGCACTGCACGCCGTGCGGGCGGAGCTCCTCGGCGAGGCACTTCGTGAGCCCGATGAGCCCCCACTTCGACGCGTTGTAGGCGCTCGCCGACTCCGTGCCGATCGTGCCCGAGATGGACGCGACGTTCACGATCCGGCCGCGGCGGCGCGCCTTCATGCCGGGGATCACCGCGCGCGCACACAGGAACGCGCCGGTGAGGTTCACCTCGATCACCTCGCGGAACGCGGCGGGCGAGAGCTCCTCGGCGAGCCCGCGCGCGAGCACGCCGGCGTTGTTCACGAGGAGATCGACCGGACCGAGGGCGCGCTCGTGCGCCTCGACCAGGCGGCGCACGTCCGCCTCGCGCGAGACGTCGCCGGTGACCGCGAGCGCCGCGCCGCGCTCCGCGACCACCCGCTCCACCTGGGCGGCCGTCCGGGCGAACACCGTCACGAGGACGCCGCGTCCGGTGAGCGCGCGCGCCACCGCCGCGCCGATGCCGCGGCCGCCGCCCGTCACGATCGCGGTGCGCGGACCGCTCACCGGCGTCCCCTCCCCGCCTTCCCCGGCTTGCGGGCCGGCCGCCCGGCGCGGCCGGCGAGATCGAGGAACCGCCGCCGCGCCGCCCCGTCCCGCGCGAGGGCGCCGACCCACGCGTCCGCGTGCGCACGCGCCCCGCCGCGTTTCTCGCCGCGCACGGTCATGCAGAGCTGCTCCGCGTCGACCAGACACGCCGCCCCCCGCGCGCCGAGGTGCGCGACGAGCGCGTCGGCGATCGCGCGGGCGAGGTCCTCCTGCAGGACCAGCCGGTGCGCGAGGGCGTCTACGAGCCGCACGATCTGCCCGAAGCCGACCACCTTTCCGCCGGGCAGGTACGCGACGTGCGCGAGGCCTCGCGAGGGGAGCAGGTGGTGCGGGCAGACCGAATGGAACGCGATGCCCGTCACCGCCACGAGATCCCGGCTCGCTGACGGGATCGCGTCGGCCAGGATCTCGGCTGGCGACCGGCGATAGCCGTCGACGAGGTCCTCGAGCCACGCCTGCGCGACGCGTCGGGGCGTTCCCTCCAGATCCTGGGACGCGCGCACGTCGGGCGGCAGCCCCAGCGCGTCCAGGAACCGATCGACTGCCTCCGCGGCCGCGGCGGCGTCGGGCGCCGCGCTCGCGGCCCGTCGCGCCGGACGGATCGGCCTAACGGCCACGCGGCCCCCGGAAGGTGACGCACGAGTCCGGGACCTCGTAGAGCCGGATCTCGGCGAGGCCGGGCACGTGCGGCTCGAGCACCTCCCAGATCCAGCGCGCGATGTTCTCGGCCGTCGGGTTCTCGAGGACGTCGTTCAGGTCCCGGTGATCGACGCGCGCGAGCACCTGCTCCTGCACGATGCGCTTGACCTCGCCGAAGTCGGCGATCATCCCGGTGCGCGGATCGACCTCGCCCTCGAGCCCGACGAAGAACCGGTAGTTGTGCCCGTGCATCCGGAAGCACGGCCCCTCGTAGCGGGGGAGCCGGTGCGCCGCGGCGAAGTAGAACTCTACGTCGAGCCGCATGCGGCGGCCGTCGGTGTAGTCGATCGCTGCCATGCTTCTCTTATAGCTCCGCCAGCACGTCCTCGCCCCCGGCGCGCGCGCCTCCGCGCCCCTCGGCGCTAGGCCGTCACCGGCGCCGCGGCGAGCTCAGCCTGCGGTCGCGACGAGCTGCGCCGGCACGCAGTCCGCCGCGCAGAAGATCCGGTCGCCCACGGCGTGACCGCGGCCGAGCACCTTCGCGCCGCACGCGTAGCACGCCGGCGCCGCCTGCACGACGGCGCAGCCGAACGAGCAGAACGTCGTCTCGCGCCCGCGATACTTGAGCCCGACGGGATGCGGCCCGAGGGCGCCTCCGCAGCATGCGCAACGATCCATGGTGTCTCCCCCGCACGGTGATGCTGGCGAGGAAGCTAGCCCTCGGAACCCCGCAGCGGGAGCACCCCAGACATGGCCTCCCGTGCCCGCCCGGCGTGACCGTGGCGGAGCGCGGGCCGCGCTACGCCGTCGGCGGAGGGGGCATGTCGCTCAGATTGAGCGCGTTCTTCAGGACCTGGCTCGGCCGGAAGGTGAGCACGCGACGGGCGCTGATCTCGATCTCCTCTCCCGTCTGCGGATTGCGGCCGACGCGCGATTTCTTCTCGCGGACGATGAAGTTCCCGAAGCCGCTGATCTTGATCTTCTCACCGCGCTCGAGCGTCTCCTTGATCGTGTCGAAGACCATCTCGACGATCTCGGCAGCCTCCTTCTTGGAGAAGCCAACCTTCTCGTAGACGCTCTCGATGATATCGGCCTTGGTCACGTCGCGCTCCCGCTCCCGGGTCGGCTAAGTGTCGATTTCGTTAGCTTATTTCCGAAACCCTGTCAAACGCGTGTGACCGTCAGCGTCGACCTGCTCCGTCCGGCGCCGGGGTGGTGGCGCCTCGCCCCGGCGTCTCCGGGGCGGAACGTGGCGCGACAGGCTCGCCCTTCTCCAGCGTCTGTAGCTCGCTGCTCGCGCGCTCACGTGCAGCTCGCGTTCGCTCGGCAGCCCGGTCGAGCTCCGCTGCGACGTCCTCCCCGGAAGGGGCGGTGACGATGCTCTGCCCGGGGCCTCCGCGTCCCACCCCCGCCGTCCGGGCGAGCACGGCCCCGCTCACGATCGCCGCGCCGAGCGCGACGCAGAGCGCCGTCAGCGCGACCGGACGGCGCGCGGGCACGAGGGACGCGCGCAGGGCGAGGCCCGCGGCGGCGAGGCCGACGACGACGCCGAAGGGCGCCGACAAGGGATTCCAGGAGGAGAGCGCGGCCGCGATGGCGAACCCGAGCGCCGCGAACGGCAGCCGGTGCGCGGCCATGCCGTCCTAGCCCCGCAGCTCAGCGCCGAGCCCATCCCGCAGGCGCGCCACGATGCGGGCGTGGGCGGCGTCTGCTTCCGCGTCGGTCAGCGTCCGATCGGCGGCGCGGTAGCGGATGGCGAGCGCGAGGTTCTTCCTGCCCGCCGGAATGGGCGGTCCCCGGTAGACGTCGAACAGGGTCGCGTCCTCGACGAGCGGCTCCTCGCGGACCGCCGCCAGGACCGCGCCCGCCTCGATCTCGTCGGCGACGACGATCGCGAGATCGCGCAGGACCGCGGGGAACCGTGGGATGCCGGCGTACCGGGGCACGAGCCGCGCGCTCTGGACGAGCGCGGCGCCGGAGAGCCGGAACGCGAACACGCCGCGCGGCAGCTCGAACGCCGCCGACACGCGCGGATGGAGCTCGCCGACCTCGCCGAGGGGCTCGCCGTCGCCGCCGAGCACCTCGGCGGACGTCCGCGGGTGGAGCCAGGCGCCGCCGCGTGCGCGCCAGCGCGCCTCGATGCCGAGCGCCTCCAGCACGGCCGCGACGGCCGCCTTCGCGTCGTAGAAGTCCACCGGGTCCGGCCCTGCCGCCCAGGCGGTCGGGCTGCGCCGCCCGAGGAGCACGCCCGCGAGCTCGCCCTCCTCGGCGGCCGGCGCCTCGGAGCCCGACGGCGCGGGCCGGTACACGCGCGCGATCTCGTACAGCCGCACGTCGTCGACCCGCTGGCGCCGGTTCGTGGAGGCGTTGCGGAGCAAGGAAGGCACGAGGCTCGTGCGCATCACCGCCAGGTCCGCGCTGATCGGGTTCTTGAGCGCGATGGGGCGGAGCGCCGCTGCGGCGGGATCCGTCAGCGGCGCGAGATCGCGCTCGGCGACGAAGCTGAAGTTCACCGCCTCCGCGAAGCCGGCCGCCTCGAGCGCGTCGCGGACGCGGGTGGTCACCTGCGCGTCCGGCGGCTCGACGGGGGTGCGGACGGCGTTGCGCGGGAGCGTCTCCGGGATGGCGTCGTAGCCCTTCGTCCGGACGATCTCCTCGACGAGATCCTCCTCCAGCGAGACGTCCACGCGCCAGCTCGGGACCGCGAACGTGGCCCCCTCCGCGTCGCTCGTGCGCTCCTCGAAGCCGAGGCCGACGAGGATGCGCCGCGCGTCATCGCGCGACACGTCGATGCCGAGGAGCTCGGCCGGCCGGTGCCAGCGGAGCCGGACCTCCGGCGCGCGGTGCGGGCGCGGGTGGACGTCCACCACGCCGGGACGGACGGTGCCGCCGGCGAGCTCCGCGATGAGCGCCGCGCAGCGATCGAGCGCGGGGATCACCATCCCGGGATCGGCGCCGCGCTCGAACCGGTAGGACGCCTCGGTCTTCAGGCCGTGGCGGCGCGAGGTGCGGCGGATGCTGCCCGGCGCGAACCAGGCGGACTCGAGCAGCACCCGTGTCGTGCCCGCGGAGATCTCGGAGTCGCCGCCGCCCATCACGCCCGCGAGGGCGCTGCCGCGGTCGCGATCGGCGATGAGGAGGTCGTCGGGCTCGAGCACCCGCTCCTTGCCGTCGAGGGTGACCATCTTCTCGCCCGGCCGCGCGGTGCGGACCACGATCTCGCGGCCCGCCACCTTGTCGAGATCGAAGGCGTGGAGCGGATGGCCGAGCTCGAGGAGCACGAGGTTCGTCGCGTCGACCACGTTCGAGATGGAGCGGACGCCGCACGCCTCGAGCCGGCGCGCGAGCCACATGGGCGAGGGGCCGATCGTGACGCCCTCGACGACGCGCGCCGCGTACCGCGCGCACTTGTCCGGCGCCTCGATGCGGATCTTCACCGCTTCGACCGCGGGCGCGCCCTCCTCGCGGAGCGCGGGCCGGGGGAGCCGGACCTTCTGCCCGAGGATCGCGGCGACCTCGCGCGCGATCCCCACGTGCGAGAGGGCGTCGGGCCGGTTCGGCGTGACGTTCACCTCGAGGAGCACGTCCTCGAGCCCGAGCGCCTCGCCGATGGGGGTCCCCGGCGCGATGCCGCGGTCGAGGATGAGGAGCCCGCTCGCGTCCTGGGAGAGCCCCAGCTCGCGCGCCGAGCACAGCATCCCGAACGACTCGACGCCGCGCAGCTTCGCCTTCTCGATCTTCGTGCCGCCCGGGAGCGTCACGCCGACGGTTGCGAGCGGGACCACGTCGCCCACCTGGTAGTTCTTGGCGCCGCAGACGATCTGGAGCGGCTCGCTCTTGCCCGCGTCGACGCGCGTGACGGAGAGCTTCTCGGCGTTCGGGTGCTTCTCGGAGGACAGGATCCGCGCGGCGACGATGCCGGCGAGCCCCTGCCCGGTCCGCTCGATCGCCTCGACCTCGAACCCGACGGCGGTGAGCCGCCGCGCCACCTCGTCGGCACCCGGCAACTCCACGTACTCCGACAGCCACTTGAGTGAGATCCGCATGTGGCGTGCTCAGAACTGCTCGAGGAAGCGCAGATCGTTCTCGAAGTAGAGGCGCAGGTCGTCGATGCCGTAGCGGAGCATCGCCATCCGCTCGACGCCCATGCCGAACGCGAAGCCGCTGTAGCGCTTCGGATCGATCCCGCCGTTCTCGAGGACCTTGGGGTGGACCATGCCGGCGCCGAGCACCTCGAGCCAGCCGGTCTCCTTGCATGTCCCGCAGCGTCTTCCGTCCTTCTTCCCGGTCCCGCCGCAGATCGAGCAGGACACGTCGACCTCCGCGCCGGGCTCGACGAACGGGAAGTAGCTCGGGCGGAAGCGCGTCCGGGTGCCCTCGCCGAAGTACGCGCGGGCGAACGCGGCGAGCGTCCCCTTCAGATCGGCGAACGTGATCCCCTCGTCGACGCAGAGCCCCTCGACCTGGTGGAACATGGGCGAGTGGGTCTGGTCGTAGTCGGAGCGGTACACGCGCCCCGGGCAGATGATCCGCACGGGCGGACCGCCGAGGCGCTGCATCGACCGGATCTGCACGGGAGACGTGTGCGTCCGGAGCAGCACGCTGCCGTCGGCCGCGCCGTCACCGAGCGTGGACACCTCCACGTAGAAGGTGTCCTGCATGTCGCGCGCGGGGTGATCGGGCGGGATGTTCAGCGCCTCGAAGTTGAACCAGTCGAGCTCGATCTCCGGCCCGCTCGCGACCTCGTAGCCGAGGCGCGCGAAGATGGCGGAGATGTCCTCGGTGGCGCGCGTGATCGGGTGGCGATGGCCGCGCGGCACGAGCCGCCGGGCGGGGAGCGTCACGTCGATCGGCGCGCCCGACAGCTCCGCCTCGAGCTTCCGTGCGTCGAGCCGGCCCTTCGCGTCGGCGAGGACCGCCTCGACCTCGTCCCGGACGCGGTTCGCGACCTCGCCGACGCGCGGCCGCTCCTCGGCGGGGAGCGCGCCCATGCCGCGGAGGACCGCGGAGAGCTCGCCCTTCTTGCCGAGGAAGCGGACGCGGAGGTCCTCGAGCGCCTTCTCGTCGGCCGCTGATCCGATGGCCTCTCGGGCGCCCTTCGCGAGCGCCTCGAGCTGTCCGAGGAGGTCGGCCAAGGCCTCTCCCCTACGCCTTGGCGGCCTTGACGACCGCGGCGAAGTCGCCGGGGAGCGCGAGCGCGAGGTCCGCGAGGATCTTGCGGTCGATCGCGACGCCGGCCTGCTTCAGGCCCGCGACGAGGCGCGAGTACGTCGTGCCGTTCTGGCGTGCGGCGGCGTTGATGCGGACGATCCAGAGCGCGCGGAAGTCGCGGCGCTTCTGGCGGCGGTCGCGCGTGGCGTAGTCGAGCGCGCGCTCGACGGACTGGTTCGCGCGGCGGTAGCAGTTCTTGCGGCGACCGCGGAAGCCCTTGGCGAGCTTCAGTACGCGGTTGCGACGACGGCGGGCCTTGAATCCCTTCTTGACGCGCATCTTCCTTCTCCTGCCGGCGGGAGGCGCCGCGACCTGTCACCGAAGCGTGACGTGCCGTGCACTCTTGTGGACCCCGCTTGGGCGTTGTCGGCTCCCGTTCACCCTAGCGGGCGTACGGGAAGCACTCCTTGATCTTCTTGGCGTCCATCGGCGCGAGGTGATCCGTGCCGCGGAGACCGCGCTTCTGCTTCGGGGTCTTGCCGAAGGTGGCGAGGTGGCGGTTCCCGGCGCGGCGGAACTTCACCACTCCACTCTTCTTCGGCACGAAGCGCTTCTTCGCGCCGCTCTTGGTCTTCAGCTTGGGCATTTTCTTCTCGTTCCTTCGTTACATCGCGCTCGCCGTCGGACCGTCCGGTCCTGCTGAGCCGGTCGAGCGCGGAGATCGTCCGGCCTCTACTGGGGGCCGGGAGGGTTCTGCGCCGGCGCCTCGGGGGGCGTCGGCTGAGAGGGCTGCGCGGCGGGTGCGCCGGATGCCGGTGCGGCTGCGGCCGCGGCCGCGTCCGCCTTCTCCGCCGCCGCCTTGGCGCGATCGCGCTGCGCCTGCATCATCCTCGGGTTCGGGGCGAGGATCATGAACATCTGGCGCCCTTCCATGCGGGGCGCCGCCTCGATCACCGCCACCTCGCGGAGGTCCTCGATGATCCGCTGCAGCACCTTCTGCCCGAGCTCGCGGTGCGACATCTCGCGGCCTCGGAAGGTCACCGTGATGCGCGCCTTGTTCGACTCTCCGAGGAACTCGCGGACCTTCTTGATCTTGGTCGCGTAGTCGTGCTCCTCGGTGCGCGGGCGGAGCTTCACTTCCTTGAGCTGGACGACGACCTGCTTCTTCTTGGCCTCGTTCTGCTTCTTCTTCTCGAGGTACTTGAACTTGCCGTAGTCCATGATCTTGCAGACTGGCGGCTTGGCCATGGGGCTGACCTCGACGAGGTCCATCCCCAGTTCCTGTGCGCGCGCCAGGGCCTGCTCGATCGGAAGCACACCGAGCTGCTCGCCCTCGGGACCGATCGCACGGACCTCACGCGCCTTGATGCGGCGGTTGGTGCGCGCGTCGCGGTTCCCTCCCCCTCGGCTGTCTCGCTGCTGGATCGCCATGCTCCTCCGACTACGGACGCCTCGCTCCGGATGGCCTCAAAGCATTGAGGCCCCGGAAGCGGGGCCGAAAGACGCTGTAGGATAAGGATTTCACGAGCGAAGTCAAACGGGACGGTGCGCCGGGCACTCGCCCGCGGGGACGGCGCCCCGCGGCGAGCCCGGCGCCCACCCTGGCTTACCTCGCGTTCGGGTCCGACGAGTCCTTCTTGGCCTCGCGGATCCAGCTCATCATGTCGCGCAGGCGCTTGCCCACCTCCTCGATGGGATGCTGCGCCTCGGCCTCGCGCATCTTGTCGAACATCGGCCGGCCGACGGAGTTCTCGATGATGAACTCCTTCGCGAACTGGCCGGTCTGGATCTCGCGGAGGATCTTCCGCATCTCGTCCTTCGTCTGGCTCGTCACCACGCGCGGGCCGCGGGTGTAGTCGCCGTACTCGGCCGTGTCCGAGATGGAGTGACGCATCCAGGCGAGCCCACCCTCGTACATGAGGTCGACGATGAGCTTCAGCTCGTGCAGGCACTCGAAGTAGGCGCTCTCCGGCTGGTAGCCCGCCTCGACGAGCACCTCGAAGCCCGCCTTCACGAGCGCGGAGGCGCCGCCGCAGAGGACCGCCTGCTCGCCGAACAGGTCGGTCTCGGTCTCCTCCTTGAACGTCGTCTCGAGGACGCCGGCGCGGGTGCAGCCGATCCCGCGCGCGTACGCGAGGCCGATCTCCTTCGCCTGGCCGCTCGCGTCCTGGTGGACTGCGATGAGGCCGGGGATGCCGCGGCCGTCCTGGTACTGGCGGCGCACCATGTGGCCCGGGCCCTTCGGCGCGACGAGCAGGACGTCGACGCCGTCGGCGGCGCGGATCTGGCCGAAGTGCACGTTGAACCCGTGCGCGAAGAGGAGCGCCTTCCCCTTCGTCATGTGCGGCGCGATGTCCTCGTCGTAGACCTTCTTCTGCGTCTGGTCCGGGATGAGGACCATGATGACGTCCGCCTCGCGCGCGGCGTCCGCGGCGGAGACGACGCGCAGGCCCGCGCCCTCCGCCTTCGCCTTCGAGCGCGAGCCGGCGGCGAGGCCGACGCGGACGTCGACCCCGGAGTCACGGAGGTTCAGCGCGTGGGCGTGGCCCTGCGAGCCGTACCCGATCACCGCGACCTTGCGCTTCTTCAGGAGCTCGAGGTTCGCGTCCTTGTCGTAGTAGATGGTGGCAGCCATTTCGTTGTCCTTA
This sequence comes from Anaeromyxobacter sp., assembly GCA_035456445.1. Taxonomy (GTDB): domain Bacteria; phylum Myxococcota; class Myxococcia; order Myxococcales; family Anaeromyxobacteraceae; genus Anaeromyxobacter. The sequence goes on from DATIDF010000360.1 coordinate 12,086, forward strand.
CTTGAGGTTCGGGGGAGCGAGCGTCTTGAAGCCGCGCTCGAGGGCGATGCGTCCGGAGCGGCAGATCTCCTGGATTCCGAAGGGCCGCAGCCGGTCTTCCAGCGCGTCGAGCTTGCCCGCGTTGCCGCTCGCCTCGACGACGAGCGCGTCGGGCGAGACGTCCACGATCGTCGCCGCGTAGGTCTCGGCGAGCGCCCGGAGCTCGGCGTGGTTGCGCTCCGGGGTGTGGATCTTCACGAGCATGAGCTCGCGCTCGACCAGGTCCGCCGCCGAGAGCTCACGCACCTCGACGACGGGGACGAGCTTCTGGACCTGGCGGACGACCTGCTCGACGGTCTTCGACCCCAGGCGGACGACGATCGTCATGCGCGAGTACTCGGGCCGCTCGGTCGGACCGACGGTGAGGCTCGCGATGTTGTAGCCGCGCCGCGAGAACAGGCCGGCGATGCGGTGGAGCACGCCCGGCTTGTTCTCGACGAGGAGGCTGATGGTGTGGGTGGAGCCGTTCGGCTTCTCTTCGGTGCGTTCCATCCTAGTCACCTCCGCCATCGATCATGTCGTTCAGGGGCGCGCCGGCCGGCACCATCGGGAACACCTTCTCCTGGCGGCGCACGCGGACGTCGATGATGGTCGGGCCCTTCGAGTTCGCGAGCGCCTGATCGATGACCTGGTCGAGCTCCTCCGGCGTCCGCGCGCGCAAGCCGAGGCAGCCGTACGCGTCGGCGAGCTTCACGAGGTCCGGGCGATCCGAGAGCGGCGTCTGCGCGAAGCGCCGCTCGTAGAAGAGCTCCTGCCACTGCCGGACCATGCCGAGGAACAGGTTGTTGAGGACGAAGATCTTGATCGGCAGCTCGAGGTCGACCGCGGTCGCGAGGTCCTGGAGCGTCATCTGGAACGAGCCGTCGCCGTCGATGCCGATGACGAGCTCACCCGGCCGGCCGAGCTGGGCGCCGATCGCCGCCGGCAGGCAGAACCCCATCGTCCCGAGCCCGCCCGAGCTGATGAACTGGCGCGGCTCGGAGGTCTTCCACCACTGCGCCGCGAACATCTGGTGCTCGCCGACGCCGGTCGTGACGATCGCCTTGCCGCCGGTCTTCTTCCAGAGCGTGTCGATGACGTACTGCGGGAGGAGGTACTTCTGCCCCTCCTGCTCGTACTTGAGCGGGTACTTCTTGCGCCAGTCGTCGATACGCTTCCACCACGGGGAGAGGTCGGGCTTGCCCTGCGCACCCTCGGCGCGGCGCACCTCCTCGGTGAGCTGCGGGAGGAGCAGCTTCAGATCGCCGACGAGCGGGACGGTGGCGGTGACGAGCTTCGAGATCTCCGCCGGATCGACGTCGAGGTGGACGATCTTCGCCTCGGGCGCGAACGTCGAGAGCTTGCCGGTGACGCGATCGTCGAACCGCGCGCCGAGCGCGATGATGAGATCCGAGCTCTGCACCGTGTAGTTCGCGTAACGCGAGCCGTGCATGCCGAACATGCCGAGGCACCGCGGGCTCGTCTCGGGGAACGCGCCCTTCCCGTGCACGGTCGTGACGACCGGCGCGCCCACGAGCTCGGCGAACGTGGACACCTCCTTGTGCGCGTCGGCGATGCGGACGCCGCCGCCGAGGTAGATCACCGGGCGCACCGCGCTGCGGATGAGGAGCGCGGCGTCCTTGAGCCGCGGCTCCTCGCGCACCGGCGGGTGATAGCCCGGGATGTCCACGGTCTCCGGGTACTCGAACTCGAACTCGGTGTTCTGGATGTCCTTCGGGATGTCGACGAGCACCGGGCCCGGGCGGCCGGTCCGGGCGACGTAGAACGCCTCCTTCAGGATCCGCGGCAGCTCGTGGACGTCGGTCACGAGCCAGTTGTGCTTCGTGATGGGCATCGTGATGCCCGTGATGTCCGCCTCCTGGAACGCGTCCGACCCGATGAGCGAGGTCGCGACGTTGCCGGTGATCGCGACGAGCGGGACCGAGTCCATGTACGCGTCGGCGATCGCGGTGACGAGGTTCGTCGCCCCGGGGCCGGACGTGCCGAAGCAGACCCCCACCTTCCCGGTCGCGTGCGCGAACCCCTCCGCCGCGTGGCCGCCCACCTGCTCGTGGCGGATGAGCACCTGCTTCGGGCGCTCGCAGCCCCACATCGCGTCGTAGATCGGCAGGATCGTCCCGCCGGGCATCCCGAAGACGTACTCGACGCCCTCGGCCTCGAGCGCGCGTCTAACCGCCATCGCGCCCGTGATCTTCTCTTTTGCCATGTCTACCTCGTGAATCTTCCTGCGTTCCGTACGAGATCTCGGTTGCCAAGACGCCGACGGCGGGCCCTCCCCGCCCCGCCGCGCGATGGAGCGCGCGCCGGGGCGGAGCGCCCGCCGCTATACCTTCGACTCGAACGCGGCGATCTCCTGCTCCTTCGAGAGGAGGAAGCCGAGCTCGTCGACGCCGTTCATCAGGCAGTACTTGGCGAACCCATCGAGCGGGAACGAGGCGGTCGTGCCGTCGGGGAGCCCGACCGTCTGGGAGGCGAGATCGATCTTGACCGTCGCGCCCGGCGCCGCGAGCAGCTTCGCGTGGCTCGCGGGATCGAGCACGACCGGGACGAGGCCGTTCTTGAGGGCGTTGTTGCGGAAGATGTCGGCGATGCGCGTCGAGACGACGGCGCGGATGCCGTAGTCGACGAGCGCCCACGGCGCGTGCTCGCGCGACGAGCCGCAGCCGAAGTTGTCGCCCGCGACCAGGATCGTGCAGCCCTGCGCCGCCGGGCCGTTGAGGACGAAGTCGGCGCGCGGCTTGCCGGCGGCGTCGTAGCGCCAGTCGGAGAAGAGTCCCTTCCCGAGCCCTTTCTTGTCGGTGACCTTGAGGAAGCGCCCCGGGATGATCTGGTCGGTGTCGATGTTCTCGCGCGGGATCACGACCGTGCGGCTCTCGATGGTGCGGATCGGTTCCATGTTCCTAGCCCTCCACCAGCCGCCGCGGATCC
>DATIDF010000361.1:0-5218 GCA_035456445.1 Anaeromyxobacter sp.
CTCGCCGTCGAGCGCACCGAGCGCCTCGACGGCGCCCTCGACCTCCGCGCCGAGCAGCGGCGTCGCGGCACGCTCGACGCCCGCGAGCGACGCGACGCCCGAGACCGCATCCACCGCGAGCGCCGCCGCGTGGGCGCCGCACCGGACGAGCACGAAGCGCGTCGCCGCCGACGGGCCCGTCCCGAGGAACAGGTCGAGCTTCACGACGGGTACGGCCGCGCCGCGAACGACCGCCGCCCCCAGCACGAACGGAGGGAGCCCGGCGCACGGCATCGTCCTCACCGGACGCAGCGTCTCGATCACGTGAGCCAGCGGCAGCGCGCAGGCGCGTCCGCCGGCGCGGACGAGCAACACGGTGTCACCCGATGCCTCGCTCACGACCACGCCTCCGGATGGGGGACCCTCTTGATAGGCGACAGGATGGCCGGATCGCAAGCGATCGAGCGGCAATCGCACGGTCCCCCGCTCGGGCACCGGGGGCCTGGACGCCGAGTGGAAGCCCGTCGTGGTCCTGCCCGGGAGCCACTGCACCCATACGCGAAGTGCAAGGCCCCGGGGCGAGGGCACGCGCGCGCCTCACGCGTGAGCATCACGCGGCGGGCAGTTGCTACCAGACGGCGGCACGCTCAGCGTCCCGACGTGACCCCGCTCGTCGGACGGGAGGGCGGGCGAAGACTCGATGCCGGAAAGGGGCAGTGGCGTGATCGGACGGGTCGGCAAGAGAGGGCTTGTCGTCGTTGCAGCAGCGCTCGCGATTGGGTGCGGGGGCGGCGACGCCACCCGTCAACCGGAAGAGCAGCCTCCGCCGGTGGAGCCGCCGCCGGTACAGCCGCCGCCGGAGGAACCTCCCATCGTCGTGCCGCCGCCGGACGCGCAGCCTGCCGTGACGCTCGCGGCGCCGTCCACGATCGGCAGCTGGACGTTCTACGCCGCCGAGGGCGACGCGGTCGGCGTCTACGACGCGTCGCCGGACGAGGCGGGGAACGTCTACGTCGCGGCGGGCGCGGCGCTGTTCGCGAAGTCGCGCGACGCTGCGGAGTTCCTGGCCTTCGACGCGAAGAACGCGGGCCTCACCACCAACTGCGACTTCGCTCAGACGCTCCTGTGCCCCATCATCTCGGTGGCCGGCGCGCAGCCGGGGCGAGCGATCGTGGGCTTCCAGGGCATGGGGACCGACGGCGACCTCGATCCGGAGTGGTGGATGGCGTCCGGGGGCGCGGACTTCGTGGCGTTCGACGCGGCGGCAGGCACGCTCGCACGCGAGCGCCACGTCTTCATCGCGACGCCCCCGGAGCACGTGAACGAGAACGACGCGTACGACTTCTGGAACCTGGGCCGCAAGAAGGTCCGCCAGGTGCTGCGCATCGCGGTGGAGCACGAGTCCGCGCGCACGACCCAGTACGGCGACGTGTGGTTCGGCGGGACGCACGGGAGCTTCTCCGCCCTCGTCGCGAACGCGGCCGAGCGCGGGTGGCACATCGACGCCACGCAGTACCCCGGGTTCGAGGCTGCCCAGGACGTCTGGGAGCACGATCACCCGGATCTCCGCGGCGTCATCTACGAGAACGGCGTCCCGCGCAAGCCGAACGGCGAGATCCTGACCGGCTCCGCCACGGCGATGGCCATCGATCCGACCACGGGCGACCCCTGGGCGGCGAACAACTTCCGGCTGACGGTGAAGAAGGGTGCCGGCGCGAGGCCCGACGGATGGCGCGCGGAGATGTTCCCGCCGCGGAACGGCGACTGGTCGGCGACGAGCGGCTACTACGACATCTGGCCCGACCCGATCTTCTCCTCGGCTTCCGAGTTCTGGGCGAACAACCCCGCGTACCAGGACGCGGTGAGCTCGCTCTCGTTCTGTCCGGACGGCACGCTCTGGATCGGCTCGCGGATCCAGGGCCTCGCCCGGCGCGCGCCCGGCGAGCCGAAGGTGGACGACGTCTTCGAGACGATCCCGATCCCCTCCGACCTGTGCTGGGAGGATGCCGGCGCGCCGATCTGCGCCGTGTACTCCGTGGCGTGCGATCCGGTGGACGGCTCGGTGTGGGTCGGCTTCGGGTTCGGCGGCGTCGGCCGCTACGCGGACGGTGCGTGGACGTACCCGCTGCCACGCAGCGCGCCGCTCTTCGCGCAGCAGAACCCGGTCGGCTCGATCCAGATCGACGCGTTCGGCGACGAGCGGATCGTCTATTTCAGCCACATGGCGACCTGGAAGGGCGCGAGCGGCGGGCTCACCGTGTACCGGGGGCCGTAGCCTCGGCCGATCCGCGCGCCGGCGCCTCCCCACCCGAGCGAGAGCGCCGGCCCGCGGGGCCGCCCGCGTGCGCGAGCACCTCGGCGCTGCCCACGAGCGCCATGTGGCTGAACGCCTGCGGGAAGTTCCCGAGCATCCGCCCCGCGCGCGGGTCGTACTGCTCGGAGAGGAGTCCCACGTCGTTCGCGAGCGAGAGCACGCGCTCGAAGAGACGCACCGCCTCGTCGCGACGCCCGCAGAGCGCGAGCGCATCCACCATCCAGAAGGAGCAGGCCAGGAAGACCCCCTCCCCCGGCGGAAGGCCATCCGGAGTGGTCGCGGAGTCGTAGCGGAGCACGAGCCCGCCGTCGTCGACGAGCTCGCGCGAGATCGCGTCGATCGTCCCGAGCACGCGCGGATCCCGCGGTGGGAGGAACCCCACCGCCGGGATCATGAGCAGGCTCGCGTCGAGATCCTTCGCGCCGTATCGCTGGACGAACGCGCCTCGCTCGGGATCGTAGCCGCGGCGGCATACGTCCTCGTGGATCGCCGTGCGTAGCTTCCGCCATCGCTCGACGGGCCCCTCGAGCCCGAAGCGGTGCACGGCGCGGATCGCGCGGTCGAACGCGACCCACGCCATCACCTTCGAGTGCGTGAACTGCTGGCGCTCGGCGCGGATCTCCCAGATCCCCTCGTCCGGCTGGTCCCAGGCGCCCTCGAGGAACTCGAGCATCGCCCGCTGCAGGCGCCACCCCTCGGGCACCGGCGAGAGGCCCGCCTCCTCGGCCTGGTAGAAGCAGTCCATCACCTCGCCGTAGACGTCGAGCTGCAGCTGCAGGTGCGCAGCGTTCCCTACCCGCACCGGACGCGAGCCCTCGTACCCGGGCAACCCCGGCACCTCGCGCTCGTCGAGGCGCCGCTCGCCGGCGAGCCCGTACATGATCTGCATCTCCCCCGGATCGCCCGCGACCGCGCGGAGCAGCCAGTCGCGCCACGCGGCGGCCTCCTCGCCGTAGCCGGCATCGACGAGCGCCGTGAGGACGAGCGTCGCGTCGCGAAGCCAGCAGAGGCGGTAATCCCAGTTGCGGACGCCGCCGATGCGCTCCGGGAGCGAGGTCGTCGCGGCGGCGACGACGCCGCCGGTGGGAGCGTAGGTGAGCGCCTTCAGCGTGACGAGCGACCGCACGACCTCGTCGTACCACCGGCCGGTGTGGGTGCAGCCCGCGGACCACTCCGTCCAGAACCGCGCGGTGTCCTCGATCTCCTCGAGCGGGTCGATCGGCTCCGGCGGCGCGCGGTGCGAGGGAAACCACGTGAGCGTGAACGGGATGCGCTGTCCCGCCTCGACCTCGAACGTGCGGTGCGCGCAGTCCTCGGCGAGGTCGCACGAGAGCGGCGAGCGCAGCAGCACCGCGTCCGGACCGGCGAGCGCGGCGACGCCGCCGTCGAGGTGCCGCAGCCACGGCCGGCGCGCGCCGTACTCCATCCGCAGCCGCAGGTCGAGCTCCATGCCGACGCGCCCCTCGACGCCCTCCACGACGCGCACGAGGTCCGGCACCTCGTGGCGCGGCGGCATGAAATCCACGATGCGGACGCGCCCGCCCTCGACCTCGAGCTCCGTCTCGAGCACGAGCGTACCGGGACGGTAGCGGCGCGAGACGCGGCGCGGCTCGAGTCGCGGCGCGATGCGCCATCGCCCGTGCTCCGGACTGCCGAGCAGCGCCGCGAAGCAGGCGTCCGAGTCGAAGCGCGGCCAGCAGAGCCAGTCCACCGATCCGTCGCGCCCGACGAGCGCGATGCTCTGCATGTCGCCGACGATGGCGTAGTCCTCGATGCGGAGCGCCATTCTCGGATGGTAATGGTCGTGCGCGCTCGGCGCCGAGAACCCGGTCCTGCGCGACCGGAGCGATCGACCGCGGGGGACGCGCCGCCCCGTCGGCGGCGGCGCGCCCTGTCTGCCTACATCATCCCCTGGTGCGGACCGCTCCCGTCGCCAGGGCACGTCCCGTCGCACGCGCCGGGCTCGACCGTGAGCGGGCATGCGCCGTCCGTGTACCCCGGGCACGTCCCGCCCGTGCACCCCATCCAGTCCTCATCGCCGCAGTGCATGCCGAACGTCCCGTCCGCGTTCGCCTGGCACGCCCAGGGCTCGGCTGCGCCACCCTGCATCGCCTCGCACCGCTGCCGCTGCTGCTCCAGCCAGCCGTCCATCTGGCCGGTGTGGTGCTCCGCCTCGGCTCGGTCCTGCAGCGCATCCCCGGCGCACGCGACTCCCTGGTGCCGCGCGAGTTCCGCCGCCATGGCCTCCGCGCCGCAAGCGAGATCGCCGCCGCCCATCATCCGCATCCGCTGCCCGTCACCCGCGAGCGCGCCGCTCATCTGGCGCATCCGCTCGAGCGCGGGCCCCGCGGCGCCGCCGTAGCGCGCCTCCGCCGCGCGGCAAGCGTCGTCCGTCTGCGCCGCGCTCGCGTCAGCCTGGTACGTCGAGACGGCTGCGGCGAGCTCGCCGCGAGCGGCCTCGTACGCATGGACCTGCGTGTCGCCCCCGCCTCCCTCGGTGCCGCCGCACGCGGTTGCCAGCGCGGCAGCGATCACCCACACGAATCTGTTCGTCGTCAAAGCTCTTCTCCAGCGAGCGAGTGACGGCGCGAAGCGACGCTCGCCTCCGGCTTCGCGCCTTGGCGCGCTCCGGTCGCGCCGCACCTCACGCATCGCACTCCCCGTGCCATTCGCGGCGCTGCCTTGAAACGGCGTGTTTCCAGCGCCCGGCGCGAACGCCGTGGCCCTCCGAAGCCGGGGCGGCCGTACCATCCGGTACGCCCAATCGTACGCAGTGGGACGCCTCCTGGCGGCGAGGCGCACGGCAGCCGCGTTTTTCGGGCGGCACGCAGGATGCTATTCGCCCCTTTGCCGCCATCCGCGGCTCCCAGGAGAATGGAGCCATGCGTTTCTCGCCTTCCGCCTTCGCCCTCGCGTTCACCCTCG
>DATIDF010000362.1:0-25795 GCA_035456445.1 Anaeromyxobacter sp.
CGGCTGGAAGGCGGCCCACATGTCGCGCGCGTCGCGGACCTGCTCCATGAGCGCGATGCCGATCGCGCACGCGAGGAATACGGCCAGCGCGAGCATCCAGGGACGGAACTCGAGCAGGTCCTTCGGGCTGAGCGGGGCCCCCCCTCCCCGCTGATCTTCGTCCCGATCCACCATGGTTCGTAAGTAGACCGCGCCCGTGGCCTGATGCAACCCCTTCGGCGTGGTGCGCGCAGGCGTTCAGGCGCTCGCGGATGGGGTGGGTCCTTTACCCCTGGCGGAGCGGCTCGATATCGGCCCCACCCTTGTGGACAACCGATCCATTCCTTCCTTCACCTCGCGACGTGCTCTCCGGGCGCCGTACACTGCCGCGCCATGCTCGCCACCCTGCTCGCCGCGGTCGTCATCGCTGCGGCACCTCCCCGTACGCTCCGCGTGGATTACTTCCACACCGGCACTGCCACGGAGGAGCGCTTCAGCCTCGACCGCGTCGTCCTCGAGCCGCTGCCGTTCCCCGGCCGGCCGGACCGCCCCATCGACGACACCAACCTCGGCAAGTACTTCTTCGAGGTCCGCGATCTCGCCACGCAGAAGGTCCTCTACTCGCGGGGCTTCGCGTCGATCTTCGGCGAGTGGGAGCTCACCGAGGAGGCGCGCAAGGCGCACCGGACCTTCTCCGAGTCGGTGCGCTTCCCGGCGCCCGCCGCGCCCGTGCAGCTCGTCGTGAAGAAGCGCGACGCGGAGCGGGTGTTCCGCGAGGCCTGGTCGGTCGTGATCGACCCGCGGGACCGCTTCGTGGACGACGCGAGACCGCCCTCGCCCGGACCGGTGCTCGCCCTGCAGGACTCGGGAGATCCCGCGACGAAGCTCGACCTCCTCCTCCTCGGCGACGGCTACACCGAGAAGGAGCGCGCCAAGTTCGAGAAGGACGCGCGCCGGCTCGTCGGGATCCTGTTCGAGCACGAGCCGTTCAGATCGCGCCGCCGCGACTTCAACGTGTGGGGGATCTGCCCGCCCGTGGAGGAACGGGGCGTCTCGCGTCCGCTCACCGGAATCCACCGGCGCACGCGCGTCGGCGCCACCTACGACGCGTTCGGCTCCGAGCGCTACGTCCTCTCGTTCGAGAACCGCTCGCTGCGCGACGTCGCCGCGTTCGCGCCGTACGACGCGGTCGCGATCCTGGTGAACGCCGGGACCTACGGCGGCGGCGGCATCTTCAACCTCTACGCCACGGTCGCCGCGGACAGCCGCTGGGCGGGCTACATCTTCGTCCACGAGCTCGGCCACTCTCTCGCCGCGCTCGCCGACGAGTACTTCACCTCGGAGACCGCTTACCTCTCGACCGACGCGCGCCCCGAGCCCTGGGAGCCGAACGTGACGGCGGATACGCGGGCGGTGAAGTGGAAGGACCTCCTCACTCCAGGCGCGCCGCTGCCGACCCCCTGGCCCAAGGACGAGTTCACCCGCCGCGCGAAGGAGTTCCAGGAGCAGCGCAAGGCGATCCGCGCGCGGAACGGCCCGGAGGCCGAGATGGATGCGCTCTTCCTCGCGCAGCAGAAGGAGGAGACCGCGCTCCTCTCCGCGGCGCCGAACGCCGCGAAGGTGGGCGCGTTCGAGGGCGCGAACTACGAGGCGAGCGGTTACTTCCGGCCGCAGCTCGACTGCGTGATGTTCACCCGAGATCCGGTGCCGTTCTGCGCGGTGTGCCGGCGCGCGCTGTCGAGGGTGATCGACCTGTACGCGCCCTCGCGGTAGCGCCTCTCCCCCTGAACGCGCCCGAGCCGAGCCCGATCGCGGCCTCGCTCGGGGTCGCTTGCCGCCCCTAAGGTGGGCCACCCGTTGGCGGGTCTCCTGCGAAGCCCGTTGCGACGACGCAGCCTCGCGCGGGATTGCGCGGTGCGTTATGATTCGCGAGTCAACCGCTGGAGGCTCCGCCATGACCGACAAGAAGCACGCGAGCTTCATGCGCTCGCTCTGCATGGGCGAGATCGAGGAGGAGATCGTCGTCCCCTACCCGGAGCCGAAGGCGAGCGAGAAGGAGACGCTCGCGGCGGTATTCCAGTCGCTCAAGTCGATGCTCGGCACGCGCGATCGCGACTTCCGCGCCTGGGATCGCGCGGGCGAGATGCCGAAGTCGTTCGTCGACGAGCTCAAGGAGGCCGGCCTCTTCAGCCTCGTCGTCCCGGAGGCGCACGGCGGGCTCGGGCTCGGCTCGACCGCCTACTCGCGCGTCATCCAGGAGCTCGCGCGCTACGACGCCTCGGTGGCGCTGACGGTGGGCGCGCACAGCTCGATCGGCATGCGCGGACTGCTCCTGTTCGGGACGGACGAGCAGCGGGCGCGCTTCCTCCCGAAGCTCGCGAGCGGGGAGCTCGTCGCCGCGTTCTGCCTCACGGAGCCCGGCGCCGGCTCGGACGCCGCCGGCATCAAGACCGTCGCGGTGCGCGACGGGGACGACTGGGTCCTGAACGGCGAGAAGCTCTGGATCACGAACGGCGGGATCGCCGACTTCTTCACGGTGTTCGCGAGGACCTCGCTCGACGGGCGCGGCCAGATCACGGCGTTCATCGTGACGCGCGACATGAAGGGCGTCTCCACCGGCCCGCACGAGGACAAGATGGGGATTCGCGCCTCCTCGACGACCTCCGTCGTGCTCGAGGACGTGCGCGTCCCCGCCGCCAACGTGCTCGGCGAGGTCGGCAAGGGCTTCAAGGCCGCGATGAAGATCCTGAACGCCGGCCGCACCGGGCTCGGCGGCGGGTCTGTCGGCGGCATGAAGCGGCTCATCGAGCTGTCGATCCACCAGGCTCGTGAGCGCGTCCAGTTCGGCCAGCCCATCGCGAGCTACGCGACCATCCAGCAGAAGATCGGCCAGATGGTCATCGACTGCTACGCGTCGGAGAGCGTCGTGAACCTCGTCGCGGGGCTCGCGGATCGCGGCTTCGACGACTACGCGGTGGAGGCGGCGATCTCGAAGGTGCTCTCGACCGAGGCGCTGTGGCGCACCGCGGACGAGGCGCTCCAGATCGCGGGGGGCCAGGGGTACATGCGCGAGATGCCGTACGAGCGCGTGCTGCGCGACACCCGCATCAACCGGATCTTCGAGGGCACGAACGAGATCCTGCGCCTGTTCATCGCGCTCACCGCGATGAGCGACGTCGCCGAGGAGCTGAAGGACCTCTCCGCCTCGATGCGCGGCGTGTTCGCCGATCCGATCAAGGGCTTCGGGGTCCTCTCCGACTACGCCCGGCGGCGCGCCCAGCTCGCGACCGGCCTGCGCCGCGAGAAGGGGCGCTGGACCTTGCTCCACCCGTCGCTCGCCGAGGAGGCGGTGCTGTTCGAGGAGGCGGCGACCGCGCTCGCGCGCGCGGCCGACCGGATCCTGCGCAGGCACGGCAAGAAGATCATCGGCGAGCAGCTCGCAACGCGGCGGCTCGCCGACATCATGGTCGACCTGTTCGCGCTCGCCGCCGTGCTCGCCCGCGTCTCCACCAAGATTGAGGACCACGGCGAGGCGTCGGCGCAGGTGGAGCGGCAGATCCTCGGCGCGTTCGCACGTCAGGCGAAGCGTCGCGTCGACCAGAACCTCGCGGGCATCGACGAGAACGAGGACGCGCTGGTGAAGCTGCTCGCGAAGCACGTGCTCGAGACCGGCAAGTACGTCTGGGACAACGTCTGAAGCTCGGCGCACGATACCTGCCTGCGTCCCGCTTCGCGGGACCTACGCTGGGATGAGCGGGTGGCGGGTTCGTCGCGCGCCGGGGCTCCGGCGCCCCGAGCCCTGAACGAGCCCGCGCCCGAGCCCGGCTTCGCCTCGGGCTCGGGCTCGGGCTCGGGCCCGGGCTCGGGTTCCGTTCAACGGCTCGATGCAGCTACGCGGCGTGCAGGAAGGTCGCGACGACCCTCTGCCAGCCCTCCTCGCCGAGCGTGGATGGCGCGGGCGGAGGAAGCTCTCCACCGTCCGCCGCAGCGAGCCCGAGCTCCTGCTCGACGTAGCGGTCGAGCCGCTCGCGCTCGCGGCGTAGCCAGCCGCCCCCGTCCCAATCCTGCGGGAACGTCAGGTAGGAGCCGTCTGCGGGCACGATCCCGAACAGCCAGCCGCGCCCGTACGGCTCGCGCTTCACGAGCCCGGGATCCCGCCGCACCGCGCCGTTTCCGTCGACGATGGTCCCGTCGATCGGCGCGAGCACGCGGATGGTCCGGCCGCCGGCGCGCACCACCGCGACGGGATCGCCGCGGCGCACCTTCATGCCGGCGCGCGGCAGCTCGACCGCGGTGGCGGAGGGGATGAGCCGCTGGGCGAAGTCGTCGATGCCCACGCGCAGCCCGCGCGCGGCAGGGGCGAGCCATGTGTGGTTCGGGGCGTAGTAGGCGCCGCGGCGGAAGGAGAGGCCGCCCTCCTCAGCGACGGCCGCCTCGCGGCGTCGCTGCAACGCCCGCCACGCCAGGGCGAGCAGGAGCGCGGGGATGGCGAGCGCGATGAGCCCGGCCATGAACACCGCCGAGCGTGCCACGACGCCGAGGAGGAACGACCCCACCGTCTCGAGGAAAGACACGAACGTCGTCATGATGCGCTCCCTTTCGCGGCCGGTCCTTTCTGAACCCATTGTCTGTAGTCGCAAGGGGCGGGCCAGCCTGGCGGCAGGCGCGCTACCGCGGATTTCCTCGCGCAGGGCCCCGCCGAGTCGATCAGCCGGCGTAAAGGATCTCAGCGGCCGACGGCGCTCGCGGGGAGAGAACCCCCCTGAATCCAGGCGTTACGCCCGAACCGTTGAATCCATCAACGGCTGGTGAATTCCTCGCTGATCCTCCGCGCGGGCGAGCGGTGCCTCGCCAGGGACGATCGACGAACCGGGTTCCGGCCGCATGCCCCACGAAGCATGCCCGCCTCCCCCACAGGCGCGCACCCGGAGCCTTGCGCACCCGCGCGTCCGCGCGAACGTTGTCGTGGCGGAGGGTCCCCTGTCATGAAGCCGCGCACATTCCTCGTCGCCGCCGCGCTCGCCGCGCTGCCCGCCGGCTCCCGGCCACAACCACCCCTCGCGGAGGGCAGCATCGACACGGGGACCGCCCGCGTCGAGGTGCTCGGTCGGCACTACTCTCCCGGTGACACCATCGAGCTCCCCGAGGGTTATCTGCGCGTGGAGGAGGCGGGGCCCGAGGACGCCGACATCGGCTCGTTCTCCGTCGTGCCGGCCGCGACGATCGCGAGGGCGGATGCCGCGCCCGCGGGGGCGCAGCGGACCGCGTCGGCGAGGGGCGTCGGTGCGGTGATCCCCTTCGCGAGGCGCGAGCGCGAGGAAGAGGGCGCGGCGCCAGCGCCCGCCAGGGTCGGGCCCGATTGCAGCGCCGAGCGCGCCGCCTACCTCGCGGAGATCTGGAAGCAGTCGGGGATCGAGCTCTCGGACCCGCAGGGCTTCGTCGCCGGCCTCGAGCGGACCGACGAGGGCGCGGATCTCACCCTCGCGTGGTTCGCGCTCTCCACCGACGCGTTCCGCACCCTGGCGTGGTCGTCCGACGCGCGCGCCAAGGCGGCCGCGCTCGCGCGCTGCGCGCGGGGGAACTGACCCTCCGTCGTCGCCGTCGTTCCGCCCCGTCTCACGCCACCGCGATCGACGGCGCCGGCGGCTCGGGTGGCGCGCCCGGCCGCAGCGCCCCGAGCTGCTCAGCGTCGATCGAGCGGCTCGCGTGGACGAGCTCGAGCGGCGCCCGCACGAACGCGTCGGGCAGGATGCCCGTCCCGGCGAGGCCCAGGATCCGGTGTCGTTCCGGCTGCACCCCGAGGAACGGCGCGAGCGCCCGCGTGGCCCGGTGGACGAGCTCGGTGCACGAGAGTCGCCGCAGGTCCGTGAAGTCGAGGTCGAAGTCGTACGCGAGCCCGAGCTGCGCAAGCGCGACGCGCCGCACGACCGGCCACGCCTCCTCGAAGGCGACCTCGCAGCCCGCCACGAGCCGGTCGCGGACCGCGCGCTCGTCCACGCCGAGCGGGCGGGGATCGTCCGGCGGCGCCCCGGGCCGAGCGCGGAGCCGCGCCGGGAAGCGGAGCACCACGAGCCGGTCGCAGCGGCAGAAGTCGAGCACGTCCTCGGTGAGGACCCCCTCGGCGATGGCGTGGATCACCGTCTGCTCGCCGAGCGCGAGCCGCTCGCGGTGCGCCAGCGGCACCGCGCAGCGATCGGCGTCGGTCGTGCGTCCGAGGTAAAGCCCCGCGTGGCTGAACAGGCCCGGGATGAGCTTGCCGTCGAGGTAGGCGTCGTAGCCCCGCACGAGCACGTCCCCTGGCCGCACGCGCTCGATCACCGCGCGCATGTCGCGCCCCTTCACGCGGTACGAACCGGGGTCGTAGACCACCCACATCGGCCAGCGGAACACCTTCACATCGCCGAGCACGTTCAGGAGCGCGTCGCGCAAGCGGCCCATCGAGACCTCCGGAGGTCCCCGATGAGAGCACACGCTACGTGATACCGGAAGCCCGCGGTTACCCCCCGCGCTCGAGGGCGTCGAGCTCCCGGCGCCGGGCCGCCGCCGCCGCCGCCGCGCGCTCCGCCCCTTCACGCGCCTCGCGCGCGCGCCGATCCGCCGCATCCGCCGCTTGGCTCGCCGCCCTCGCCGCCTTCTCCGCCCGCTCGAGCCGCTCCCGCGCGGCACCGACCTCCCGCGCGCGGAGCCGCGCCTCCCGCTCCGCCCGCGCGCGCGCCGCCCGCTCCGCGCGCTCATGCGCTTTCCGCTCCGCCTGTCGCTCTCTCGCGCTCTGCGCCGAGGCTTCGCCGGTGCCGGCGCGCGCGGTCGCGCTCCGCTCCCGAGGAGCGGCTCGGCCGGCGCCCCCGGTGTCCGACGGCGGCCGCGTCCGGGCGGACGCGTCGGCCGGCGCGACTCGCGCCGCCGCTGCCGCGCCGCCGCCCGCCACGAGACCGAGGCCGGACAGGTCCCCGGCCGCAACCTCCGGCTCGCGGGACAGGGTGGCGGTGCGGAGCGCCTCCCGGGCGTCGCCGGGCGAGGTCGCCGCCACCCTGAGGAGCAGCTCCACCCGCGCGAGCGCGCCCGGACTCGGGGCGCGCCCCTCCGCCTCGAGCACCTCGCGCGCCCGGCCGCGGAGCGCTCGCGCCGCGGCCCGGAGCGCCTCCTCCGCAGCGCGCAGCTCGGCGGCGCCCTGCCCCGCGAGCGCGCGCCGCTGGCCCACGCGGAGCCGGTCGCCCGCGGCGAGCAGGGCGGCGGTGTCCTCCGGACGATCCCGGGCCACGCGGTTCAGGACCCAGGAGAGCCCCACCGGCCGGCGGAGCTTGCGGACGGCCAGCGCCCCGGAGGCGTCGCCGCGATCGGCGAGCTCGCGGGCGAGCGACTCGCGCGCCGCGGTGAAGTGCTGCGGCGCCGTCGCGAGGAGCCGCGCGGCCGCGTCGCCCGGCGGACCGGCCGCACCGGCCGCACCGGCCGCGATGCGACCGCTGCCGGCTCCGCGGCGACGGGCCACGACGGCTAGGCGCCGCGCAGGATCGCGACCGACCCCGCGACGCCCGGCATGAGGGTCACCGACTCGACGAGCGAGATCCGGTGGAAGATCCCATCTCGCCCGTCGTAGGCGGCGGCGAGCTCACCCCCGACGATGACGCGCGGCCCGGACGCGGTCCGCATCACGACGACCGCGGCGTTCTCGAGCACGGGCGCCTTCACGATGCCCCCGGTGAACGCCGGCTGGAGCTGCTGATAGGGCGTGAGCGCCGTCCCTGGATACGGCCGGAGGAGCTGGTAGAACCGGCCGGGCGACAGCGCGACCGCGTACGGCCCGTGGCGACCCGCCGCGTCGAGCCGCGCGAGCGCGGCGAGCAGGTCGTCCGCGGCGCGCGCGGGATCGCTCCACTCACCCGCGGGCAGCTCCACCGCACCCTCGTGGCCGAGGAGCCCGCGCACGCCCGCGCGCGGCAGCCCCTCGAACAGGATCCGGTCCTCCGCGCGCGCGATCTGCCGAGCCGCTTCGGAGATCTCGGAGAGCACGAGCGGCTCACCGCACTCGGCCTTCGCCTCGATCGCCCGCGCGCCGAGCGCGACGGTGCGGTGGATCACCGGGAGCGGGTGCACCGTGGGAACGTGCACGTGGGCGCCGGCTGGCTCCTCACCCAGGGGCAGATCCTCGGCGACGCCTGCCCGGGCACCGAAACCGATCGGCCCCACCACCTCGAGGAGCCGCCGTCCGGCGCGCACCTCGTCCGCGGCGCTGCGCGCGATCGCGTCGATGCGATCCCAGATCTCCTGCTCGAACGGGGCGCTCTCTCGATCCAGCCAGGTCGTCATCGCTTCCCCTTCTCGCTCTCGCCGCGGCGCTCGAGATCCGCAGCGCCGGACCCCTCCGCCTCATCCTCCTCGGTCACGATCGGGCCCGTGTGCCCGGTGTGCTTCTTCAGCATCCGGGCGAAGGCGACGTCCCTTCGGCGGATCCACTCGAGGATCATCGACGCGTGCTCCTTCTCCTCGTCGCGGTTGTGCTCGAGGATGCGCCGGAGCTCTGGATCCTCCGTCGCGTCGACCCGCTGCTGGTACCAGTCGATCGCCTCGAGCTCCTCCTGGAGCGAGACGAGCGCTCGGTGAAGGTCCTTCGTGCGCGCGGACATGAGCTCCTCGCGCTCGTGCCACCCCTGCGATGCGCCGGCCATCCTGCACGAGTGCGCAGCCGGGGCGTTCGCGCCAAGCCCCGAGCCGTCCGCCGCTGCGTCCGGGGGCAGACCCGCAGTGTATGCACGCGCCCCGGACGCACTCCGCAGCCGGGCCGCACGCACCGTCCGGACCGACCCGCGGCGGGAAGCGAGTTCCTTGCCGAGCGGTTCCATGGCATGAGACCTCCGTGGAGAGCCCCTCCGACTTCCTCGCTCGCTGGCAGTACACCGGGCTGTTCGCGGTCATCCTCGTCGAGGAGGCCGGCGTCCCGCTGCCCCTGCCCGGCGACCTCTTCATCGCCGCGATGGGGTTCCTCGCCCACGCCGGCCGTGCGTCCTTCGTGCCGACCGCCGCGGTCGTCACGATCGCGACCGTCCTCGGCGCCGGGCTCCTGTACCTCCTCTCGCGTCACGCCGGCCGGCCGCTGCTCGTCCGCGTCGCGCGCCGCTTCGGCTACACCGAGGAGCGCGAGGCGCGGCTCGAGGCGTGGCTCGCGCGGCGCGGCGCCGCGGCGGTCGTGCTCGGCCGGCTCGTCCCCGGGCTCCGCATCGTGATGACCGTCGTCGCAGGCGCGCTCCGGCTACGGCAGTCCACCTTCGCGATCGGTACGCTCGTGGCCGGGCTGGTGTGGGCGACGCTCTACTTCTGGCTCGGCTTTGCGCTCGGGGCGGGTTACGAGCGTGCCGTGGACGCGAACGCGCTGTCCTCCTTCTGGCCTATCGCGACCGCGATCGCGATCGGCGTCGGCGCCCTCCTCGCGTGGCGTGCTCGTTCCGGACGGGCCCCCGGCATCGAGCCCTGACGCGACAGGACGCGCGCCGTGACGCGTGACGACGAGGCGCGCGCCCCGCGCGAGCGGCGGCGCACCTGCCTGTGCGATCGCCGCCCCCGGTCGGTCGTGGCCTCGCGCCCGCTCCTCTCGCGCCCTAGGTTTCGAGCGGTGGACGGCGCGACCATCATTCGCAGGATCCTGCTCGTCGAGGACGACCCCGGCATGCGCGAGGCCATACGGGCGCTGCTCGAGCGAGCGGGCTTCTCGGTTGCCGTCGCGCGGGACGGCGCGGAGGCATGGGAGCTGCTCTCGCGCGGACCCCGCCCGGTCGCGATCCTGGCCGACCTCTACACGCCCCGCATGACCGGACACGACCTCGTCGCCCGCGTCCGGCGCACGCCGCGGCTCGCGCGCGTCCCGATCATCGCGATGACCGGCGAGCGCGCGTCGAAGACGCGGCCCGCGGCGGAGGCGTTCCTCGAGAAGCCGTTCTCGCGCGAGCAGCTCGAGTGGGCGCTGCAGCGCGTCGGAGCGGCGCAGCTCGGCTGAAGGCCAATGCAGGTCGTTGGGACTCGGCGTCAGAGGTTGTGAAAAAGTTTCACGGCCTCTCAGGCTTCGGGCCTCGGGGAAGGCACGTAGACCGACGGCGTCTCTCCTGAACCCAGAGGTCCGAGGCCTAGACTGGTTCCAACCCTCAGCGCGCCGCGCGCAGCCGCTCGCTCTCGGCCTCGCCCGGCGCAGCGTCCCCACCCGGCCGCTCCCGGCAGCGCTCGCGCCAGCGGAGCACCGCAGGCAGCGCAACGAGCGCCGCGGCGAGGCAGGTGACCTCCCCGAGCACCGAGAGGATCCCGAACGAGAAGAGGGCCTGGTTCCGCGCGATGAGCAGCGATGAGTAGCCGAGCACCGTCGTGAGCGAGCAGAGCGCCACCGCACCGCCGGTCGTCCGCACGATGTCCGAGATCGAGCGCGCGTGGTCGACGCGCCGGCGCTGGAACACGTTCGTCGCGTAGTCGACGCCGATGCCGAACGTGATGGGCAGGGCGATGAAGTTCAGCATGTTGAGGCGCAGGTGGAACGCGCCCGCCAGGCCGCCGAACCAGAGCACGCCGACGGCGAGCGAGGCGAGCACCCAGCCTGCGTCGGCGAGTGAGCGGACCGACCGCCTCCCGAGCCCGAACGCGACGAGCACGAGCAGCACGACTCCCCCGAGCGAGAGGAGCGTGGCGCGAGGGCCGTCCGCCTGGATGGCGTGGAGCACGTCCGAGAAGACGAGGAGCGAGCTCGCCACCGGCGCGTCGGTGGGCAGGTCGAGCGCGCGGAGCTCCTCCGTGAAGCGGAGCACGTCGCGGCCGTTCCACACGTCGATCTTCCCCGACGGGTAGACGAGCACCGGCGTGCCGACCCGCCCGTCGACCTCCGTGAGCTGACGGCGGAGGACGTCGGGCAGGTCCGCCGCGCCGAAGGGCCGCAGGTCCTCGGGCGGGAGGACCGCCTCGACCGCCATCCGCCGGTTCGGCGGCAGGAAGGAGAGGTTCTCGCGGGTCGCGAGCGCCCGTATCTCACGCACCACCGGGAGCTTCTCCTCCTGGCCGGCGGGGACGAGCGCATCGATCGACACGACCGAGCCGAACGTGCTCGCCGGGGTCGCGCGGCGGTGCGCCTCGATGCGACGCGCGATCTCGCGGGCCTGCGCCTCGTCCCTCGCGAGCAGCGCGGTCGGCGTGAGGTGCTCGCCGAACAGAGCGTCCACTCGCGCGTCCCACCAGCCCGGGCCGCCCGTATCCATGGCCGAGGCATCGCGCAGGTTGCGGAAGTCGTACTCGAGCGGGTCCCGCGCGAAGCGGGCGACGAACCCGACCGAGGCGATCGAGAGCAGCACGGCCACGAGCGTGGTGAACCTCGGCGCACGCTCGACGAGGCGCGAGACCGCGAGCGTGAAGATCGGGCGCGAGGGGCGCTGCCCCGCGCGCGGGATCGGCGAGCGCCGCTCCCAGGCGAGGACGAGCGGGGGCGTCATCACGTACGAGAACAGCCACGAGAGCGCCATTCCCAGGCCGCCGATGAGCCCGAACTGGTTGAAGCCGCGGAAGTCCGTGGAGAGGAGCGAGGCGTACGAGACGCCCGCAGCGAGCGCTGCAGTGAGCGTCGCGAGCCAGGTCGTCCCGACCGCGATCTCCATGGCGGGGAGCGGCCCGGCGCCATGTCGGCGCTCCTCGAGGTAGCGGGCGAACAGGATGAGCCCGACGTTGATCCCGTTCCCGACGACGATCGACCCGAGGAAGGCGGTGTTCGAGTTGAGGTGCCCGACCGCGAGCTCCGCGATACCGAACGTGGCGAACGTGCCGCAGAGGAGCGGGATCCCGACCAGGGGCACCGCCTTCCAGGTCCGGTTGTACACCGTGACGGACGCGGCGACCGCGAGGATGACGAGCAGCGTCGCCCAGACGAGGTCCTCCGCGAGCGCGTCGTGCTCCATCACGGTCGAGGTGACGTACCCGCCGTAGCTCACCTCTAGGGCGGGCGCGTACTTCTTCGGATCGAGCTCCTTCACGGTCTTCCGGACGAGCTGGTCGAGCGCGGCCACCTTGCCGTAGTCGCCGGGCGTCGACCCGAGCCGGACGATCATCGCGAGGATCGTCATCTTCTCGCCGGGCTTGCCGGGGACGGGCACGTCACCCATCGTGTAGCCGTCGCGGAAGCGGCCGAGCAGCTCCTTGCGCTCACCGCCGAGCCGCGCGATGAGCCCCTCCACGTCCGGCGCGGCGCCGGTCGCGGTCCCCTCGCGGCTCGCGCGCTCCCACGCGATTCGCGCGGCGAGCACGTCGCGGAGCCCCTCGAGCTCGGCTTTCTCGGGGAAGAGCAGGAGGCGCGGCCGGTAGAAGTCGGCGATCTCGTCGACCCGGTACTCCACCCAGCGGACGAGCTCCTTCGGCGAAGCCTCCAGTCGCTCGGCCAGGTCGTCTGCGAACAGCTGCATCGTGAGCGAGTCGGCGCCCGACAGGATCACGGTCTGCTCTGCGAACCCGCCGACGCGCTCGGTCACCTGCTCGAGGTCGACCGCGCTCTTGCCCGTCGATGGGAGCAGCTCCGCGATGTCGGGCCGCAGATCCGTGTAGAGCCGCACCGCCCCGACGGATCCAACCAGCGCGACGGCAGCGCACGCCGTGAGGATGAGGGTGCGGTGGCGGTCCGCAAAGCGGACCCAGCGCTCGGACGGTCGCATGGTCGGATACGGTTCCTTCTCCCCGGCGTCCGGTCTGTCGCGTGCCGGGGGCACGTCTTCTACCGCATTTCAGGGTCGTTTGATTCCAGGCGCAGCGTCGCGAGCCGGGCGCCGCCGGCCCCGAGCACGAGGTAGGAGAGCACCGCCGCCGAGAGCCCGCCCGAGTTCGCGTAACGATCCCCCGGCGCGAGGTAGGGGACGTGCACGTGCCCGAACACCCCGAGCGCGCACCCTTCGCGCGCGACGAGCTCGAGGCAACGACGGCGGAACACGGCGAGGATTCGCTCCTCGGCGAGCGCGCGCGCCGCGACCTCCACCGCGCGGGCCGCGCCCCGGACGACGGCGAGCCGGCCGAAGTGGCGCGAGATGCCGTCGCCGAGCCGCCCGACGGGCGAGCGGTTGACCGGATCCGCCGCGTGCCCATGCGCGACGAGCACCCTGCCGAGCGCCGGCACGTCGAGGAGGAGCCGCTCCGCGCCCGCACCGGGATCGTGGTTCCCCGCCGTACGGGAGAGCCGGCCCGCCGCCGTGAGCGCCACGATCGCCTCCGCGACCTCCGGGTGGGCGGCCTCGGCGCGCCCTTCGCCCGAGAAGAGCACGTCGAACACGTCTCCGTTGAGGACGACCTCCACGCCTGCGTCGCGCGCCCGGGCGAGGAACTCGCGCGCGAGGCGAGCGTGCGCGGGCGGGCTGTCCGGCGCGAGGTGCCAGTCGCTCGCGATCCAGATCGTCACCGCGCGCTCGCCCTCCGGCGTGTCAGGAGCGCGTCGTAGAGCGCCTGGGTCCGCTCGCGCGCGAGCGCGTGGATGGGGCGGACGAGCGCCATGTCCCGGCCGCGCCCAGGCGCCGGCGCGACCGGGATCGCCTCCCCCAGTGCGGCGTCGAGCCGGGCGGGGAGCGGGAGCGGCGACCAGAACGAGAGCCGCTTCAGGCGGAACCCCGGATATGCCTCGGCCCCACCGACCACCGCGAGCGGAACGATCGGCGCGCCGGTCTCGAGCGCGAGCCGGACGAAGCCGTAGCGGCCGTCCCAGCGCAGCCGGTAGAAGTCTCGCGCCGGGCGCGCCTCGCGCATTCCGCCGGGCGTCACGAGGAGCTGCTCGCCCCGGCGCAGGACCGAGAGGCAGGTCTCCTCGCTCGGGTCGATGAGGCCGAAGTGGCGCTTCAGCAGCGGCAGACCCGGCAGCGCCTTCTCGATGCGCGACTCGGCCGCCACGATCCGCAGCGGAGTGCGCGCCCCACCCCGTTCGTGCCAGCTCTTCCAGGCGAGGTGGTAGCCCGCCAGCACGAGGTCGAGCACGAGGTAGCCCGCACCGTGGAGCGCGACGAAGATGCACGGCCCCTGCGGCGGGGGAGGTCCCTCGAGCCGCATCCGGTGATAGGCGGAGAGCGCCCGCGCCCACGGGAGGTACGCGCCGCGGTAGTACCAGCGGTCGGGGTCGATGGTCGGCGGGTTCGCACGCGGCTCGGGGTTCGTCACGTGAGGCTCCAGGGCTTGCGGCGCGCGGCCGCGGCGCGGGCCACGAGCGCCTCGGTCGCGGCGGCGACGGCGGCGGCGAACGCGGAGAGCGCGGCGGGATCGTCCGGCGCGGGCGGCTCCTGCGGAGCGCCGAACCAGTAGTCGAGCGGCACGGGAAGGGGCACGGGTGGGAACCACGCGCTGCGACCGCGCCCGAGCGGGAGGCGCAGCGGGTGCTGCTGGTCCGCTCCGGCGATGGCGATCGGCACCACCGGCACGCCCGCCCGTGCCGCGATCCGTGCGAAGCCTCGGCGCCCCTGCCAATCGATCACGTCCGGTGGGCCGTACAGCTCGCGCGCACCGCCGGGGAACACGAGCACCGACTCGCCGCCGGCGAGCGCCGCGAGCGCGGCCTCTTCCGTCGCCTCGATGGCGCCGACGTGGCGGCGCACCCAGGCGAGCCCAGGCAGCCGGTGCAGCGACGTCCCGCGCTTCTCCATGGGCCGGAACGGCACGCGCCCCGAGTCCCAGAACGACACGAGCGCGAGCAGCATCGTCTCGAAATACAGCCAGGTGCGCGGATGCTTCGCGACGTAGATCATCGGCCGGTCGGCCGGGACCGCCTCGAGCCCGTGCACGCGCGGGCGAAAGTACAGGCGGAGCGCGCGCGCGAACGGCACGAGCACCGCCGTCTGTCGCCAGGTCCGCGGAAACCGCTGGTCTCGAATCATCGTCGGTCCTAGCCAGGCCCCGCCGCTGCCCGCGCCCGGGCGGCCTCGAGCGCGAGCGTCATGGCGGGCCGCGCCGCGCGTTCCGCGGCCTGCGCGTAGACGTGCAGCACCCGCGCCGCGGTGCGGCTCCAGCACAGCGCCCCGGCGCGCGCCTTTCCGCGCTGCCCGAGCTTCGCGCGGAGCTCCGCGTCCACCGCGGCGCGCCAGAGCGCCACCGCGAGCGCGCCGGGATCCCCGGGCGGCGCGAGCAACGCGGCGCCCCGGGCGGCCTCGGCGTAGCCGGGGAGATCGCTCGCGACGACCGGACAGCCGGCCGCCATCGCCTCGACGAGCACCATCCCGAAGCTCTCGCCGCCGAGCGACGGCGCGCAGAAGACGTCGGCGCTCGCGTACGCCTGCGCGAGGGCGGCGTCGTCGAGCCGCCCGCGAAACCGTACCCCGAGGCGGGCGGCGCGCACGCTGAAGCGCTCCGTCGCTCCGGCGCCCACGACGTCGACCTCGACGGCGCGCCCCTGGCCGCGGAGGAGCGCCACCGCGTCGAGCAGCACGGAGAAGCCCTTTCGCGGCTCGCCGAAGCGCCCGACGAACAGGACACGGACGGCGCCGCGCGGCCCCGGGACCTGCGCCCGCGCCTCGGCCACTGCGGAGAAGCGCGACAGGTCGACGCCGTTCGGGATCACCGCGGTGCGGCCGCGATAGATGGTGCGCGAGAAGGCCTTCGCCGCACGCGAGACCGCGATGCCGGCGTCGATGCGCGAGAGGCCGGCCGCTGCGACCGCGCGCAGCGCGCGCTGCAGCGGCAGCTCGCGCTCGGCGTTCGCGTGGAACGTCGCCACCACCGGGACGCGCGCGTGGCGCAGCGCGTGGCGCCCCGGCCCCGGGACGATCGGCTCGTGCACGTGGATGAGATCGAAGCGGCCCGCGTCGAGGTAGTCGCGCGTCGCGCGGGCCGGCTGGAGAAGCCCGATGCGCGCCACGGAGCCGTTCGCGCGCACGGGCACGACGCCTGGGACGCCCTCGCAGCCGTCCGGCACCGCGCCGCTCGCCGGGCCCAGGACTCGCGCGTCGTGCCCTGCGCTGCGCAGGGCGCACGCGAGCTCCTGCGCGTGCCGGTTCACGCCGCCTTCGTGCGAGAGATCGTACGGCGTGACGATGCAGATGCGCACGGGCGGACCGCGCGGACGGGTTCGCGGAGCGGCCGCCGCGCCGCGGTGGCCCCGCCGCCCGCGATGGCGGACGGGGCCACTCTAAACGACAGTGCGCGTTTCGCGTATGCGAAACCCGCTGCCGGCCCGGCTCTGCTACCCGACCGCGCTCTGGTTCGCCGCCGCGGCGGCCTCGGCGTAGCGGCGAAGCTGCGCGTGCAGGTTCGTCTGCTGCTGGAAGAGATCGTGCACCTGCGAGTGGCCGGGGTTCACGACCGGGCTCTTGAAGAAGAACGAGAGCCACTCCTGCGCGCCCCGCTCACCGGCGCGCTGGCCGAGGTCGGCGAGGAGCGCGAGGTCGAGCACGAGCGGCGCCGCGAGGATCGAGTCGCGGCACTGGAAGTTCACCTTGATCTGCATCGGGTAGCCGAGCCACCCCACGAGATCGATGGCGTCCCAGCCTTCCTTGTTGTCGCCGCGCGGCGGGTAGTAGTGGATCGTGACCTTGTGGTCCATGTCCCCGTAGAGCTCGGGGTGGCGCCGCGGGTCCAGGATCTGATCGAGCACGCCGAGCTTCGAGACCTCCTTCGTCTTGAAGCTCGCGGCGTCGTCGAGCACCTCGCCGTCGCGGTTGCCGAGGATGTTCGTGGAGAACCAGCCGTCGAGGCCGAGGAGCCGCGCCCGCAGCATCGGCGCGATCGTCGTCTTCATGAGCGTCTGGCCGGTCTTGAAGTCCTTGCCGCCCGTGACGACCCCCTCGCGCTCGGCGAGCTCCTGGAGCGCGGGGGTGTCCTGGGAGAGGTTCGGCGCGCCGTTCAGGAACGGGAGGCGGCACTTGATGGCCGCGTACGCGTAGATCATCGACGGGGCGATCGTCGGGTCGCTCTTGTCGAGCGCGGCCTCGAACGCCTTCAGGGACTGGTGGGCCGGGCCGACCTGCGCGTAGACCTCGGTGGAGCCGGTCCACACCATCACGCCGCGCGCGCAGCCGTTCTTCTGCATGAAGCCGCGGATGTCGGACTGGAGCTCCTCGGCCTTCTGGCGCAGCGAGCCCTTCTTCACGTTCGGCCCGTCGAGGCGGCGCACCCACTCCTTGTCGAACACGGCGGGCATCGGCCCGATCGCCTCGAGCTCGTCCTTGATGGGATCGAGGTGCTCGCGCCCGAGCACCTTCGCGCGGACGGCCGCGGCGTACGCGTCGTCGGGGATAGGGTCCCACCCGCCGAACACGAGGTCGTCGAGGCTCGCCAGCGGCAGCACGTCCGAGACTCGCGGACCGACCACGCCCTGCGCGTCGAGCAGGTGACCGAGCTGGGTCAGCGAGCCGATCGGGGACGCGAGCTTCCGCCTCACCGCCACCGCGCCGGCGACCGCGGTCGTCGCGACGGCACCCATCCCGGGCAGAAGGACGGCGAGCTTCTCGCCCCTGCGCACGGGCTTCACCCCCATACCGGTCTTCATGTGTCGTTCCTCGTGGGCTGGCCGCCGGTCCTGCACCAGGAAGGGTGCGGTCGACGGCAAGCGCGGTTTCTACCGCATGGCGCCTCGCGGCGGAAGGGGCCGAGTGCTCGTGCACCCGCTCCAATGGACGGGGACGTCACGTGCGGGCGTTCTCCTGCGCGGACGGACGTTAGGAGCCCCAACGAGGGAGATGGATTCTCCGTGTCGCATCGCGCTCTCGGTACGTCTCGCCAGCGTCGCCGCCCGCGACCGGCCCGTGCGAATGGCCCATCACCGCGGGGGAACGGAGCCACGATGGCGGAGCGTGCCCGGGCGGGCGGGGAGCCGGAAGACGGGCGAGCGCACCACTCAATCACTGACAGTGACCACACCACGCTTGCCTGCAGGCTGCGTGAGCCCACGCCGGCGCGCCCGCCGCCGCAACTGTAGGTGGTTGCCCGACGGTGGTCGGGTGGCGATCATTGCTGTGAGGGGAATGGGGGGGACCGGTGAGGGCGGCGGGCGCGGACACGTCCCCGCCGCCCTCCTCGTCCCGGGGGCGGTGAGACCGAGGGGCTCGCCGCCCTTTACGTTTGTTCACACGACGGAAGCGCTCGTGCAATCGCGGCAGGAGATCCTCCCTCCCGATGCTGGCGCCTTCGCCCATTCTCATGCACCGCCCTCGCGCTCCCGAGCTGGCCCGCGTGCCCGCGCACTCTCCCGCCGTCACGGGCATGCCCTCGCCGTCTCCCTGTTCATTTGACAGTCGGCCAGGGCCGCGTGAAATACGGCCCCCGACGGCTACGTAAGGCCGCGCGCACCTCCCCCATGACCACGACCGAGCTCCTGCAGGACGGAACCGTCGTCGCGCATGCACTTGCCGCACCGGGCCGCGGTATCGCGGAGGCGGCCGAGCGGCGCCGCGCTCTCACCGCGCTCTGCCTCGCGACGGCCGCGTCGCTCGTGTTCGCGGCGGTGGCCCTCCCCAGGCTCGACTACGAGGCCGCCGCGCGTGCTCGCGTGCGCGGCGCCGAGGCACTCGAGCAGACGCAGTTCCAGCGCGAGGAGGCGGTCGCGACCGCGCGCAAGCTCGGCCACATCACCGGCTGGGCGGGGGCGGCGCTCGCGCCGACGCTCCTCGCTGCCGGCGCCGCCGTGCTCCTCTTCGCCGGCTTCCGTGTCGCCGGCACGCGGCCCGGGTTCAAGGAGACGTACGCGGTCGCCGCACACGGCATGCTGCCGATCTGGCTCGCCGGGCTCCTCGCGATCCCCGCCGTCCTCGCGCGCGCACCCCTCCCGCCCGACGACCTGCCGCGGCTCCTGCCCTCGAGCCTCGCGGCCATCGTCCCGCGCGCCGCGCCGCCGCTCGTGGCCGCGCTCTCCGCCGTCGATCTCTTCGCGCTCTGGGCGGTCGCGCTCGTCGCGACGGGGATGGCGCGCGCCTCGGGCGCCTCGCGCGCTCGCGCCTTCACCGTCACCCTCGTGCTCTACGCCGCGTGCGTCGCCCTGCTGAAGGTCGTCCCGGTCGCCCTGCTGGGTGGGCCGGGAGGAGGCCCGTAGCCTTGGCCCTGGCCCGCTCCATCGCCGCCGTAGCGCTCGCGCTCGCCTTGCCCGCGGCCGCCGAGACCGCGCTCACGCTCGACGACGCGCTCGCGCTCGCGGCGCGCAACAACCCCGAGCTCGCGATCGCCAGCGCCGACGCGGAGAGCGCCCGCGCCGACCGGACCGCGAGCCTCGCCGGCGCGTTGCCCCGGCTCGATCTCACCTCGTCGTTCGGACGCAGCATCATCGGCCGTTCCTCCGAGGCGGGCTTCGTCAACGATCCCGTCACTGGCCAGGTGATCGCGACGGGCGCCGCGTCCGACACGGCGGCGTACGCGCTCGGCCTCCAGCTCACGCAGCCGGTGTTCGACTGGGCGACCTTCCGCGACGTGCAGCGCTCGGGCATGAACCAGCGCGCGGCCGAGCGCCAGTACGACGAGGCCGCCCTCACCATCGCGTTCGACGTGACGCGCCGGTTCTACGAGGTCGTCCGCGCCGAGCGGAGCCTCGCCGTACTCACGGACACCGCGGTACGCTCGAAGGACCTCGTCGACCGCGCCGACGCGCTCTTCTCTGCGGGCCGCTCGCCGAAGAGCGACACCTACAGCGCGCGCGTGAACCTCGGGAACGACCTCATCAACGTGGAGCGGCAGCGCGCCCTCGTGGCGCAGGCGCGCTCCGCGCTCGCGCAGGTGCTCGGCGAGGAGGCTCTCGACGCCCCGATAGTGCCGCCCGCGACGCTCGGTCCCGCCGCCGGGGCCCCCGGCGCGCCGCCCGCCCAGGCCGCGCTCCTCGCCGCGGCGCGGGAGCGCCGCCCCGCCCTCGCCGCGGACCGCGCGCTCGTCGAGGCGGCGGACGCCATGATCGGGATCGCCCGCGCCGGCTACCTGCCGCGGCTCGACCTGCGGGCCGGATACGACCGGAGCAGCGTCGACTTCTTCGGCAAGGGCGGCGTCTACGCGGACCCGTCGCGCGACTACCGCGCGAGCGTCCAGCTCGTCGCCTCGTGGAACCTGTTCGAGGGACGCCGCACCCTCGCCAACGTCCAGCGCGCCGAGAGCGGCGCCCGGCGCGCCCGCGCGTCGGCGGAGCGGAACGTGGACGCGGTGGCGAAGGAGATCGCCGACTCGCGCGCGCTCGCGGAGGCGCGCGGGCGGCAGGTCTCGCTCGCGACGGACAACCTGCGGATGGCGGAGCAGGGGCTCGCGCTCGCGCGGGAGCGGCTCGACGCCGGCCTCGCGACGCAGCTCGAGGTGCGCGACGCCTCCCTGAAGCTGACCCAGGCCGAGCTCGCGCTCGTCGAGGCCAGGATCGATCACGCCGTGGCGATCGCGGATCTCGCGCGCGCCGCGGGAGGACCCATCTAGATGGCGACGCACAACCCCGTCCCGAAGCCCGTGCCCGAGCCCGCGGAGCGCCCCTCGCCCGCGGAGCGCCCTGTCCTCGCGCGAACGCCGCCGCCCATCCGGATGAGCTGGCCGAAGCGAATCGCCGCGGTCTCGTTCGTGCTCGTCGTCGCTGGGGTGACCGTCGCCTCGCTCCGGCCGCGGCCGCAGCCGCCGATCGCGATCCAGGCGATCTCGGCGCGCAAGGGCGCCATCACCCGGATCGTCACGGCGGCCGGGAAGCTCCAGGCGGCGACCGAGGTGAAGCTCTCGTCGAACATCTCCGGCGACCTGCTCGAGCTCACGGTGAAGGAGGGTGCGCGCGTCACGAAGGGTCAGGTGCTCGGCCGCATCGACGCGCGCCGCTTCAGCGCCCAGGTCTCGCAGCAGGAGGCGGCGCGGTCGTCGGCGGCGGCGGATCTCACCTCGCAGAAGGTGAACGTCGAGCAGCTCGGGCAGGACCTCGCCCGCGTGGAGCGGCTCGCCCAGACCGGGAACGCGAGCGACGCGGAGGTGGAGCAGGCGCGCGCGAAGCTCGCGGGGGAGCGCGCCCGCGCCGACGCCGCGCGCGGCCGGATCGAGCAGGCCGACGCGTCGCTGCGCGAGGCCCGCCACCTCCTCTCGCTCACCACCCTCGTCGCGCCCATCGACGGGGTCGTGACGAAGCGCGAGAAGCAGGTGGGCGAGCGCGTGCGTGGATCCGACTTCTCCGAGGACGTCATCCTCGTCATCTCCACCCTCTCGCAGATGGAGGTGAAGGTGGAGGTCGGCGAGCACGAGGTCGTGTTCGTGAAGGAGGGCGACACGGCGGACGTCGAGATCGACGCGATCCCGGAGAAGAAGTTCCCCGCCCAGGTGGTGGAGGTGGCGCGCAACGCCACCGTGAAGAACCAGGGCACCGAGGGAGAGGTCACGACGTTCTTCGTGCGACTCGCGCTCACCGAGCCCGTGCCCGGAGCGCTGCCCGGCATGAGCGCGCAGGCGTCGATCGCGACCGACACGCGCGAGGGCGCGGTGGTGGTGCCCATCCAGGCGGTGACGGTGAGGTCGGAGCGGGAGCTCCGGGGCGAGAAGGGCGACGAGGCCGGCGCGCCGCGGCAGGGCGGCGGCGCCGGCGGCGCGCCCGGGCAGCCCGGCAAGAAGCCGCGACGCGAGGCGCTCCGCAAGGTGGTGTTCGTCGTGGACGGCGGCGTCGCGAAGGTGCGCGAGGTCGAGACGGGGCTCGCGAGCGACACGGAGATCGAGATCGTCAAGGGCCTCGGCGAGGGCGAGAAGGTCGTCGAGGGGCCGTACCGGGTGCTCTCGCGCGAGCTCGCCGACGACAAGCCCGTCACCGAGGAGGCGCCGGGCGCGAAGGGCTCGAAGGCGCGGAAGGGGTAGCCGTGCACGACGCGCTCATCCTCGTCGAGGACCTGTCCCGCCACTACGTCGTGGGCGGCGAGACCGTCCGCGCGCTCGACGGCGTATCCTTCGCGATAAGGCGCGGCGAGTTCGTGGCGATCATCGGACAGTCGGGCTCCGGCAAGTCGACGCTCATGAACCTCATCGGCTGCCTCGACACGCCCACGTCGGGCAGCTACCGCCTGAACGGCGCCGACGTGCAGGGGCTCGAGGACGACGCGCTCGCGGACCTGCGCAACAAGGAGATCGGCTTCGTCTTCCAGACGTTCCAGCTCCTCCCGCGCGCCACCGCGCTCGCGAACGTGGAGCTGCCCCTCGTCTACCGCGGCCTGTCTCGCCGCGAGCGGCGCGCCCGCGCCGAGGGGGCGCTGGCGGCGGTCGGGCTCACGAACCGCATGCACCACCGGCCGAACGAGCTCTCCGGCGGCCAGCGCCAGCGCGTCGCCATCGCGCGCGCGCTCGTCGGCGAGCCTTCGATCCTCCTCGCGGACGAGCCCACCGGGAACCTCGACTCCGCCACCGGCGAGGAGATCATCCGGCTCTTCGACGACCTCCACGGGCGCGGCCACACCATCGTCCTCGTGACCCACGAGCCCCGGCTCGCCGCGCGCTGCCCGCGCGCCATCCGGCTCACCGACGGGCGGATCGTCGGCGACGGCCCCGGCGCCGAGGTCGCCGCGCTCGGCGCGGCGCGGGTGGTGCACGGATGAGGCGGCTCCGCCGCGGCGTCGTCCGCGCGACCTCGGAGATCTCCGAGGGCGTCCGCATCGCCCTCGCGAACCTCGTGGGCGCGCGCCTGCGCAGCCTGCTCACCACGCTCGGCATCGTCATCGGCGTCATGACGGTGATCGCGATCGTGGCGATCATCCAGGGTCTCAACGCCTCGTTCGAGTCGCAGATCTCGACGCTCGGCGCACACACCGTCTACGTCTCCAAGTTCGGCTGGTTCGCCCAGGGGCGCAGCGAGTGGTGGGAGATGCGCAACCGCAAGGACCTCGGCCGGCGCGAGCTCGAGGCGATCCAGCGCGAGGCGGTGCACGCGAGCGCCATCGCGCCGATGGCGATGACGCGCGGCCCGATCACGCGGGCGGAGAAGGAGGTCTCGGGCGTCCAGATCATCGGCACGAACGCCCAGTACCTCGAGACCGGCGCGGGGTCGATCGCCGCCGGCCGGTTCCTCGCCGAGATCGACGTGGACCTCTCGCGCAACGCGGTGGTGCTCGGCACCGAGGTGCTCGACCGGCTCTTCCCGGGGTCCGCGCCGGAGGCCGCGGTCGGCAAGAAGGTCGTCGTGAACGGGATCCCGTTCACCGTCATCGGGACCATCGCGCGCCGCGGCCAGCTCCTCGGCATGAACATGGACGCGAACGTGATCGTCCCGTACACCACGTTCCTGCGGGATCTCGGGGCGAAGCGCTCGCTCAACATCGCGGTCGCCGCCGCGCCCGAGGACCTCCCGGCGCTCGAGGACGAGCTCGTCGGGATCCTGCGCCGCGTGCGGCAGGTTCCGCCTCACAAGAACGACGACTTCGCGCTCAACCGTCAGGAGCAGTTCCTCAAGATGTACCGGCAGCTGACCGGGGCGCTCTACGGGGTGGCCCTCGGGGTCGGGATGATCACGCTCGTGGTGGGCGGGATCGGGATCATGAACATCATGCTGGTCTCGGTGACCGAGCGGACCCGCGAGATCGGCGTGCGGCGCGCGCTCGGCGCTCGGCGGCGCACGATCCTGCTCCAGTTCCTCATCGAGTCGTCGATCGTCGCGGCGCTCGGCGGCGCGGTCGGGACCGCGCTCGGCCTGGGCGTCGCGCAGCTCGTGGCGCTCCTGACGCCGCTCGCCGCGGCGGCCACCCCCTCCGCGGTCGCGCTCGGCATCGGCTTCTCCGCCGGCGTGGGCCTCCTCTTCGGCTCCTGGCCCGCCTGGCGGGCCGCGCGGCTCGATCCGGTGGAGGCGCTGCGGTACGAATGATCGCCCTCCTCGACACCGTCGCGATGGCGCTCGGGACGCTCCGTGCGAACGTCCTCCGCTCGGTCCTCACCCTGCTCGGCATCGTCATCGGCGCGTCCACCGTGGTCGCGATGATGTCGCTCACCGAGGGCTTCCGCCTGAAGCTCACGAGCGACTTCGCCGCGCTCGGCGCGGGCGCGTTCCAGGTGCAGAAGTGGCCCGCGCTCCAGTTCGGCCACGGCGATCGCCGCAAGTTCGAGCGGCGCCCGGATCTCACCCGCGAGCAGGGCGAGGCGTTGCGCGAGCTGCCGCACGTCGCCTTCGTCTCGATCGAGGAGTGGGCGCGCCGCCCGGAGGCGCTCGCCACCCGCGACCGCACCACCAAGCAGAACATCGACGTGTGCGGCGGGCTACCGGACTACGAGCACACCAACGGCCTCGACATCGCGCTCGGCCGGTTCATCACCCACACCGACGTCCAGCTCGCGCGCCGCGTCGTGGTCATCGGCGCGGACGTGCAGGACATCCTCTTCCCCGGCCAGGATCCCGTCGGCCAGGAGGTTCGCATCCGCGGCGCGCCGTTCGAGGTGGTCGGCGTCGCGGAGCGCGAGGGGTCGATCCTCGGCCAGTCGAAGGACGCCTGGGCGGTCGTCCCATGGACCGCCTACGACCGCACGCTCGGGAAGGTGCGCAACACGAACATCGCGGTCATGGCCACGACGCCCGACGACGCGCCGAGGGCGCTCGAGGAGGTCGTGGCGAAGCTCCGCCGCATCCGCGGGCTCGCGCCCCATGAGGAGAACGACTTCGAGATCTTCTCGAACGACACCTCCGCCCAGCTCTTCGACAACCTCGCGCGGATCGTCGGCGCGGCGACATTCGGGGTGTGCGCGCTCGCCCTCCTCGTCGGGGGCATCGGAGTCATGAACATCATGCTCGTCTCGGTCACCGAGCGGACCCGCGAGATCGGCATCCGCATGGCGCTCGGCGCGCGCCGCCGCCGCATCCTCTCCCAGTTCCTCGTCGAGTCGGTCGCGCTCTCCGCGCTGGGTGGCCTCGTGGGCGTGCTCCTCGGGGGCGGCGTGGCGATCGCCGCGCGCGAGATCTGGCAAGTTCCGGCGAG
Source organism: Anaeromyxobacter sp. (assembly GCA_035456445.1). Lineage (GTDB taxonomy): Bacteria > Myxococcota > Myxococcia > Myxococcales > Anaeromyxobacteraceae > Anaeromyxobacter. Next base: position 24,813 of record DATIDF010000362.1, read on the forward strand.
CATCCCGGCCTGGGCGGTGGTACTCTCCCTCGCCTCCGCGGGCGGGGCGGGGCTCCTGTTCGGCATCTACCCCGCCGCGCGGGCGTCGAAGCTCGACCCCGTCGAGGCGATGCGGACCGAATAGGAGACGCGGGGCGCGTGGACAGGTCGAAGCTCGTGAAAGAGGTGAAGGGCTGGACCCTCACCATCCTCGCCGTCCTCGCCTTCCGGACGTTCCTGTACGAGGCGGTCTACATCCCTTCGGGCTCGATGATCCCGACGCTGCAGATCGGGGACTACGTCATCGTCGAGAAGTGGGCGTACGGCGCGCGCCTGCCGTTCACCGAGACGGCGCAGGCGACCTGGCAGAGCCCGGAGCGCGGCGACATCGTCGTGCTCCTCGCGCCTCCCGGGAACCCGCGCGACGACGACCTCATCAAGCGCGTCGTCGCGGTGGGGGGTGACACGGTCGAGATCCGGGACGGTCACCTCGTCCTGAACGGCGAGCCGGTCGCGCGCGAGCGCATTCCCGGTCGCTGCATCTACTGGAACAAGGCCGAGGGCGGCCCGTGGCGAGAGGAGCCGTGCGTCGACTTCGTCGAGTCGCTCGCGGACCACAGCTATCACACCCACTGCACGCCCTACCTGCCGTGCGGCGACGTCCCGGCACAGAAGGTCCCGCCGGGCACGGTGTGGCTCGCGGGCGATCACCGCGATCACTCCGCCGACAGCCGCGTGTTCGGCCCGGTACCGGTCGGCCGCATCAAGGGCCGTGCCTGGCTCGCGCTCGTGTCGTGGGGGCCGGGCGGGCCGCGCTGGGACCGGCTGTTTCATTTCGTGAATCATTGACGGCTGCGGCATCAGCCGCCGCGCACGGCTCGAATGCGCTCAGAGTAAACACCGGTCGAGCTCAGGGTCGAACCTCGCGGTCGGGGTCGCGGTCGGGGTCGCGGTCGGGGTCGCGGTCGGGGTCGCGGTCGGGGTCGCGGTCGGGGCCGCGGTCG
>DATIDF010000363.1:0-7985 GCA_035456445.1 Anaeromyxobacter sp.
TCCGGCTCGTGAACCAGCTCTTCGCGCAGAAGGGGTTCGGGTTCGAGCCGCCGTTCCTCGACACGCTCGCCGAGGAGTACGGCGCGGACGTGCGCCTCCTCGACTTCGCGGCCGCACCGGAGCCCTCGCGTCAGGCGATCAACGGCTGGGTGGAGCGAGAGACCGAGGACCGCATCCGGGACCTGCTCCCGCAGGACGCGATCCGCACCGACACCCTCGCCGTGCTCGTGAACGCGATCTACTTCAACGCCGCGTGGGCGGCGCCGTTCGATCCGGCGCTCACCCGCGATCGCGAGTTCACGCTGCTCGATGGCTCCCGCATCGCCGTCCCGACGATGTCGAGCGGCGACCTGGCCGTCCGGGCGGCGCAGGTCGGGAACGTGGAGATCGTCGAGCTGCCCTACGACGGCGGAGAGCTGTCGATGCTGCTCCTCGTCCCGCCGGCCGGTGAGCTCGCGACGCTCGAGCAGCAGCTCACGCCGGCGCGCCTGCAGGAGCACGTCGCCGCCCTGCGGGGCGAGCACCTCGCGCTCTCCCTCCCGAGGTTCGAGGTGCGGACCTCGCTGCCGCTGAAGCCGCCGCTCGCCGCCCTCGGCCTCGCCATCGCGTTCGGGGACGACGCGGACTTCTCGCGCATGTCGAGCGAGGTGGACCTCCTCGTGACCGACGTCGTGCACCAGGCCTTCGTGAAGGTGAACGAGGCGGGGACCGAGGCGGCCGCGGCGACCGCGGTCATCATCGGGCCGACGAGCGCGCCCACGATCCGCACCATCGCGATCGACCGACCGTTCGTGCTCGTCATCCGCGACCACGCCACGGGCGCGCTGGTGTTCATGGGGCGCGTCGCCCGGCCGTGAGCGCGGGCCAGCCTCGGATCAGATTCTCTTCCGCAGCCGCACGCGCGGCTCTCCCGGCCCGTCGTAGTCGGGGTGATACCGCACGCCCTCGGCCTCGGCGTCGCCGGGGAGAATCTCGAAGCCCATCGCGGCATGGAACGCGAGCGAGGCCCGGTTCGAGGGCGAGGTGACGCCGTGGACCTCGCTCGCGCCGAGCACGCGCGCCGCCTCGAAGAATCGCTCGTAGAGCGCGCGGCCGACGCCGCAGGCGCGGACCGCGGGGTCGACGCCCACGAAGTGGACGTACGCCTGCTCGCGGTGGGTCTGGGAGCGGAAGCCCGCGAGGAAGCCGACCACCCTACGGTCCGTGTCGGCGGCGAAGCTCGTGGGGCGGAAGTGGACGAAGAACAGCCGCGGGAGCATGTCGGCCATCCGGCGTCCGCCCCACCAGTCGTTCACTACCCGGATGATCGGGTCGTAGTCCTCGGGCTCGAGGTGACGGATCGTGATGGGCATCGGTATCTCCGCGCGACAGCATCGATCGATCGGCGGCCGAGCGAAAGGTGGATCGCAGCGGCGCGCGCGACGGCCGCCTGGCGGAGCCCCCTACGGCGCGCAGAGCCCGCCGCAGTCGGCGCCGTGCGGAGGCGCGCAGTCGTCGCGCGGATCGTCCACGCACGCGCGGTCGTCCGGGCAGCGGATGGCGGCGATCCCGCCGCAGAACACCGGCGCGACGCACGCGCCGTCGCAGCCGGCGTCGGAGGGGTAGGTGCAGCCGTCGCCCGGCACGTCCACGCAGGCGAGCCCCGACGCGCATCCGCGTCCCGACTCGGCACCGCAGCGCGTGGGCGGCGGGCACTCGCGGATCTCCCAGCCGCACTGCCCGCCGGCGTCCGCGAGACAGCGGCCGGTCGGCCCGCCCGTGCTCCCGTCCGGACAGACGAAGTTCGGCATGCCGAGCTGCGGCCCGCACGCGGCGGGCTCGCACTCGCGGGGCGCGCGGTCGTCTCCAGTGTCGAGGCTCGCGTGATCCGCGGCACAGGCGGCGGCGACCAGGGCTGCGAGGACGAACGTGGTTCGCATGACGCCTCCGGGCTCGCGTCAGGCGAGGCCGTGCTTCTTCAGCCGGTCGATGAACGCGGAGCGGCTCACGCCGAGCCGCCGCGCGGCCTCGGACTGGTTTCCGCCCGTCGCGGCGAGGGCCTTCACGATGAGGCTGCGCTCGACCGCGTCGAGGTGCTCCCGGAGCGAGAGGGTACCCTCCGGTGGAGCCTCGACGTCGGGCTCGTCGGGAGGGGCCGCGGGCGCGCGGCCGAACGCGTCGGCGCCGAGGTCGCCGCTCGAGCCGAGCGCGACCATGCGCGCGATGGCGTTCTCGAGCTGGCGCACGTTGCCGGGCCAGTCCGCGGCGCGGAGGAGCGCGACGAGCTCGGGCGACATCCGCACGTGCTCCATCCCGAACCGCTCCGCGTACCGCCGCGCGAACTCGGCCGCGAGCGCCGGGATGTCGTCGCGATGCTCGCGGAGCGGCGGGACCACGAGCTCGACGACCGCGAGCCGGTAATACAGGTCCTCGCGGAAGCCTCCTGCGCGTGCCGCCGCCTCCAGATCGCGGTTCGTGGACGCGATGACACGCACGTCCACCTTCTCCACCCGGCCGGCGCCGACGGGCTGGATCTCTCCCTCCTGCAGCGCGCGCAGGAGCTTCGCCTGGAGCGACATCGGCAGCTCGCCGACCTCGTCGAGGACGAGCGTTCCGCCGTCGGCCTGGGCGAAGAAGCCGCGCCGGGCCTGCGCCGCGCCGGTGAACGCGCCGCGCGCGTGGCCGAACAGCTCGGCCTCCGCGAGCTCGCCGGGGATCGCCGCACAGTTGAACCGGACGAGGGGTCCGGACGCACGTCGGCTCTGGGCATGCAACATCGAGGCGATGAGCTCCTTCCCGGTGCCGGTCTCGCCGCGCACGAGCACGGTGATGTCCTTGGGCGCGAGCCGCCCGACGGCGTCGAGCAGGCGTCGCATGGCGGGCGACTCGGCGACGAGGGCCCGCCCGATCGCCTTCTCCGCGGCGAGCCGCCGGTTCTGGGTCCGCAGCGCGCGCGCCTCGAGCGCGCGCTCGATCACGAGCGACATCTCCTCGATGTCGTAGGGCTTCGTGACGTACTCGTACGCGCCCGCCTTCATGACGCGGACCGCGATCCGCTCCGACCCCTGCGCCGTGAGGAGCACGACCGGGAGCGCCTCGTCCTGCTCGCGGATCGCCTGGACCAGCGCGAGGCCGTCCATCTCGGGCATCGCGTAGTCGGTGACCACGGCGTCCACGCCCTCGAGCCGCTCGAGCGCCTCCTTCGCGGAGCGAGCGAGCACGGGCTCGTGGCCGAGCGACCGGACCAGCTCCTTCAGCGCGTACAGGACGGGCGGATCGTCATCCACGAGCAGCAAGCGGGCCATCGACGCACCTCACCGTGGGTTCGCGCGGCAGGGAGGCGGTCGCGACCGTGCCCTGGCCGGGCACGCTCTCGTACTCGAGCGACCCGCCGTGCTGCACGAAGACGCCGCGGGCGAGGAGCACACCGAGCCCGGTCCCATCATCACGCGTGGTGAAGAACGGCGTCCCGAGCCGCTCGAGCACCTCCGGCGGCATGCCGCGGCCGTTGTCGCTGACGGCGACCCGGACCTGCCCGTCGCGCTCCCCGATCTCGACGTCCACGTGGCCCTTCCGCGGCGTCGCCTCGATGGCGTTCGCGATGAGGTTCAGGAACGCCTCCTTCAGGCGCCGTGGATCGGCGACGAGGCGGGCGTCGCCGCGCCGCCGGAGCGACACGCCCGCGCTCTCCGCGCGCGCCTCGAGGACGGCGAGGGCGTCGTCCGCCAGCTCGCCGAGCGCGATCGGTTCCGGGCGCAGGCTGTCCAGCGGACGCGAGAACGACAGGTATCCCTGGAGGATCGTCTGGATGCGCTCGACCTCACCTTCCACCACCTGGAGCCGCTCGCGGATCTCGGGCTCGTTCGCCTCTCGGGCCGAGAGCTGCACCAGCGCCTTGATCGCGCCGAGGGGGTTCCTGAGCTCGTGCGAGAGCTTCGAGCTCAGGAGCTCCAGCTCACGGGCGCGAGCCAGCGCCTGGCCCGCGATCTCCTCCCGGGAACGGAAGATCTGACCGAGGGCCGTCTCGACCGTGCGCGCGAGGAGGGACATGTAGTCGGTGTGCAGCACCACGGAGACGACGAGGAACCCGAGCGCGCTCACGCTGTAGAGCGGATCCGGGATGACCGGGCCGAGCCACGCCTGAGGGACGGCGACCATCGCGGCGACGAGCACGACCAGCGCCGCGAGCGCGGCGAGCGTCGCCCGGCAGATCCCGCGGCGGATCGTGAACTGCGACACCGCTCCCATGAGCGCGATCAGGACCGGGCTGTGCAGGCCGCCGGTCATCGCGATCGCGACGACGATGAACGCGAAGGGCTGGCGCTCGTCGCCCTCGCAGGCGCTCGCGACCCGCGAGCTCAGCGCCCGCGCCACGTGCGAGACGAGCAGCGCCACGAGGATCCCTGCGAGCGCGGCGACGCGCCAGCCGGGATACCCGGTCGCCGCGAGCGCGGCGCAGAACGCCAGCCAGACCGCGTAGAAGCCGGCGAACAGGAACCACCGCGTGCGCTTCCAGCGGCACTCGACGTTGGCGGTGATGACGCGCCTCCAGCGCGCGGCGTCCAGTCGATCCGGCATGACTCTCGGTGGAGTCGCAAGATCCGGGCCTGGAATGGGAACAGGGTCGAGCATGGGTTTGCCATCATGCCGCGGCATCCCCGGCGCCGCCATGCTGCCGGAATCCCGGACGATCGCCGCGCGGACCTGTTCGCGAAGCCGGCACCCGGCGCGACGCGCGCGCGTCCGCGCCACGCCCGCGAGGGCTCCGCGCGCTGGCATGTGGCGTGTAGCGGCTGAATGGCGCCTGCCCCCTCGGCAGGTGCACGCCACGAACGTCGGGCTGAAGGGACCGTGATCATGAAGAAGCTGGGGCTCGTAGCGTCGCTCCTTGGGCTCACGCTCATCGGCGCGGAGTACTCGAGCGCGACGGCGGATGAGAGCACACACCCGGAGCGCGCGCCGGCGACGCCCGCGGTCCAGACGGCTCGGCCCACCGAGGAGCTCGAGCCCGCTGCAGCCCGCGCGAACGCCCCATCCCTCGGGGACTGAGCGCGACGGTCCCGACACGATCGCCGGGCTGCGCACGGCCGCAGATCAGCACGTGGCCACGGTCTGGAGCGTCGCCGCGGGAGCGGAGGCGAGCTCCTCGTTGCGCCGGACGAACGCTGGGATCCCTGGATCGCGCTCGGCGCGGCCTGGCGGCGCCTCGCGCGCCCAGGGCCCGATGTCCGGGTTTCCGACGTCGGCTCGCTCGCGGTGTAGCCGATCCCGACGCGAGGCCTGCGCTCTCGAGCTCGCACACGGCGTTCTCCGGGCGTTTCCGCGCACGGACCCACGGCCGCGACCGCCGGGCGCGCACCTTGCAGCGCCGGATGCGCGTCGTCTCATTCACTTCCAGAGGAGCACACGATGAAGAAGCTGCTTGTCATCACCGCCGCGGTCGCCGCGTTCGCGACGACGGGGGCGCGCGCCGACGAGGCGCAGCGGAAGCTCAGCGTCGCGCCGTACGTCGGCGCATTCCTCGGTACCGGCGACCAGCGCGACCTGCTCGACGACGCCGTGCTCACCGGCCTCACCGTCTCGTACGAGGCGCATCCCTACGTCGCGGTCGTCGGCGCGTTCGGCTGGTCGCCCACGCAGGTGAAGGGGCTCGGCGAAGACCTCGACCTCTTCCAGTACGACCTCGGCGTCCAGGGCCAGTACCCCGTGGCGCTGACGAGCGGCTTCACGCTGAAGCCGTTCGTGGGCGTGGGCGCCGGCGCGCGGACCTACAGCTTCCGCGACCTCGACCTGGACGCCGAGACCGACTTCGCGGGCTACGTCTCGGCCGGCGCGAACGTCGAATACGGGCAGCTCGCGCTGGGTCTCACCGCGCGTGACTACCTCACCGCCTACGACGGCCTCGCCGGCGAGGACGAGTCGACCGCGCGCAACGACCTCGGCCTGTTCGCCTCGGTCGCCTCCCGCTTCTAGCTCGCACCGGGTGCAGTGTCGCAGCAAGGCGCCCGCGCGGCCCTCCCTCCCCCGGGGCCGCGTGGGCGCTGCAGTTCTTCGTCGCGCTGCTCGGGCCCCGCTACGCGTTCAGCCACTGCTCGTAGGCATCGAACGCGTGCGGCCTCCCGAGGAAGTCCTGCACGAGCTCCGCGGCGGGCTTCGAGCCGCCGGCCTCGAGGATCGCCCTGCGGTAGCGGCGGGCGGGCTCGGGGTCCATGAGCCCCTTCTCGCGGAACGGGCCGAACAGGTCCTTCGCGATGACGAGCGACCACATGTACGTATAGTAAATGGCGGAGTACCCGTCGAGGTGACCGAAGGACTCGTGGAAGTAGGTGCCGTCCACGTGCCGGAACGGCGTGTAGCGCTCCTGCAGCTCCGCGACGAGCGCGGTGGTGTCGAGCCCCTCGGGAGCGCGCCGGTGGAGCTCGAGGCTCGTCGCCGCGTAGAACATCTGCTGCCGCACCATGAGCCCCTTGCCGTACTCGTCCGCCGCCTTCATGCGGCGGACGGCGTCGGCCGGGAGCGGCGCGCCGGTGTCGACGTGGTGCGCGAACCCGGCGAGCACGCCGGGGTCCCATACCCACTCCTCGAGCATCTGCGAGGGCGCCTCGACGAAGTCCCACTCGGTCGCGACGCCGGACTGGCCCGCCCAGCGGGTGTGGCCGCCGAGGACGTGGTGGAGCAGGTGTCCGAACTCGTGGAAGAACGTCTTCACGTCCCCGTGCTCCATGAGCGCGGGCGCGCCGCCCTGCGGGCGCGGGAAGTTGCAGACGAGGACGCCCTGGGGGAGCTGCCGCCCCTCCTGACCGGAGGCGAGCGTGAACTGCGCGTAGTGCTTGTACTTACCGTCGCGGGGGTGCATGTCGAGGTAGACGCGGCCCAGGAGCCGCTCGCCCTCGACCACCTCGTACGCCTCGACCTCGGGGTGCCACACCGCGGCGTCGGGCAGGCGCCGGTACGCGATGCCGAACAGCCGGCCGGTCACGTCGAGGACTCCGTCCTTCACGCGCGCGTACTCGAAGTAGGGTCGCACCGACTGCGAGTCGAAGCCGTACTGCTCGGCCTTCACCCGCTCCTGGAGGTACGCGCTGTCCCACGGCTCGACGCGCTCGGCGCCCGGGACGTCCTCGCGCTTGCGCGCGAGGAGCTGGGCGAAATCGCGGCGCATGCGGGCCTCGGCGGCGCGCGCGATCTTCTCGACGAACTCGGCCGCCGCGCCGGCGCTGCCGATCATCTTGTCCTCGGTGACGTACGCGGCCCAGCTCTCGTAGCCGAGGAGCCTCGCGAGCTCGGCGCGGCGCGCGAGCATGCGCGCGAGGACGTCGAGGTTCTTCGGGTGGCCGCGGAGCCGGTAGAGCCGCCAGAGCGCCTCGCGCGCCCGCTCGCTCCGCGCGTAGGTCATGAAGGGGACGTAGTCGGTGTTGTCGGTCGTGACGACGACCTTGCCGTCCGGGCCGGGCGCGTGGGCGCGTCGCCAGTCCTCCGGCAGGCCGTCCAGATCGGCCGCCTCGAGCTCGAGCCGCCGCACGTCGTCCTTGATGTTGCGCCCGAACTCCTGGCCGATCCGGACGAGCTCTTCCCGGAGGGTCCTGACGCGGGCGCGCGTCGCCTCGTCGCGATCGACGCCGGCGCGGCGGAAGTCGCGCAGGCTCTTCAGGAGGTAGTAGCGGGTGGCGGCGTCCTCGCGCGAGACGTCCAGCGCGGCGAGCGCGTCGTAGAGGCCGCGGTCGAGCGACAGCTCCGTGGAGAGGGCGTCGATCTCCTGCTCGGAGCGCTCGGCCGTGTCGCGCATGCGCGGGTCGGGGTGGACGTTGCGCGCGAGGCTGGCCCGGGCCGCGGCGTCGGACAGCGCGCCGAACGCGCCGTCGAACGCGGCGAGCGCGGCCGGCGCGGCACGCGGCGCGGCCATCGCCTTCAACCGATCGGCCTCGGCGAGGGCCCGGTCCATGTCGCGGCGGCAGCCGCGCTCGAACTCGTCGGGGGTCCCGCAGAGCTCGCGGGCGGCGTCGGGA
>DATIDF010000364.1:0-8624 GCA_035456445.1 Anaeromyxobacter sp.
GCGTGAACTCCCGGTTCGAGTAGATGAACCGGAGGACGTCGGCGTTCACCGTCCGCGAGTTGGCGAGGCCGAGGATCTCGCCGTCGGTGATGCGGGGGCTCGTCGCGGCGGCCATGGAGACGAGCTTGTTCGAGTCGCGCAAGAGCAGCGTCCGCGCCTCCTTGTTGCCCAGCGTCGCGAGCTTGATCTTCTCGGCGACCGACATCCGCATGACCCGCTGCGTGATGTTGAGCCTCCTCGTCGCGTCCTCCGGGGTCTCCGCCCGCGCCTGCGTGGCGTCCGCCCGCTCCTGTGCGAGCTCCGCCCCGTAGTCGCGCATGAGCGCTGCGGCGGTCTCGACCGGTTCCGCCGCCTTCGCCGACGGATCGACGCCGTGGACCCGCACGTGCGCGGCGACGAGCCGCGGCTCGTCGAGGAGCGTGAGTCCGTTGCGCACGCAGAAGTCGCAGGCTCCGTCGAGGGTCGAGGCCAGCGCGCTCGGGTTCCGGCACAGCGCGCGGATGATGTCGTCGCAGCGCAGGAGCCTGAGCTCGTTCTGCCGGACGATGTCCGCGAGCCGCTGCGAGACGGACGCGGCGAGCCGCGCGATGGTCGCGTCGGGCGTCGCGGGGTTGAGGAGCACGAGCTCGAGCGCGGCATCCTTCCCCGCGAACCGGTCGGCGAGCCAGTCGAGGACCGCCGCGGGCACCCCCTCCGCGCGCAGGGCGACGCTCCAGAGCTTGTCTGGGAGCCCCTCCGCGGTCTTCACCGCGGTCCCGGCGACCGCCGCGTCGGCGTCGAAGGAGAGGATGTAGAGGAGCACGACGAGATCGGCGGGCGCGACCGCGGGGACGAGCCCCTTCGCGCCCATCATGCGGAGCGGCGGCGGCGCCTTCTCGTCCGCGTGCTTCTGCAGCGGCTTGGGCAGCGTGTCGAGCGGTAGCGGGCACCCCGGCATGTGGCTCCTATCTAGCGGGGGCTGCGCCCCCGCCCCGCCGAGCATAGCTCGTCGGGGCCCCACCCCTGCTCGCCGGGTCCCGTGCGCCACCGCGGGCGGTTTCGCCGCGAACGCGGTGGCGCCCCGGCGGGCTCGCTTCGCTCGTTGGCTGTTTACGAGTCATGATCGGTCGTTTACGGCGCCTCGTCGCCGGGCAGGCCGAGCGCGAGGGGCGACAGCTCGTACGCCGGGGAGCGGCGCCGGCGCCAGCGGTGGCGGACCTTCCCGAGCGTCCGGTTGAGCGGGTTCTTCCGGGACAGGAACGGCAGCACCGGCGCGCTGCGCGTGCCGAGCGCGTCGCGCGCGGCGAGGAGCCGGGCGTCCTGTGGCCAGAGCTCGAGGCCGCGCGTGATCGGCCGCACCGCGCGCTCGCGCTGGTTCAGCGCGAGGTGCACCCGCGCCACGTTGAGCAGGAGCTCGGGGGATGGCCCCGCCGCGCGCAGCGCCTGGTCGCACAGCATGACGCCGAGGTTCGAGTTCCGCTCGACGAGCACGAGGGTCACGCCGTACCAGGACATCGCCCGCGGCGCGCGCGAGTCGCGCCGGTACGCGCGCCCGAACGCGACGTGGGCCGAATCGACGTCGCGGGCGGCGAACGCGGCGAGCCCCTCCTCGAGGGCCGCGTCGACCGCCGGGTCGGCCGCGGACGGCGCCAGGGAGGTCGAGTCGCTCACCGGTTGCGCTCGTGCAGGATGCGGAGGCCGTCGAGCGTGAGGTGCTCGTCCACCTCGGCGATGGTCTTCGACACGCCGGCGATGAGCGCCGCGAGCCCTCCGGTGGCGACCACCTTCGGGGAGAAGCCGAGCTCGTCGGACATGCGCGCGCAGATCCCGTCGACGAGCCCGACGTAGCCGTACACGAGCCCGCTCTGGATGGACGCGACGGTGTTCTTGCCCACGACGTGGGGCGGCTTCTGGAACTCGACGCGAGGGAGCTTCGAGGCGTGGCGGAACAGCGCGTCCATCGAGATGGCGATGCCCGGGCAGATCGCGCCGCCGAGGTATTCGCCCTTCGGCGAGACCGCGTCGAACGTCGTCGCCGTGCCGAAGTCCACCACGATGAGCCCCGAGCGCCATCGCTCGAAGGCCGCCACCGCGTTCACCACGCGATCCGCGCCGACCTCGCGCGGGTTCTCGTAGAGGATGGACATCCCGGTCTTCACGCCGGGGCCGACGAAGAGCGGCTTCACCTTGAAGTACCGGAGCGACATCTGCTCCAGCGTGAAGGCGAGCGGCGGGACCACGCTCGAGATCACCACCGCGGTCACCGCGGCGGGATCGATCCCCGCCACCGCGAAGAGCTGGCGTACCAGGATGCCGTACTCGTCGTACGTCCGGGTGTGGCTCGTCTCGATCCGCCAGTGATGGCGGAGCGAGGGACCCTCGTAGGCACCCAGCACGGTGTTGGTGTTGCCGACATCGATCGCGAGCAGCACGGCCGGAGCCTAGCGTCGCCTCCCGTGCGGGGTCAACGCGGGCGCGCGCCTTAGGGGCCGTGAAACAATCCCCTCCCATCGCCACGGCGGCCGGTCCGCGTCGCATCGCTTCGTTGCTCCTCCCTCACATCTCTTCCGGGAGCCGCGCACAGCGGCGCCGGAGGGTGCGCTCGGTCGTCGCGCCTCGCGCTGCTCGCGTCTCGACCGCCTGGCTCGGTCCGGGGACTGATTCACGACCCCTGACCGCCGGGCCGCTATCGCGCGCGGAGCAGGGTCACGTCGCCCGCCAGGATGCGCTCGAGGCCCGCGCGCCCGCGCACGAGGAGCGCCCCGTGCGCGTCGAGGTCCTCGGCGACCCCCACGATCTCGCGGCCCTCCGTCGTCACGGCCACCTCGCGCCCCAGGGTCACCGAGCGCTCCCGCCAGGCCTCGCGGATGACGCCGAAACCCTCCTCCGCGTGCCGATCGAGCCACTCCTCGAGTGCGGTGAAGCAGGCCGCGGCGAAGAGCGCGCGGGGGGCGGGGCTGCGGCGCTCGATGAGGAGGCTCGTCGCCTGGTCCCGGAGCTCCTCCGGGAAGTCCTCCGGGCGGGAGTTCACGTTCACGCCGACGCCCACGACCACCCAGTGCACCCGATCCGGCTCGGTGGCGAGCTCCGTCAGGATCCCCGCGAGCTTCTTCCCGGACGCGAGCAGGTCGTTCGGCCACTTGATGCCCGCATCGACGCCCGCCTGGCGCGCCGCGTCACACACCGCGATGGACGCCACGAGCGTCAGCTCCGCGGCCCGCGACGGCGGCAGCTCGGGGCGTAGGATGACCGAGAAGTACAGGTTCTTGCGCGGTGGCGACACCCACTCGCGGCCGCGCCGCCCCCGCCCGGCGGTCTGCGCCTCGGCGACGACGATCTCGCCGTGCTCGGCGCCCTCCTCCGCGAGCTCCTTCGCGCGGTCGTTCGTCGAGCCCAGCTCCTCGTAGCAGTGCAGCTCGCGACCGAGGTCGTGCGTGTTGAGCAGCGGGCGAAGCTCGAGCGCGGTGAGACGGTCGGGCACCTCCGCGAGCCGGTACCCGCGTGCCGGCACCGCCTCGATGCGGTAGCCCGCCGCACGCAGCGCATTCACGTGCTTCCAGACCGCCGCGCGCGTGAGGCCCAGCTTCCCGGAGATCGCCTCTCCGGACACGAACTCGTCCCCAGCCTCTGCGAGGAAGGCGAGGACGAGCTCCTCGCTGTTCGAGGTCTCCGCCATTGCGAGCTCCCGACGGCGAGCATGAGCGGGCGAAGAGGCGCCCGCGCCTCCAGGGTGCTCCGGTCACCCCGAGCCTAGCGGGCGCACCACCCCCGCGGAGTCGAGGGGCGCGAGCTCGAACGAGATGTCGACGGCCCGCGCCGAGTGCGTGATGGCGCCCATCGAGACGAAGTCGACACCGGTGGCGGCGACCCGCGGGAGCCGCTCGAGCGTCATGTTCCCGCTCGCCTCGAGCTGCACGCGGCCCTTCGCGCGACGGACCGCCTCGGCCATCGACGGATCGTCCATGTTGTCGAGGAGGACGATGTCCGCCCCGGCCGCGATGGCCGCCTCGAGCCCCGGCAGGTCCACCACCTCGACCTCGATCTTGAGCATCGCGCCCGCCTGCGCCCGGGCCCGGCGGACCGCCTCGGCGACGCCGCCGCAGGCGGCGACGTGGTTGTCCTTGATGAGGATCCCGTCGCCGAGCGCGAACCGGTGGTTCTTGCCCCCGCCGGCCCGCACCGCCGCCTTCTCGAGCATGCGCCAGCCCGGGGTCGTCTTGCGCGTGTCGAGGAGGCGCGTCCGGGCACCGCCGGCCGCGAGCGCGTCGGCGCAGCGGCGGGTCGCGGTCGCGACGCCGGAGAGGCGCTGCAGGAAGTTGAGCGCGGTGCGCTCCCCGGCGAGGAGCGCTCGCACCGTCCCCACGGCGACCCCGATCACCTCGCCGCGCGCCGCCCGTGCTCCGTCCGTCCGGTCGAACCGGCACTCGGCACCGAGGCGCTCGAAGACCCGGACGGCGACGGCGGTCCCGGCGAGGGTCAGCTCCTCCTTGACGAGGAACGTCCCCTCACCTCTCGCCGCCGGGTCGATCGTGGCCTCGCTCGTCACGTCGCCGAGGAGAAGATCCTCCTCCAGCGCCAGTTCGACGAGGCGCTCCGCGTGAGCCGAGAGTCGGGCCATCCGTCGAGCTACTTCTTGCCGCGCCGCGCCGCCGCCTTGCGCGCGCCCTTCTTCGCGGCCGTCTTGCGCGCCGGCGCCTTCACCGTCCGCTTGGCCGCCGCCTTCTTGCCGCCGCGCGCCGCCGCCTTGCGGGCCGGCGCCTTCTTCGCGCCGCGCGCGGGCTTCGCGGCGGTCTTCTTCGCCGCGGTCTTCTTCGCCACGGCCTTCTTGACCGCACGGCGCGCCGACTTGCGCTCCTTGCGGAGGCCTTCGATCCCCGACACCACCGCGCTCGACGCGGCCTTCGCGATCTCGGTCGCGGTGGCGACGACCTTCTCGACCGCGCCAGCGACCGCGGTCTGCACCTGGCCGGCGGCCTCCTGCACGGTCGCGGCCGGCGTGGACTGTGTCTCCCCGTTCGTGGGGTTCTGCTCGTTCTGGTTCTCCATGGTTTGCCTCCTCGTGGAAACCGTTTCGGAGTTTGAGATCATTGCACGATGCGCTTCGAGCTTGTGCTTTTTTTCGCGGAGCTCGGCGAGCCGCGCGCGGTCCTTCTCGACCACCTCCGGCGGCGCCTTCGCGACGAAGCTCGGGTTCTCCAGCTTCTTGCCGACCGAGGCGAGATCCTGGTCCAACTTCGCGATTTCCTTGTCGATTCGGGCCGATTCCGCGGCGAGATCGATCGCGCCGGCGAGGCCGACGCGGACCTCGAAGCCGGCGCCGACCGCGACCGCGCTCTGCCCGCGCTTCGCAGGGGCAGCCCCGTCGGAGAGCACGCGCGCGTCCTTCACGTTGGCGAGCCGGTGCACGCGGCCGAGCTCTTCTCGAACGGTCGCCTCCGCCTCACGCGCGAGCGATCCGATCTCGACGTCCTCGAGCACCACCTTGAACGGCACGTTCATCTCGCCGCGGATGTTCCGGATCGCCTCGACGATCCCGATCACCGGGCCGAAGCCGCGCTCGGCGGCCTCGTCCACCTCGCCGGCGCGCGGGTAGCTCGCCGCGAGGATCGAGTCCGGCCAGCCCTCGGCGCCGACCCGCGCGCGGAGCACGTGCCAGAGCTCCTCGGTGATGAACGGCATGAACGGGTGGAGGAGCAGGAGCGCCGTCTTCAGGGCATGCGTGAGCGTCGCCTGCGCCGCCGCCTTCTTCCCGGCGTCGTCGCCGTAGAACGCCTCCTTCGCGAGCTCGATGTACCAGTCGCAGAGGTCGCCCCACACGAACTGGTACACCGTGTTCGCCGCCTCGTTGAACCTGAAGCCCTCGAGCGCCGCGACCGTGTCGTTCACGGCGCGCTGCGTACGCGCGAGGATCCAGCGGTCCGCCGGCGTCACGGCGAGCTTCGTGGGAGAGACGGCGCGGTGGACGTGCCCCTCGAGGTTCATGAGCGCGAAGCGCGTCGCGTTCCAGAGCTTGTTCGCGAACGCGCGATACCCCTCGATGCGCTCGACCGCGAGCTTGATGTCGCGCCCCTGCGCGGTGAGCGCGGCGAGCGTGAAGCGAAGCGCGTCCGCGCCGTACTCCTCGGTGATGACGAGGGGGTCGATGACGTTCCCCTTCGTCTTCGACATCTTCAGGCCCTTCTCGTCCCGCACCATCGGGTGCAGGTACACCGTCCGGAAAGGCACCTCGCCCATGAAATGGATGCCCATCATCATCATCCGGGCAACCCAGAAGAAGATGATGTCGTGCCCCGTCTCCATCACGGACGTCGGGTAGAACGTGCGGAGCGTCTGGGTGTCCTCGGGCCAGCCCATGGTCGAGAACGGCCACAGGCCCGACGAGAACCAGGTGTCGAGCACGTCCTCGTCCTGGCGGAGCTCGCGGCTCCCGCAGGTGCGGCACGCGTCCGGCGCCGCGCGCGCGACGGTGACGTGGCCGTCGGCGCAGTACCAGGCCGGGATCTGGTGGCCCCACCAGAGCTGGCGGCTGATGCACCAGTCGTGGATGTTCCGCATCCACGCCATGTACGTGTTCGTCCACTGCTCCGGGATGAAGCGCGTCTTGCCCTGCTCCACCGCCTCGATCGCCGGCCGCGCGAGCGGCTCGATCCGGACGTACCACTGGTCGGAGAGGAGCGGCTCGAGCACGGTCTGCGAGCGCTGGCAGCGACCGAGCGGGAGGACGTGGGGCTTCGCTCCGCGGTCGAGCCCCTGCTCGGCGATGATCCGCTTCACCTCCTGGCGCGCCTCGAAGCGATCCTTGCCGGCGAGCGGCCCGGCGGCCTCGGTCATCCGGCCGTCCGGACCGATGACCGTGATCTGCTCGAGCCCATGGCGCTTCCCGACCTCGAAGTCGTTGAAGTCGTGGGCGGGCGTGACCTTCACCGCGCCGGTGCCGAACTTCGGATCCACGAGGACCCCGTCGGCGACGATGGGGAGCTCGCGATCGAGGATCGGATGGCGGACCTTCCTGCCGACGAGCGCGCGGTAGCGCTCGTCGTCGGGGTGGACCGCGACCGCCGTGTCGCCGAGCATCGTCTCGGGCCGCGTCGTCGCGACGACGATCTCGGTGGTGGCGCCGTCCGGCTCCACGAGCGGATACGCGAACGACCACAACTCGCCCTGGTGCGCCTCCTCGTGCTCGACCTCGAGATCCGAGAGCGCCGTGTGGCAGTCGGGGCACCAGTTGATGAGCTTCTTCTCGCGGTAGATGAGGCCTTCCTCGTGAAGGCGCACGAACACCTCGCGCACCGCCCGGGAAGACTGCTCGTCCATCGTGAAGCGCTCCCGCTCCCAGTCGAGCGAGGCGCCGAGCGCCTTGTGCTGCTCGCCGATGCGGGAGCCGTACCGCTCCTTCCACTGCCAGACGCGCTTCAGGAACGCCTCGCGCCCGAGGTCGTGGCGGGTCAGCTTCTCGGTCTTCCTGAGCTCCTTCTCCACGATCATCTGCGTCGCGATGCCCGCGTGATCGGTGCCGGGAAGCCACATCGTGTTGTAGCCGCTCATCCGCTTCCAGCGGATGAGGACGTCCTGCAGGGTCGCGGTGAGCGCGTGACCGAGGTGGAGTGACCCCGTCACGTTCGGCGGCGGCAGCACGATCGAGAAGGGCGGCCGGGTGCGGTCGTTCTCGTCGCCGTGGAAGTAGCCGCGCTCGAGCCAGAAGGGATACCAGCGCTCCTCGACCTCGCGGTGCTCGTAGCCCTTCGCGAGCTCGGTCCGGTTGTCGTTCTCCATGATGTCTCGATTCACCCTCCGGCCCCGTCGTGCGGACCGGGAGGGAACAGGAAGGTGCGGTGAGGGGTGCGCCGGGGGTTACCCCTGGCGCGACTTCACGAGGCGGTCGAGGTTCTCGCGGATGATCGTCTCCGCGAGCTCGGGTACCACCTCCCATACGACGCGCTCGATCACCTCGCGCGAGGCCTTCGAGAGCGCGTCGCGGAGCGCCGCCTCGCCGCCCTCTGCTGCGACGGGCGCGGCGGCTGCGGCGGGGGCGTGCCCCGTCGCCGAGGGGGACGGCACGAACTCGTGCACCGGCGCGAGCTCCGGCGCGGCCACCTCGGCCGCCGGCAGCTCGATCGGCGTGGGCGCGCGAGGCGCCGCGGCGCGCCCGAGCGGATCGGCGAGAGCGGGCGCGACGGCCGGATCGCCCATGTCGACGTCGCTCCAGTCGTCGTCGGCGCGGGGCGCGGCGGGCGCCGCCACGACGGGCGCGGCCGGCGTCCCGAAGCCGAACGGATCCTTCCGCGCAGCGGGCGCGGGCTGGACGGCGGACGCCGCGGGGCGCGCCGGCTGGACCGGCGCCGCGGGGCGGGCCTGAGGCGCAGGCGCGGGCGCGCCGGGGTATGGCGCGGCGGGACGCGGTCCGGCGGCCGGGACACCGGGCATGCCAGAGCGGAACGCACCGGGCGGTGGGACGGCGCCCGGCGGCATCGCGGCGGGACGCGAACCAGGGACTGCGCCGGGCGGCATCGCGCCGGGGCGCGCGCCGGGGGTCGCTCCTGGAGGGAACGGGCCGCGAGCGCCGGGCGGAAGGCCCGGGCCGGGAACTCCGGGGCGAGCGGGGACGGGCGCGGCACCAGGGAACGGCGCGGCCGCGCGCGAGGACG
>DATIDF010000365.1:0-9862 GCA_035456445.1 Anaeromyxobacter sp.
GTGAGGCACGTCGTGATCGTCGGCGTGAGGGACGGGGATCAGCGAACGCGCTCGGCGGGATCTCGCCCGGGCGGCGCGGCGCGATCGAGCTCCTGATCCTCGAACGACACCGGCTCCTCGATCGGCTCGAGGTGCGTCTCAACCGTCGCGTTCGGCACCGCGGCACGGACGTCGCGCTCGATCTCCTCGAGCAGCGCGTGGCCGCGCCGCACGCTCCAGGCGCCCGGTACGAGGACGTGCATCGACACGAACCGGCGCGCCCCCGCCTGGCGCGTGCGCACGGCGTGGAACTGCACGTGATCGCCGGCGTGGCGGGAGAGGACCTCCTCGACCGCGTGCCGCTCGGCGGGGGCGAGCACGGTGTCGAGCAGCCCCAGCGACGACCTGCGGACGAGCCGGACGCCGGTCCACACGATGTTGAGCGCGACCCCGATCGCGACGAGCGGATCGAGGCGGTACCAGCCGGTGAGCCACACCCCGACGATGCCGACGAGCACGCCCGCGCTCGTCCACACGTCGGTCATGAGGTGGTGCCCGTCCGCCTCGAGCGCGATCGAGTGGTGCCTCCTCCCGGCGCGGAGCAGCACGAGCGCGACGCCGAGGTTCACGAGCGACGCGGCCACCGAGACGGCGAGGCCGAGGCCGAGCTGCTCGAGCGGGCGGGGGTGGAGGAGCCGGCCGAAGGCGGCCCAGACGATGGCCCCGGCCGCGAGGAGGATGAGGAGGCCCTCGACCGCGCTCGCGAAGTACTCCGCCTTGCCGTGCCCGTAGGCGTGATCCTCGTCCGGCGGGCGCGCGGCGATCGTGACCATGACGAGCGTCATCGCCGCCGCGGCGAGGTTCACGAGCGACTCGAGCGCGTCGGAGAGGAGGCCCACCGACCCGGTCATGCGCCAGGCGATCGTCTTCAGCGCGATCGTGGCGAACGCCGCCGCGACGGAGAGCCAGGCGAAGCGCGCGAGCAGGGGTGGACTCGCTGGGCTCACGCGCGGTTCAGGAACACCGGCAGGCCGCGCTTGTTCGCGTAGATCGGGCGCAGGCGATCGGTGTTGTACATCGAGGCCACGTCGATCTTGCGCGGCCCGAGCTTCGGGTCGGGGATGGGCATGAGCTCGTACTTGCCCTCGACGACGGCGGACATGAGCCCGCTCTTCCCCTCGAGCATCGCGTCGAACGCCATCGTGCCGAACGTGTTCGCGACGAGCTTGTCGACGAAGTCCGGGTCCCCGGAGCGCAGGTCGTACGTCAGGTCGGAGACGATCGTGTCCTCGCCGGCGCGGTGCTTGATCGCGTCGGAGAGCGACTCGGCGACGCTCGCCTTCTTCCGGTGCCCGAACGCGTCGGGCTCGCCGTACTCCTGCACCTTGTAGCCCTCCCACTCGGCGCCCTCCGAGAGCACGACGAGCGCGTAGCTCGAGGGGTTCTGCTGCTTGTCGGTGACGAGCAGCTCGATGAGGTGATCGAGCTTCGGCTTGTGCTCGGGGATGACGCAGCGGATCGAGGTGACGTAGGCGGTGTAGAAGGCGGTGAAGCCGGCGTCGCGCCCGAAGATGCGGAAGACCCCGATCCGCTCGTGCGAGCCGACCGTGGTGCGCTGCCGCTCGATCGCGCTGATGGCGCGCGTGATCGCGGTGGAGAAGCCGATGCAGTACTCGGTGTTGCGGACGTCGTTGTCCATCGTCTTCGGGATCGCGATCACCTTCGCGCCGAGGTCGTGGAGCCGCGCCGCGTAGGAGAGGGTGTCGTCCCCGCCGATGGGCAGGAGGTAGTCGAGCTTCAGTCGCTCCAGGTTCGCGAGCACCGCGCTCGAGATGTCGTACGTCGTCGCGGTCACGCCCTTCTTCGTCGTCTCCGCGGAGGGGAAGTCCCGGCCCTGGAGGTGCGGGGGAAGCTCCTTCATCCGGGCGGGGTTCGTACGGCTCGAGTGGAGGAACGTGCCGCCCGTCCGGTCGATGGTGCGCGTGTTGTCGCGCGTGAGCGGCAGCACGTACCGCGCGCGGCTCGCGGGATCGTCGAGATCGAGGTGCGTGAGCCCCTCCCACCCTCGGCGGATCCCTACCACCTCGACGTCGTGGTCCGCCGCCCGGTAGACGACGCTCTTGATGACGGAGTTCAGGCCGGGGACGTCGCCCCCGCCCGTGAGGATCCCGACGCGCGTTCGTGCCATGCGCGTAATCCTAGGCGCACTTCGCGGGATACGCCGCTAAAGAACCGCCCGTCGGCCCCCCTGTGGAGGCCCCCGGCGTGCCGCTCTCGCGAACGGCGTGCTGCGGCGCACGCTCACGCCGCCGGCACGACGTACCACTGGCCCTTCGCGCCCTGCTCCAGCTTGAGGAGCCCTTCCTTCTCCATCGCCTCGAGGAGGCGCGAGAAGGAGGAGAAGCCGTGGTCGCGCTCGTCGAAGTCAGGCGCGCGCCGCACGATGGCGGCCTTGATGGCCGAGGGGTTCACGGGCGAGGTCGCGCGGGCGAGCATCGACGCGGCTGCCTCGCGCGCGACCTCCGGGACGACCTTCTCCTTCGCCGGCCGCTCCTTCTCCTTTCCGTCGGGGCGCTTCTTCCCGCCGGGGCGGAGGTAGATGAACTCGTCGCACGCCTTCACGAAGAGCTGGCTCGTCGCCTCTCGGACCGCCATGCCGATGACGGTCCTGTCGTTCTCGCGCAGCTTGTAGGCGAGCGGGCAGAAGTCGGAGTCGCCCGAGGCGATGACGAACGTGTCGATGTGCTCGCGGAGGTAGGCGAGCTCGAGCGCGTCGATGACGAGCCGGACGTCGGCGCCGTTCTTCCCGGCGCGCGTGGAGGGCGGCACGTCCACGAGATCGACGCCCTTGTCGTGCAGCCGCTGCGTCGCCTCGGAGAAGCGCGTCCAGTCGGCGTACGCGCGGCGGAACACGACCTTGCCCTTCTCGAGCAGCGCGTCGAGCGCGGGCTGCAGGTCGAACGTCTCCGCGGACAACCCCGTGCGGGTGACGAGGTTCTCGAAGTCGATGAACAGGGCGATGCGCTGGTCGTGGCTCTGGTCGCGCTTCATGGCGTCTCCCGGGCCCGGTGCGGACCCGCGCGCGCACCCTCGCAGGGAAGCGGTCCCGGCGCAAGCCGCCGGCGGCTCGCGAAGCTCCTGGCGGGCGCTCGGATCACGGCACGGCGAGCCCCGCGCGCGCGAGCCCCTCGACGAGCCACTCCCGATCCTCGCCGCGCCGGAGGGGGTTCACGTGCAGCACCCAGCGGACCGGCTCGTCGTCCGGGAACGGCTTGCCCTTCGCGATGCCCGCCCGGAAGCGCTCGACGAACCGCCGCGCGTCGGCGCCCGCGCCGGCGGCGTCCCCGAGGTGCGCGCGCGCCGCGGCCATGAACGCGCGCGTGTCGACGTGTCCGTCCGGGGCACGCGCTAGGAGCTCGAGCCCCTCCCGTGGACGGCGCGCGACGAGGTGGTTCGCGGCGACGCACGGGAGGTACCAGTCCGGCGGGACCGGGTTCAGCCGTCGCGCCGTCTCGCCGAGCGCCAGCCCGCGCTCCGGCTCGCCGAGGTACGCGTGGCCGAGCGAGAGGTGCGCGAGCACGTCGGGCTCGTTCGGGTTCAGCGCGTGGGCGCGGGCGAGGTGCTCGGCGGCGCGCTCGAACTCGCGCCGGTAGAGCAGGATCCGTCCGAGGATGCACTGGGTGACCGGATCGTGCGGGTCGCGGCGCGTGGCCTCGACGGCGTACTCGAACGCCTTTCGCTCCGTCTCGTCCCAGCGCTCCCACGCGGCGCAGCTCCAGTCGTTGAAGTGCGACAGCGAGAGCCCCGCCCATGCGCGGGCGTAGTCGCGATCGAGCGCGAGGGCCTGCTCGAAGAGGCGCCGCGCCTCGAGGTCCGCCTCCGCGGTTCCGCGGCGCAGGCACTGCATCCCGCGCAGCCAGAGCGCGTGCGGCTCGAGCGACTCCGCCGGCCGGTGCGAGGCCGCGCGGAGCTCCGCCTCGTCGATCCGCAGCGCGAGCGCGCCCGCGACCGCCTGCGCGACGCGATCCTGGAGCGCGAACGTGTCGGCGAGATCGCCCTCGAAGCGCTCCGCCCAGAGCTGCGCGTCGGTCGCCGCCGCCGCGAGCCGCGCCGCGACGCGCAGCCGGCCGCCCGCGGCCCGGATCGAGGCCACGAGGAGGTAGTCCACGCCTGCCGCGACGTCCCGCCGGCCGGAGGGCGGCGCGACGATCCGGAGCGTGCGGAACCGGGAGAGCGCGCCGATGACGTCCTCCTCGAGCCCGCGCGCGAACGGCTCGTGGGTCGGGTCGGCGGAGAGGATCTCGAAGGGGAGCACCGCCAGGGTCGGCGTGCGGGTGACCTCGGGGGCCGCCGCGCGCGCCGCGCCGTCGGCGATCTCGCGGCGGAGCGCCTCGGTGGCAGGGGCTGGCGCGACGGAGAGCTCGCGCCGGAGCGCGTCGCGGCACCGCTCGTACTCCCGGAGCGCGCCGGCGCGGTCGCCGCGGGCGGCGAGGGCGCGCATGCGCGCGCGCCACCCCTCCTCGAACGCGGGATCGATCGCCAGCGCCGCGTCGGCGAGGCCGAGCGCGTCGGCCTCCGAGCCGCCGCGGGCGAGCGCGGCGCGGAGCGCGGAGAGCAGGCGCCGCGTGAGCGCCGCGCGCTCGGCGTCGAGCCAGGTGTCGAACGTGTCCTCCACGGGGGGAAAGCCCGCGAGGAGCGGGCCACGAAGGAGCGCGAGGGCCGGGGCGAGCTCGACCTCGCGCGCGAGGGCCGCCTCGAGGCTCGCGACGTCGACGGTGACGCCGCGCGGGTCGAGCGCGACGGCGTCGCCGCCCGCGGACGGGCCCGGCGCGCCCCCGTCCTCGAACGCGCGCCGGATGCTCGCGAGGGCCTGGCGGAGGCTCCCGCGGCCCTGCGCGTCGGGGCGGTCCGGCCAGAGGAGCGCCGCGAGCTCTGCGCGCGCGACCGGCGTGCCCGGCCGGAGCGCCAGCCGGGCGAGGAGCGCCTCGGCCTTCCGCGTGGGGAGCGCTACGCGGCGGCCGTCCGCCGCGATCTCGAGCCCACCGAGCAGCCGGATCTCGACCATCGAAAGCCTCCGCCGGCCGCTCACATAAGCGCGGCGCCCGGCGCATGCCGATTTCGCGCCCCGCTCGCGGGGGTTTCACGGGGGCTTCACGGGCGCGCGCCATCCTTCGCCCGAACCCGCAGCTCGACGGAGAGAGCCATGATGCGTGATGCCCGAGGCCTCGAGGTCTCCACCCGAAACGCGAAGTCCCTCGCCGCCTACGACCGGGCGGTCGACGAGCTGCATCGCTACTCCGGCAACCCGCTCGCCACGATCGACGCCGCCCTGGCGGAGGACCCGGAGTTCGTCCTCGGACACTGCCTGAAGGCGGCGCTCGCCGTGGGCGCGACCGAGCGATCGCTCGAGGCGATGCTGCGCGAGGCCGTCGAGGCGGCCGAGGCGCACGCCGCGGCGGTGACGACGCGCGAGCGCGCCCACCTGGCCGCGGCGCGGGCGTGGCTCGAGCGCGACTTCGACGCCGCGCTCGACCGCTACGCGCGCATCGCGATCGAGCACCCGCGCGACACCCTCGCCATCCAGACCGCCCACGTCGCCGCGTTCTACCTCGGTCGTCAGCTCGCGCTTCGCGACGTCGTCGCGCGCGCCCTGCACGCCTGGGACGAGCGGGTGCCCGGCTACGGCTATCTCCTCGGCATGTACGCGTTCGGCCTCGAGGAGAACGGCGACTACGCGCGCGCCGAGGAGGTGGGCCGGCGCGCCGTCGAGCTCGACCCGCGCGACGGGTGGGCGAGCCACGCGGTCGCGCACGTGATGGAGATGCAGACACGGCTCGCGGAGGGCGTCGCCTGGCTCACGGAGGGGAGCCGGGGCTGGGACGCGGACAATGCGTTCGTCTTCCACAACTTCTGGCACCTCGCCCTCTACCACCTGGATCTCGGCGACCTCGCACGCGTGCTCGAGCTCTACGACACGCGCGTCCGCCCTCACCGGAGCGATGTCGCGCTGGAGATGATCGACGCCTCGGCGATGCTCTGGCGGCTTCGCCTCGGCGGCCACGACGTCGGTGGGAGGTTCGAGGAGCTCGCCGACGACTGGCGGTCGCGGATCCAGGACGGCTACTACGTGTTCAACGACGTCCACGCGCTCATGGCGTTCCTTGGCGCGCATCGGGACGAGGACGTGGCCGCGCTCGTCACCGAGGTGGAGCGCCGCGCCGGTGAGCCGGGGACGAACGGCCGGATGATCCGCGAGGTCGGGCTGCCGGTGTGCCGCGCGCTCGTCGCTTTCGATCGGGGAGACTTCCGGACCTGCGTGGACGTGCTGCTCCCGCTGCGCGACGTGGCGTTCCGGTTCGGCGGGTCGAACGCGCAGCGCGACGTGCTCACGCAGACGCTCATCGAGGCGGCGATCCGCGGCGGCGACGCCGCACTGGCGCGTGCGCTCGCGTCGGAGCGGGCCCGGCTCCGCCCGGGCAGCCCCGCGACCTGGCTGGTGCAGGCGCGAGCCCTCGAGCTCGCGGGGGCGGGCGACGAGGCCGCGCAGACGCGGGACCGGGCGCTGCAGCTCCGGGCGCGGCTGCTTGCTGCCTAGTCCAGAGCGCGTACGCGGGGCTTGCCGTGGCCGGGGCGGGGCCGGAGTATGCGCCGCATGGACGACACCCTCCGCCCGGACACGCTCGCCCTCCACGCCGACGCGGCGGTCGAGCCGACCCCCGACATCGCTCCGCCGATCCACGTGTCCACGACCTTCGCCGCAGACAACGAGGCCGGGCTCGTCTACGCGCGGAACGACCAGCCCACGCGGCGCCGCCTCGAGGCGGTGCTGGGCGCCCTCGACGGCGGACACGCCGTCACGTTCGCGTCGGGTCAGGCGGCGGTGACGGCGGCGCTCCTCCACCTGCGACCCCGGCGCGTCGCCATCCGGCCGGGGGGCTACCACGGCACGCACGCGGCGATCGACGCGCTCGCGCCGTTCGGCGTGGAGAAGGTCGCGCTCGAGGCCGACCTCGGCGCGGGCGACGTCCTCTGGCTCGAGACGCCCAGGAACCCCACCTGCGAGCTGCAGGACATATCCGCTCACGCCGCGCGCGCCCGTGAGGCCGGCGCGTGCCTCGTCGTGGACGGCACGTTCGCCACCCCGGTGCTCCAGCAGCCGCTCGCGCTCGGCGCCGACCTCGTCTATCACTCGATGACGAAGTTCCTGTCCGGCCACTCCGACGCGCTCGGCGGGGTGCTCGTCGCCCGGGATCCCGCCCTTGCAGAGGGGCTCCGCGCGACGCGAACCGTCACGGGTGGCGTGCCGGGCGCGCTCGAGACCTGGCTCGTCCTGCGCGGCGTCCGGACGCTCGGGCTGCGCGTCCGGCAACAGACCGCGTCGGCCACGCGGCTCGCCGCGTTCCTGGAGCCCCGCGTCGCTCGAGTGTGGCACCCTTCGCTCGCCTCGCATCCTGGCCACGAGCTCGCGAAGCGGCAGATGCGCGGCCCCGGGCCGATCCTCTCGATCGAGCTCGCGAGCGAGGCCGCGGCGCGAGCGCTGCCGGGCGCGTTGCGCCTGTTCCGCGACGCGACGTCGCTCGGAGGGGTCGAGTCGCTCATCGAGTGGCGGCGCAAGCAGGACCCTCATGCGCCGTCGACCCTGCTGCGCCTCGCCGTCGGGATCGAGGATTCGGAGGATCTCGAGCGCGACCTCGCGCGAGGGCTGGAGGAGGTGGGCGAGGTGAGCGAGAGCAGATGAGGTCGAGTTCGCGGTCGGGTCCGTCCTTCGACTTCGCGCCGCCGGCGGCGCTACGCTCGACGTCTCGATGACCGATCGACCCTTCACGGACCGCGAGACGGACCGCCCCATCTGGCGCTGGGCGGCAGCGGCCGCGGCGGCGGTTTTCGGCGTCGCGACCATCCTCGCCGGTGGCCGCGTCCTCTTCGGCGGGGAGGCCGCGCGGGCCGCCGCCGGGGCCTACGTCCCGTTCGTCGTCGCGTTCAACTTCGCCGCGGGTTTCGCGTACTTGGCGGCCGCGGCCGGGCTTGCGCTCCGGAAACGCTGGACGCCGCGGCTCGCCGCCGCGATCGCCGGGGCGACGGTCATCGTCTTCCTCGCCTTCGCGGTGCACGTCGCCACCGGGGGCGCGTTCGAGAGCCGGACCGTCGGGGCCATGACGATACGGTCGGTCTTCTGGACCGCGTTCGCCCTGGCGGCAGCCCGCCTCGTTCGCACGCGGCGCTGAGCGCTGCGTGCGAGGCTCACCCCCACGCGAGTGTCGTTGCCGCGCTGGACTCCCGCTCCAGTACCCGAGTCCCCACCGTGCGAGCGGCCAGCCGGCCGTCCGCTTTCAGCCCAGGGGGGACCAGAATGCTCGCCCGCACCCGCTTCGCCCGGAACCTCGTCGTGGTAGCCGCCGCCGCTTCGCTGGCGTGCAGCGGGGAGAAGAGCCCAGCCCCTGCAGCCGTGGCGCAGCTCATCGCGATCCAGGTGCTCCCTGGCACCGGGCCGCTTTCCATCCCGCTCGGGGGATCGGTCCGCTTCACGGCGACCGGGACGTACTCCGATGGCGACGAGCGCGACGTCACGGGGGAGGTGGTCTGGAGCTCGTCCGCCCCTGCCGTCTCCGTCTCGAACGCGACGGGGAGCGCCGGTACGGCGACCGCCGCCGCGCTGGGAACGTGCGAGATCACCGCGACCGATCCGGCGACCGGCATCGCCTCGGGCGTGACCGTGGAGGTCGTGGCCGCCCAGGTCGTGTCGCTGGCGGTCTCTCCGATCGCTCCGCGGATGCCGCTCGGGACGACCCTGCAGCTCGCTGCGGACGCGACGCTCACCGACGACACCGTGGCCGACCTCGCCGCGAGCGTGACGTGGACGTCGTCCGACCCGGCGATCGCGACGGTGTCGCCGAGCGGGCTCGTCACGGCGGCTGCGGTCGGCACCGCGACGATCACCGCGAAGGACCCCGCGTCGCTCCAGGAGGCCAGCACGACGGTGGAGGTCGCGAGCGCCGAGATCGCGTCGCTCGCGATCTCCCCGGACGCTCCGACGATCCTGGTCGGGACGACGTTGCAGCTCGCGGCCGACGCGACGCTCACGGACGACACGATCGTCGACCTCGCCGCGAGCGTCACCTGGACCACGTCCGACCCGGCGATCGCGACGGTGTCGTCGAGCGGCCTCGTCACGGCCGTGGCCGTCGGGACCGTGACGATCACCACCACGGACCCCGGCTCGAGCCAGGAGGCCAGCACGAGCGTGGAGGTCACGGCGCTGCCCGCGGCGCTGTCCTACGTCGCGCTGAGCCGCGGCTCGGTCGTGGGCGGAGGCACCGTCGAGGTCATCGGCACCGTGGTGCTGACCTCGCCCGCGACGGAGGTCGTGGTCGTGGCGCTCGCGAGCAACAACGCGGCCGTGGTCGTGCCCGAGTCCGTGGAAGTTCCGGTGGGCGCCGACCGCGCGACGTTCGCGGTGACGACGTCGGCCGTCACCCGCAGGACGAGGGTGAAGCTCACGGCGACGCATGACGGCGTGACGAAGAGCGCGACCCTCAACCTCCGCGTCGCGAAGTAGGGCGGCGCTCTCCCCGCTCGCGCCCCGCCCGTCGTCGCCTACGACAGGGCCGGGACGAGCGGGGTCGACGTCCCTACTCGCCTCAATGCAGTCACTTGGGCGCTGGGCGCGCGGGGCCTTTCCTGAGGCCCGAGGTCCGAGGCCTGAGGTCGAAGCCCCGAACCGAGCGGCATTGCTACTCGCCCGCCGCGAAGCGGCTCCCGGGACGATGCCGCGGGCTCCGCCGCTCGCCCCGCGCGCACGCGAGCTGCTTCTCGACGCTCGCCCGGAACGCGCGCACGAGCGGAGCGAAGCGAGCGGGATCCCGCTCCAGCGCGCCGAGCGCGA
>DATIDF010000366.1:0-10701 GCA_035456445.1 Anaeromyxobacter sp.
TTCAAGTCGAAGATTCACCGCGCGACGATCACGCACGCCGACCTCGAGTACGAGGGGTCCGTCTCGATCGACCAGGATCTCCTCGATGCCGCGGGGATCCTCGAGTACGAGGCGGTCCACGTGTGGAACATCACGCGCGGGACGCGGCTGCAGACCTACGCCATCAACGGCGAGCGCGGCTCCGGGATCATCTGCATCAACGGCGCCGCCGCGCACCTCAACCGGCCCGGCGACCTCGTGATCCTCGCGACGTTCGCCGAGGTGGAAGAGGTCGAGGCGCGCGCCTGGAAGCCCACGGTCGTGCTCGTCGACCGCGACAACAAGATCGTGCAGAAGGACGCCACCGAGGTGGCGGGACCCGCGCGCCGGGTGTCTGCATGACGGTGTTTCTTTGGCGCCGGTGACGTCCGGCCCGCGCCCGATCTCGAGACGTTCCTAACGCTCTGCAAGCCGGGCCGCGCCGTGCCGGTGCGCGTCGAGGTCGACGCCGACACCGAGACGCCGGTCTCCGCGTTCCTGAAGCTCTCCCGCGGCGAGCGCCGGGCGTTCCTGCTCGAGTCGGTCGAGGGCGGCGAGCGGAGCGCGCGCTTCAGCTTCCTCGGCGCCGGCCCGAAGAGCGTCCTCCGCTACAAGCTCGGCGACGGCGGCGATCCCATCGCCGCGGTGCGCGCGGCGCTCGCGACGCACGCCGCCGTACGGATCCCCGGCACGCCGCGCTTCTCGGGCGGCCTCGTCGGGCACGTCTCCTACGACGCGGTGAAGCTCTTCGAGCCGCGCGTGCCGATCGCGAACCCGGACGAGCTCGGGTTCCCGGACCTGCTGCTCATGGACTTCGACGAGGTGGTGGCGTTCGACAACCGCCGCCACTCGCTGCACGTCATCTGCGAGGTCCGGTGCGACGAGGGGGACGACCCCCGCGCGCTGTACGCCCGCGCCCTCAGGCGCATCCGGGCGAGGCTCGCCCTCCTCGCCGCCCCGCTCGTCGATCGGCGCGCGCGCCGCGCGGCGAGGCCCTCGGAGCTCGTCCCCCGCGTCGCGAAGCGCGACTACCTCGCCGCGGTGGAGCGCGCGAAGGCGTACGTCCGGGCGGGCGACTGCCAGCAGATCGTCCTCTCGCAGCGCTTCGACGCGGACGTGTCGGTCCCGCCGTTCGAGATCTACCGCGCGCTCCGCCGGGTCAACCCCTCGCCCTACCTGTTCTTCCTGAAGGACGGGGATCGCGCGCTCGTCGGCTCCTCCCCCGAGACGCTCGTGAAGCTCGAGGACGGCGAGGTGACGCTGCGGCCCATCGCCGGGACGCGCAAGCGCGGCGCGGACGCTGGCGAGGATGCGCGGCTCGAGGCGGAGCTCCGCGCGGACCCGAAGGAGAACGCCGAGCACGTCATGCTCGTCGACCTCGGCCGGAACGACGTCGGGCGCGTGTCCGCCGTCGGGACGGTGCGCGTCACGGCGCTCAAGACCGTCGAGCGCTACTCCCACGTCATGCACCTCGTCTCCGAGGTGAAGGGGCGGCTCGCGGACGGGCTCGGCGCGGTGGACGTCCTGCGCGCGGGCTTCCCCGCCGGCACGGTGTCCGGCTCGCCGAAGGTGCGGGCGATGGAGATCATCGACGAGCTCGAGCCCGCGCGGCGCGGCCCGTACGCTGGCGCGGTCGGCTACTTCGATCGCGGCGGCGACATGGAGATGTGCATCGCCATCCGCACGCTCATGGCGCGCGGCCGGCGCGTGTCGGTGCAGGCGGGCGGGGGGCTCGTGTACGACTCGGTGCCCGAGGCGGAGTACCAGGAGACGCTCAACAAGGCGCGCGCGGTCTTCACGGCCGTCGCGCAGGCCGAGTCGCGGCTCCTCGACGCGGTCGCCGCGCCGCCCGGAGCGCGGATCGCGGCGGCGCGCACGCCGCCGGTCGCGAAGCGCCGGCCGCGTCGGGGAGGCAAGCGATGAGCGGCAGGAACGGAAGTGCGCCCGGCGCGGTGAAGGTGTTGCTGCTCGACAACTACGATTCCTTCACCTTCAACCTCGTCCAATATCTTGGCGAGCTCGGTGCGGAGGTCGAGGTGTTCCGGAACGACGCCATCGACGTCGCCGGCATCCGAGCGCGCCGCCCCGACGCGCTCGTGCTGTCGCCCGGCCCGTGCACGCCCGACCAGGCCGGGGTGACGCTCGAGGCGATCCACGCGCTCGCGGGCGAGCTGCCCATCCTCGGCGTGTGCCTCGGCCACCAGGCGATCGGCCAGGCGTTCGGGGGGAAGGTCGTGCGCAACGCACGCATCGTGCACGGCAAGGCGAGCCCCGTCCTGCACGCGGGCGCGGGCGTCTTCGCGGGCCTGCCCTCGCCGTTCGAGGCGGGGCGCTACCATTCGCTCGTGGTCGAGCGCGAGACGCTGCCCGCGTCGCTCGAGGTCACCGCCTGGACGGCGGAGGACGAGATCATGGGGCTCCGCCACCGGACGCTCGACGTCGAGGGCGTCCAGTTCCACCCGGAGTCAATCCTCACCGCCGAGGGGAAGCAGCTCCTCGGCAACTGGCTCCGCCGGCTCGGCGGCGGGAGAGCGCGATGATCCAGCAGGCGGTGGCGAGGCTCCTCGAGGGCCGCGATCTCGCGCGCGCCGAGGTCTCGGCGGTGATGGAGGAGATCGCGGACGGCGGGGCGACGCCGGCGCAGGTGGGGGCGTTCCTCGCGGCGCTGCGGATGAAGGGCGAGACCGTCGACGAGATCGCCGGAGCGGCGGAGGTGATGCGCGCGCGGGTCGACCGCATCCGGGTCGAGCGCGACGTGTTCGTCGACACCTGCGGCACGGGGGGCGACGGCCGGCACACGTTCAACATCTCCACCACCGCGGCGTTCATCGCGGCCGGGGCGGGCGTGACGGTGGCGAAGCACGGCAACCGCGCGGTGTCCTCGCGTGCGGGCTCGGCGGACGTGCTCGCGGCGCTCGGGGTCGACGTGGACGCGCCGAAGGACGTGGTCGAGCGCGCGATCGAGGAGGTCGGCATCGGCTTCCTGTTCGCGCCTAGGCTCCACCCGGCGTTCAAGGCGGTCGCGGGCGTCCGGCGCGAGCTCGGCGTGCGCACGATCTTCAACCTCCTCGGCCCGCTCGCGAACCCCGCCGGCGCGCGGTACCAGGTGCTGGGCGTGTACGAGCCGCGCTGGGTGCCGGTCATCGGCGGCGTGCTCGCCACGCTCGGCGCGGCGCACGCGTTCGTCGTCCACGGCGAGGGGCTGGACGAGATCGCCGTCACCGGCATGACGCACGTCTGCGAGGTGAAGGCGGGCTCGTGCGAGCGGTACGCGATGCTCCCCGAGGACCTCGGGCTCGCCCGTCACGAGGAGTCGGAGATCATCGGGGGCGACGCGGAGCGGAACGCGCGGATCCTGTCGGACGTGCTCGGCGGGCAGAAGGGCGGCCCGCGCGACGCGGCGCTCGCGAACGCGGCGGCGGCGCTCGTCGCGGTCGGCGCTGCGGCCGACCTGCGCGAGGGCGTGCGGCTCGGCGCGGCGGTCGTCGATCGCGGCGCCGCGGCGGAGAAGCTCGCCCGGCTCGTCGAGGTGACGCGGGTGCCGGCGTGACGTTCCTCGACGAGATCCTGGCGCGGAAGCGCGACGAGGTGGCGGCGCGCCGGCTGGCCGAGCCCGCGCGAGAGCTCGAGGCGCGCGCCCGGGAGGCGGCGCCGCCGCGTGCCTTCGAGGCCGCGCTCTCGCTCCCGGGCGGACCAGCGCGGATCATCGCCGAGGTGAAGCGGGCGAGCCCCTCGGCGGGCGCCATCGCGGCCGGGCTCGACGCGATCGCGCAGGCGCGCCGCTACGCCGCCGCGGGCGCGGCGGCGATCTCGGTCCTCACCGACGGGCCCGGCTTCGGCGGCTCGCTCGCCGACCTCGTCGCCGTGCGCGCCGCGGTGGACGTGCCGCTCCTGCGCAAGGACTTCGTCGTCGATCGGTACCAGCTCCTCGAGGCGCGGGCGGCCGGCGCCGACGCGGCGCTCCTCATCGTCGCAGCCCTCCCGGACGACGCGCTCCGCGCGCTCCTCGACGCCGCGGGCGCGCTCGGGCTCGCCGCGCTCGTCGAGGTGCACGACGACGCCGAGGCGGACCGCGCGCTCTCGGCCGGCGCGCGGATCGTCGGCGTGAACAACCGCAACCTCCATTCCTTCGCGGTCGACCTCGCCACCTCCGAGCGGATCCTGCCCCGGCTCCCCGCCGGCGTGCGCGGGGTCGCAGAGAGCGGGGTCCGCTCGGCCGAGGACGCGCGCCGTCTCAGGCGAGCGGGCGCAGCGAACCTCCTCGTCGGCGAGGCGCTGGTGCGCGCCGCGGATCCGGGGGCGCTGATCCAGGAGATGAGTGCGTAGCCTGACCCCGAGCCACGGCCGGCTCTCCAGCGGCCGTTCGTCCTGAGCATAGCGACGCGGCGTCGGCCGCGGAGCGAAGTCGAAGGACGACGCCGACACGACCCGACCCGGACACCGACCCCGACCCGACCTCGACCCACCCCGACGCTCGGCACGATTCCGACCCTGCTCCATTTGCGATCCGTGAACGTCAAGATCTGCGGCATCACGCGCCTCGAGGACGCGCTCGCGGCGGTGCGCCACGGCGCGGACGCGCTGGGGTTCAACTTCTGGCCGGGCTCGAAGCGCTACGTCGCACCGGCGGACGCGGCCCGGATCGTGGGGAAGCTCCCGCCCGGCGTCCTGGCCTTCGGGGTCTTCGTGAACGCCTCGCGGGAGGAGCTCCTCGCGTCGATCGCGGCGTCCGGCGTGGGCGTCGCCCAGCTCCACGGCGACGAGCCGCCCGGGCTGTGTGCGCTGCTGCCGGTCCCGGTCGTCAAGGCGATCCGCGTGGACGGCCCGGGCGCGCTCGCGGCGATGGCGGCGTACGACGTGTCGGCGTTCCTGCTCGACGCGCCGGGACCTGGCTTCGGCGGCAGCGGGCGGACCCTGGACTGGGCGCTCGCCGCCGAGGCGGCGCGGGCCGCGCGCGTGTACCTCGCGGGCGGGCTCACGCCCGAGAACGTCGGCGAGGCGGTGCGACGGGTGCGGCCCTTCGGCGTGGACGTGGCGAGCGGGGTCGAGCTCCTGCCCGGCGTGAAGGACGAGGAGAAGATGCAGCGGTTCATCCAGGCGGCGAAGGAGGCAGCGCGATGACGATCCCCCTCCCCGGCCCGCGCGGCCGGTTCGGCGCGTACGGCGGGCGCTACGTCCCCGAGACGCTCGTCCCGGCGCTCGACGAGCTCGAGGCGGCGTGGCTCGCGGCGCGCGAGGACCCGGCCTTCCAGGCCGAGCTCGCGGAGCTCCTCACCCGCTTCGCCGGGCGCGAGACGCCGCTCGGCGAGGCGCGCCGGATGAGCGCCGAGGCGGGCGGCTGCCGCATCCTGCTGAAGCGCGAGGACCTCTGCCACACCGGCGCGCACAAGGTGAACAACACCCTCGGCCAGGTGCTGCTCGCGCGGCGGATGGGGAAGACCCGCATCATCGCGGAGACCGGCGCCGGCCAGCACGGAGTCGCGACCGCGACCGCCGCGGCGCTCTTCGGGCTGCCCTGCGAGGTCTTCATGGGCGCGCTCGACGTGGAGCGACAGGCGCTGAACGTCTTCCGGATGCAGCTCCTCGGGGCGCGCGTCGTGCCCGTCACGTCCGGCTCGCGGACGCTCAAGGACGCCATGAACGAGGCCCTGCGCGACTGGGTGACGAACGTGCGCGACACGCACTACATCATCGGCTCGGTCGCGGGTCCGCACCCGTACCCCGCGCTCGTGCGCGACTTCCAGTCGGTCATCGGCACGGAGGCGCGCCGGCAGTGCCTGGAGGTCGCGGGGCGGCTCCCGGACGCGGTCGTCGCCTGCGTCGGCGGCGGCTCGAACGCGATGGGGATCTTCTCCGGCTTCGTGGACGATCCGGGCGTGAAGCTCGTCGCGGTGGAGGCCGCGGGCCATGGGCTCGAGAGCGGGGAGCACGGCGCCTCGCTCTCGAAGGGGACGCCGGGTGTGCTGCACGGCTCGCGCAGCTACGTCCTGCAGGACGAGCACGGGCAGATCCGCGAGGCGCACTCGATCAGCGCGGGCCTCGACTATCCCGGCGTCGGACCCGAGCTCGCGCACCTCAAGGACACCGGCCGGCTCACGCTCATGCACGCCACCGACGACGAGGCGCTCGAGGCGCTCCAGTACCTCGCGCGCACGGAGGGCATCATCCCGGCCCTCGAGACGGCTCACGCCGTCGCGGCGACCCGCGAGGTCGCCCGCGCGCTTGGGCCCGGCGGCCTCGTCGTCGTGAACGTTTCCGGCCGCGGCGACAAGGACGTGGACCAGGTGCGCCGCGCGCTCGCCGCGCGGGCGGAGACACCGCGGAGGGCGGCGCCGACCGGCGCCCGCTCGCGGGCGAAGCCCCGCCCGCGGCCGACCGCGCGCCGGAAGGGAGGGACGCGATGAGGACCTCGAAGGCAGGCGCCCCAGGCGCCGAGGCCGCCGCGCCGGCGGGAGACCGGATCGCCCGCGCGTTTGCGCGCTGTCGCGCGAGCGGCGAGGCGGCGCTCGTGACGTACGTGATGGGCGGCGACCCCGATCTCGCGACGTCCAAGGCGATGGCGCTCGCCTGCGTCGAGGGCGGCGCCGACCTGCTCGAGATCGGGATCCCGTTCTCCGACCCGATGGCGGACGGCCCGACGATCCAGCACGCCGCGGTCGGACGTGCCGATCGCGCTCATGGGCTACCTGAACCCGATCCTCGCGCGCGGCGTGGAGCGGTTCGGCGACGGCTGCGCCCGCGCCGGGGTCGACGCGGTGATCATCCCCGACCTCCTCCCCGAGGAGGCCGGCGACGTCGCGCCGGCGCTCGCCGCGCGCGGCGTCCGCACCGTGTTCCTGCTCGCCCCGACGTCGGACGCGGTCCGCGTCGAGGCGGCGGCGCGCGCCGCGACCGGGTTCCTCTACTTCGTGTCGGTGACCGGCGTCACCGGCGCGCGCAGGGCGGTCGCAGCCGAGATCGGGCCGAAGGTCGCCGCGATCCGCGAGAAGAGCCCGGTACCGGTGGTGATCGGCTTCGGCGTGTCCTCGCCCGCGCAGGCCCGCGAGCTGGGCCCGCTCGCCGATGGGGTCGTGGTCGGGAGCGCCATCGTGCAGCGGATCGCCGAGGGTGGCGCGCGCGCGGCGCGCGCCGAGCGCGTCAGGCGCTTCGTGCGATCGCTCAAGCGGGCGCTCCGGCGCTGAGCGCCGGCGCGCGGCGAAGCCGTTCCGCCTCCGGCGGGCGCGTTCGCGCGACTACGCGAGGCCCCCCGCGGGGTGGACGATGTGGATCCCGTCCTCGTGCCGCTGCATGTGCGGGCGGCTGATCCAGCGGCACCGCGCGCAGAAGCTCCGGGTCGCGCCCTCCGTCACGCGCACCTCGAGATCCCCGCCGCACAGGATGCAGCCGTTCGGCAGCCTGAGATCCTTCGTGTCCTCCGTCGGGACGTGGGGCTCGTGCCTCATGCCACGACCGTAAGACCGAAAAGTGGGTTGGCAAGTCGTGGGGGCGCGCAACGCCCCCGCACTCCTCTCAGGCACCGACCGGGCGGCCGATCGCGCCCGCGATCACCCGCACCTGCCGCATCAGCTCCTCGAACTCCCCGGGGGTGAGGGACTGGTGGCCGTCCGAGAGCGCCTTCTCCGGGTGCGGGTGGACCTCGATGATGAGGCCGTCCGCTCCGGCGGCGACCCCGGCGCGCGCGATCGCCGGCACGTGAGGCCGGAGCCCGATCCCGTGCGACGGATCCACCACCACGGGCAGGTGCGTGAGCGCCTTCAGGACCGGGACGGCATTGATGTCGAGCGTGTTGCGCGTCATCGTCTCGAAGGTCCGGATCCCGCGCTCGCAGAGCGCGACCTGGAAGTTCCCCTTCGACACGATGTACTCGGCGGCCATGAGCCACTCCTTCAGCGTGGCCGAGAGGCCGCGCTTCAGGAGGATGGGCTTGTCCACCGCGCCGACCTTCTCGAGCAGCGAGTAGTTCTGCATGTTGCGCGCGCCGATCTGCAGCACGTCGGCGTACTCGGCGACCATCTCCAGGGTCTCGGTGTCCTTCACCTCGGTGACCACCTTGAGCCCCGTCGCCTCGCGCGCGAGCGCCAGGAGCTTCAGCCCCTCCTCGCGCAGCCCCTGGAACTCGTATGGGCTGGTGCGCGGCTTGAACGCACCGCCGCGCAGGAAGGTCGCGCCCGCCGCCTTCACCGCGTGCGCCGCCTCGAGGATCTGGTCCTTGGACTCGACCGAGCACGGGCCGGCCATGACGGCGATGGCCTTGCCGCCGAGCAGCACGCCGCCCACGTCGATGACGGTGTCCTCCTCCTTCACCTCGCGCGACACGAGCTTGAACGGCTGAGAGACCCGGAGCGCCTCCGCGACGCCCGGCATCGAGCCGAACAGATCGTCCGGATCGAGCCCCGTCACGTGGCCGATCACGGCGACGACCTTGCGCTCGGTGCCGGTGATCGGCTGGGGCGTGAGCCCGAGGGAGCGGATCTTCTCGAGCACGGCCTGGAACTCGGCCGCGCTGGCGTGCGGCTTCATCGCGACGAACATGGCGATCTCCTAGGCGATGGCGCGGCCGACCGCGCCGGCGATCACGCGGACCTGCCGCATGAGCTCCTCGAACTCACGCGGCGTGAGCGACTGCTGCCCGTCGGAGAGCGCCTTCTCCGGGTGGGGGTGCACCTCGATGATGAGGCCGTCGGCGCCCGCCGCGATCCCGGCGCGCGCCATCGCGGCGACATGGGCGCGCAGGCCGATGCCATGCGACGGGTCCACGACGACGGGGAGGTGCGTGAGCGCCTTCAGGACCGGCACCGCGTTCAGGTCGAGCGTGTTGCGCGTCATCGTCTCGAACGTCCGGATCCCGCGCTCGCAGAGCGCCACCTGGTAGTTGCCGCGCGAGACGATGTACTCGGCGGCCATGAGCCACTCCTTGATCGTCGCGGACGGGCCGCGCTTCAGGAGCACGGGCTTCCTGATCTCCCCGAGCTGCTTCAGGAGCGAGGTGTTCTGCATGTTGCGCGCGCCGATCTGGAGGACGTCCGCGTACTCGGAGACCATCGGGAGCGTCTCGACGTCCATCACCTCGGTCACGACCTTGAGGCCCGTCTCCTCGCGCGCGAGCGCGAGCAGCTCGAGGCCCTCCTCGGCGAGCCCCTGGAACTCGTACGGGCTCGTCCGCGGCTTGTAGGCGCCGCCCCGGAGGAAGCGCGCCCCGGCGGCGCGGACGGCGTGCGCCGCCTCGAGCACCTGCTCCCTCGACTCCACCGAGCACGGCCCCGCCATGATCGCGAGGGTGTTCCCGCCGAGCGGGACGCCGCCCACGTCGATGACGGTGTCCTCCTCCTTCACCTCACGTGACACGAGCTTGAACGGCTGCGAGACTCGGATTGCGTCCTGGACCCCGGGCATGGTCTCGAAGATCTCGGGCTCGAGGCCGCCCTTGTTCCCGGTGATCCCGATGGCGACACGCTGCGCGCCCGGGATGGGGTGGGCGGTGAGCCCGAGGGAGCGGATCCGCTCGACGACGGAAGCGACCTCCCCCTCGCTGGCGTGGGGCTTCATGACGACGAGCATCCGAACCTCCGTAGGGAATCTCGACTCTTAGCGCGTCGCCCCCGATCGCTCAAGGAAGCGCGCGTCCCGGCGACGGCCATCTGCCCGCGTCCCGGCTCGGCCTGCGCCGTCCCCGGGACCTGGGACGCTCGCCCGGTGGCTAGAACTGCCACCGCCCGCAAGGACGGTTACACTTCTAGCGGGAGGTACTCCGCATGAAGGTCCTGCGGCTCATCCGGCGGGCGGCACGGCGGGTGGACGAGA
This sequence comes from Anaeromyxobacter sp., assembly GCA_035456445.1. GTDB lineage: Bacteria > Myxococcota > Myxococcia > Myxococcales > Anaeromyxobacteraceae > Anaeromyxobacter. The sequence continues at coordinate 9,820 of DATIDF010000366.1, forward strand.
TCGCGGCGGCCCTCGAGCTGCCCGGCACGCTGGACCGGGTGGAGAAGCGGACCGACTTCTCCAACTGTCCGCGGCCGGTGCTCCTCCTGCACGGCTTCTTCGCCTCGCGGCGCACGTTCGACATCCTGGAGCGCCGGCTCCGGCGCGACGGCTACGGCGTCTTCTCGCTCCACCTCGGCGGCTTCGGCGGCGCCTTCAACACGCGCGGCATCGACGAGGTCGCCGACCTCGTGCGCGCGAAGATCGAGCGCATCTACGCGCGGAACCCGGGCATGGGCCCGCTCACCATCGTCGGGCACTCGAAGGGCGGGCTCGTCGCCGCCTACTACGTGAAGCGGCTCGGAGGCTGGCGGCGCACGCGCGCGGTCGTGACGCTCGGGGCCCCGCACCACGGCACGCCGCTCGCCTATCTCGGACTGCCGCTCGGCGGGCTCTCGCGCTCGGTGTGGCAGATGATGCCCGGGAGCGCCTTCCTCGAGCGGCTGCACGACGGACCGTGGCCGGCGCAGGTGCGGCTCGCGTCGATCTGGTCGCGCCGGGACGGCTGGGCGCCGTACCCGACCAGCGTCATCGAGACCCACGGGCTCCCGCACCTGGTGAACGTCGAGGCGAAGGGCGCCCACGGTGCGTTCGTCACGAGCAAGCGGATGTACCAGGTGATCCTGGCGGAGATCCGGGCCGGCGAGGCCGAGGCGCCGGCCGTGCGCGGCCCGCTCACCGCGATGCGCGGCGGTCGGGGGCACGCCGCCGCGAACGGCGCGAAGGGCGGCACGGACGCGGCGTAGGGGTCGTGAATCAATCCCCGGACCGAGCCAGGCGGACGAGACGCGAGCAGCGCGAGGCGCGACGACCGAGCATAGCCGTAGGCTATGTGAGGGAGGA
>DATIDF010000367.1:0-8606 GCA_035456445.1 Anaeromyxobacter sp.
CTGCGCGTTGGCGCAATGGCCCAGAGTGGCCCTCGCCCCGGGTAGCCAGGGCCCGGGGCAGCCTGCCTCAGGCGAGAAAGGAGGAGCGGCACGCACACGCGACACGGGCAGCGCGAGCCAGCGAGTTCCCCGACCGCGACCGCGACCGCGACCCCGACCCCGACCGCGACCGCGACCGCGACCGCGACCCCGATCGGATCTCTCGAGGCCGTTCATCCCGAGCGTAGCGAAGCCGCGCCAGCGGCTGAGCGAAGTCGAGGGATCCTCCCCACCCTCTCCCTGCCCGACGCCCTCGCCGAGCTCGACGCCCAGAACCTCACCCTCGCGCAGGCCCGCGCCCGCGCAGGCGAGGCGAGCGGGGTGGCCCGCCAGGCGGCGGCGCCGCTCCTTCCGACGGTGTCCGCCACGGCGAGCTACACGCGCAACAGAGACGAGGCGGTGGTCGCCCTCCCGCTGCAGCCCGGCACGCCGCTGCGGGCGCCGATCGCGATCCAGCCGCTCGAGCAGTTCGCCGTCACGGGCGCGGCGCGCGTCCCCCTCGTCGTCCCGAACGCCTGGTTCGAGCTCTCCGCCGCGAGGAGCGGCGCCCGCGCCGCGTCGCTCTCGGCAGAGGCGGCGCGCAGCGAGGTGCGGGCCGGGTTCGCGCAGGCGGCGCACGGGGCGCTCGCGGCGGAGGAGGCGGTCGCCGCCACGGAGCGAGCCGCAGAGAGCGCAGCCGAGCTCGCGCGGAGCGCCGAGCGCCGCGTGGCGGCAGGAACCGCCGCGCCGCTCGACGCGCTCCGCGCGCGCACCGAGCAGGTGCGGCGCGAGGGCGATCTCGTCCGCGCGCGCGCCGAGCTCGAGCGGGCGCGGCTGGCGCTCGGGATTCTCCTCGGCCGGGAGACGCCGGTGCGCGTCGTGGTCCCGGCGCTCGCGCAACCCGGTCCTCCCGAGGAGCGCGAGGCCCTGGTCGCGGGCGCGCTCACCGCGCGGCCGGAGCTCGCCGCGCAGCGCGCGCAGGTGGACGCCGCCCAGGCGCTGGTGCGGGGCGCCTGGGCGCGGCTCGCGCCACAGCTCTCGGCGGGCGCGTCGATCTTCCGCGCGGACGTGGCGTACCCCACCGGCGAGAAGGACGGCTGGCGCGCCACGGTGGACCTCTCCTGGCCGCTCTACGACGGCGGGCTCCGCTACGGGAAGCGCCGCGAGGCCGAGGCGCAGCGCGCCTTCGCCTCGGCCGCCGCCGAGGCGCAGCGGCTCGCGATCGTGCAGGAGGTCCAGGACGGGCTGCGCGACGTCGCGGTCGCGGCCGAGCAGCTCCGGCTCGCCGAGACGCAGCGCCGCCTCGCCGACGACGCCGCCGCGTCGGCTCGCCGCAGCTACGACGCGGGGGTTGCCTCGAGCCTCGACGTCATCGACGCGAACGACCGGCTTTACGCGGCGGACGTGCTGCTCGCCGACGCGCGCGCCCGGGCCGCGCAGTCCCGCATCGCCCTCGACCGGGCCAGCGGCCGCGGGCCATGAGGAGCGGAAGCATGCGGCGGCGCGCGCGCGGGCGTATGTTCTCGGGCCGAAACGAGGCCCCCGCGATGCCCCCGCCCCCCGGCCACCGCGAGATCCAGCACGAGGAGCTCTCCCGGCTCTTCGGCCGGATGGCCGGCGCGCGGCTCGTCGCGCTGCCGCCGATCGGCGCGCTCGCGCTCTGGCTCGCGTGGGTGGAGACCGCGTCGTGGCGGCGCGGCGCGCTCCTCGTGGCCGTGGTCGGGATGTTCGCGTTCTTCGTCGCGGAGTGGGTGCGCTTCCGGCGGCGCGGGTTCACGCCCGGCGCGGTCCCGCGGAACCTCCTCGTCGCCACGTTCTGGCAGATGGGGATCACCGCCGTGACCGGCGGGCTCGCGAGCCCGTTCCTCTACATCGCCGTGCCGCTCGGGATGATCGCCGGCGTGTTCCTCGCGTGGCGCGCGAGCCTGTTCGTCACGGCCGTGCAGAGCGCGGCGGTGTTCACGCTCGCCGCGCTCGGCGCGACCGGCGCGATCCCGGAGCTGAACCTCCAGGTCTTCGGCGGCGGCGCGCGCGTCGGGCCGCCGGCCTACCTCTACACGCACGCGGCGATGCTCTCGCTCGTGTTCCTGTTCTCGAGCGGCGCGGGGCGCGCGATCCGCTGGTCGTTCGACCGGATGATCCGGCGCGCGCTCGCGGCGCAGCAGGCGTCGCTCGAGGCGCACGCGCAGCGCGCGGAGGAGCTCACCGCGCTCTCCGGCGAGATCGCGCACGAGCTCAAGAACCCGCTCGCGAGCGTGAAGGGGCTCGCGGGGCTCCTCGCGCCGGGCCTCGCGGAGGGGAAGGCCTCCGAGCGGCTCGGGGTGCTCCGGCGCGAGGTCGATCGGATGCAGGCGATCCTCGACGAGTTCCTGAACTTCTCACGTCCGCTCGTGCCGCTCGCGCTGGGCGACGCGGACCTCGGCGCGCTGTGCGGCGAGGTCGCCGCACTGCACGAGGGGATGGCGCGCGAGCGGGACGTCGCCCTCGTGGTCCGGGCGGACCGCATCTCGGCCCGCTGCGACCCGCGGAAGGTGAAGCAGATCCTCATCAACCTCGTCCAGAACGCGCTCGACGCGAGCCCCGCGCGCGCCCAGATCGAGGTCGAGGCGGTGCGGGACGCCGAGGGCACCGCGCGGGTGAGGGTGCTCGACCGCGGCCGCGGCGTCGATCCATCGCTCGGGGACACGCTCTTCTCGCCCGGCGCGACGACGAAGCCGCGCGGCTCCGGGCTCGGGCTCACGATCGCGCGCGCGCTGGCGCGGCAGCACGGGGGCGATCTGGTCCTCGCGCCGCGCCCGGGCGGCGGCACCGCGGCCGAGCTCGTCCTGCCGCGACCCGTGGACGCGGGTGGAGGCCGCGCCGCATGAGCCCGCTCGCGCGCGTCCTCGTCGTCGACGACGACCCAGGCGTCCGCTACACGCTCCGCGAGATCCTCGAGAGCGAGGGACTCCTCGTGGAAGAGGCTGCGGACGGCGCCGCGGCGCTCGCGTGCCTCGAGGCGCGGCCCGCGGAGCTCGTGGTGACCGACCTGCGCATGCCGGGGATGGACGGGATGGAGCTGCTCCGCCGGATCGCCGGCCGGCCGGGCGCGCCGCGCGTCGTGCTCGTCACCGCCCACGGCTCGGAGCGGCAGGCGGTCGAGGCGATGAAGGCCGGCGCCCACGACTACTTCAAGAAGCCGTTCGACACCGACGAGCTCCTCGCCGTCGTGCGCCGCGCGCTCGAGGCGGTCCGGCTCGCGCACGAGAACGAACGGCTCCAGGGCGAGCTCGTCCTCTCCCGCTCGATGGTGTTCGCCTCGGAGGCGATGCGGCGGCTCGCCGTGCTCGTCGCGCGGGTCGCGCCGCGCGACGTGACCGTGCTCGTCACCGGAGAGAGCGGCACGGGCAAGGAGCGCGTCGCCGAGGCCATCGTCCGCGCCTCGCGCCGCGCGGATCGCCCGTTCGTCCGCTTCAACTGCGCGGCGCTGACGCCGGAGCTCGCCGAGGCGGAGCTCTTCGGGCACGCGAGGGGCGCCTTCACCGGCGCGGTGCGCGCGCGACCCGGGCTCTTCGGCGAGGCGGACGGCGGGACGATCCTGCTCGACGAGGTGGGGGAGCTCGCGCCGTCGGCGCAGGGGAAGCTCCTGCGGGTCCTGCAGGAGGGCGAGGTGCGACCGGTGGGCGAGGAGCGGGTGCGGCACGTGGACGTGCGCGTCCTCGCGGCGACCCACCGTGACCTGCAGGAGCTCGTGCGCGCTGGCAGGTTCCGCGAGGATCTCTACTATCGGCTCGACGTCGCAAAGCTCCGCGTCCCGGCGCTGCGCGAGCGGCCCGAGGACATCCCGGTCCTCGCGCGCCACTTCCTCCAGCGCTTCGCGGAGCGGTTCGGGCTCGCCTCGCTCGCGGTGCCCGCCGCGCTCATGGACCGGCTCGCCGCGCACGCGTGGCCAGGCAACGTCCGCGAGCTCGAGAACGCGCTCGAGGGGCTCGTGGCGCTCTCGCCTCCGGACGGGCTCGACCTCTCGCTCCTCCCCGGCGGCGCGGAAGCTCCCGGAGACGCTGCCGCCGCGCCGTCGCTCAAGCAGCGCGTCGAGGCGTTCGAGCGGGGCCTCGTGGTAGAGGCGCTCCGCGCGGCCGAGGGCAACCGCAGCGAGGCGGCGCGCCGGCTCGGCGTGTCGCGCGTCACGCTGCACGACAAGTTGCGCAAGTACGGGCTCGGCGGGGGAGACGAGGAGCCGGGCGGGCGCTGAGCCCGGGGCCGCTCGATCGCGCGGCCGCTCCTCCAGGCGTGTACACCCAGCGTCATCACGCGCGCGACCTCGCGGGGCGGCCCCGTCTTGCCTCCCCGCGCGAGCGATCCCGTCGGCCGCGCATGGACCATCGTTCCGGGGATGGTCGCGTTCGCGCTCGCCCTCGAGCTGGCTCTCGCGAGCCCGGCCCTGGCTCCGCAGCCCCCGTTCGACCCCGGCCCGTTCCAGGGCCGCGAGCTCGCCGCGGCCGGGCTGGGCGTGCTCGCGGGCGACGCGCTCGTCATCGGGCTCGGCTACGCGACGCTGCAGCTCTTCGCGAGCGACACCTTCTCGCCCACGGCGGGCAACTTCCGGACCGCGGCGTTCGCGCTCACGGGCGCCGCCCTCATCCTGCCGCCGCTCGGGGCGAGCCTGGCAGCGCGGCTTGCCCGAGTGAGCCCCGCGGCGGGGACCTTCTGGAAGGCCCTCCTGCTCTCGAGCCTCGGACACGCCGCCGCGCTGGGCGTGGGCTACGTAGCCGCGCCCCGGTTCTGGGTCATCATCCCGGTGCAGCTCGCCGGCGTCGCCGTCGGGAGCTCGGTCGGGCTTCACTGGGGTCCACGGGCGCGCCCCGCCCTCCGGCAGGATCCGGGCGGGCGGGCCGCGCCCGTGGAGCGCAGGCGACCCGCGCCCGAAGCGGCGATCGCGCTCGCACAGCCGCTCTATCCGATGTGCCCGGATCGCTGACCGGGCAGCGGCGAGGACATCCCGTGAACGTGAACGAGCCCGGTTTCGTCTCGGGCGCGGGCGCGGGCACGGGCTCGTTTACGGGCAACCCAAGCACGCAACGCCTGAGGCGGACCCCGGACTGTCGGGTTATCTTCAGCCCGCCCCGACGATCGGAGGGACCCATGGCGAACGGCCTGTTCCGCATCCCCGAGCCCCGCAACGAGCCAGTCCTCTCCTACGCGCCCGGCACGCCCGAGCGCGGCGCGCTCAAGGCGCAGCTCGCCGAGCTCTCCGGGCGCGAGCTCGAGATCCCGCTCGTCATCGGCGGGCGCGAGGTCCGCACCGGCCGCATCGCCGAGGCTCGAGTGCCACACCGGCACGGGCAGCGGCTCGCGCGCTGGCACCAGGCCGGACCGGCGGAGGTGCAGGCGGCGATCGAGGCGGCGATGGAGGCGCGCAAGGCGTGGGGGGCGATGGCGCCGCACGACCGCGCCGCGATCTTCCTCAAGGCGGCGGACCTCCTCGCCGGCCCCTGGCGCCAGGTCCTGAACGCCGCGACGATGCTCGGTCAGTCGAAGACGCCCTACCAGGCGGAGATCGACTCCGCGTGCGAGATCATCGACTTCTGGCGCTGGAACCCGCACTTCATGGAGCGGATCCTGGAGGACCAGCCGCGCTCGCCGCCGGGCCAGTGGAACCGGCTCGAGTACCGGCCGCTCGAAGGCTTCGTCTTCGCGGTGACGCCCTTCAACTTCACGTCGATCGCGGCGAACCTGCCGACCGCGCCCGCGCTCATGGGCAACACCTGCGTGTGGAAGCCGGCCTCGTCGGCGGTCTACTCCGCCTGGCACATCCTCAAGCTCCTCGAGGTGGCGGGCCTCCCCCCGGGCGTCATCAACTTCGTCCCGGGCTCCGGCCGCGCCGTCGGCGATCCGGCCATCGCGAGCCCCGACTTCGCGGGCCTGCACTTCACCGGCTCGACGAGCGTGTTCCACGGGATGTGGCGGACGATCGGGGAGAACCTCGAGCGGTACCGAGGCTACCCGCGCGTCGTCGGGGAGACCGGCGGCAAGGACTTCGTGTTCGTCCACCCGTCCGCGGACGTGGACGCCGCCGCGGTCGCGCTCGTGCGCGGCGCGTTCGAGTACCAGGGCCAGAAGTGCTCCGCCGCGTCGCGCGCCTACGTCCCCGAGAGCCTCTGGCCGCAGCTCCGCGAGCGGCTCCTCGGCATGGTCGCCGAGATCAAGATGGGCGAGATCGAGGACTTCACGACGTTCATGGGCGCGGTCATCGACCGGGACGCGTTCGCCCGGATCGAGAAGTACATCCAGATCGCGCGCGCCTCCTCGCAGGCCAAGATCCTCCACGGCGGCCGCTGCGACGACTCGAAGGGCTTCTTCGTCGAGCCGACCGTGATCGAGACGGTGAACCCGCGCTTCCAGCTCATGGAGGAGGAGATCTTCGGGCCGGTGCTGACGATCTTCGTCTACGCCGACATCCGCCTCGACGAGGCGCTCGAGCAGTGCAACTCGACGTCCCCCTACGCGCTCACCGGGGCGGTCTTCGCGCGCGACCGCGAGGCGATCGTGGACATGGGCCGGCGGCTCGTCGACGCCGCGGGCAACTTCTACGTGAACGACAAGCCCACCGGCGCCGTCGTCGGCCAGCAGCCGTTCGGCGGCGCGCGCGCGTCCGGCACGAACGACAAGGCGGGCTCGATGGCGAACCTCCTGCGCTGGGTCTCGCTCCGCGCCATCAAGGAGACGTTCGACCCGCCGACGCGCTTCGAGTACCCGTACATGCGGGAGAAGTGAGCGGGCGCCCCCGGCGATGCGGCGGTCGATGCCCTGGAGCGTCCGGATTGCCGCAGCGGCGGTCGCGCTCGCCGTGCTCGCCCTCGCGACGGGCGTGGTGCTCGTCCTCGCGGCGCCCGAGATCCGCTGGGCGCAGGCCGCGCAGCTCGGCCTCTACGCCGCGCTGTTCGGCGTGCTCCTCGCCGGGCTCCTGACGCGGAGGCGTGTCGCCTGGCTGTGGGGCCGGTTCCTCGGCTTCTTCCTCTTCGCCGTGGCGCTCGCGGGCGTCCTCGCCAACGCGTCGCGCATGCGTGGCCCGGAGGTCGCTGCGCTCGTGCTCGGCTTCGCCGGCCCGATGCTCGCGGCGAGCCTCGCCCTCGGCCGGCGCAGCGCGCACGAGTGGTTCGGGCTCGTCTGTCCGAGCTGCGGAGCGACGTCGAGCCGCGGCGATCTCCTGCTGCGGAAGGTGCGCTGCCGGAGCTGCGGAGAGACGTTCTGATTGATCTCACGGGGGCTGCGCCCCCGCCCCGTCGAGCAAAGCTCGCCGGGGGCCCCACCCCTGCTCGCCGGGTCCCGTGCGCCATCGCGGGCGGCTTCGCAGCGAACGCGATGGCGCCCCGGCGGACTCGCTTCGCTCGTCGGCTGCTCGCGAATCATCCCCGTCGTCTACGGGACGTACTTCCCGAGGAGGAGCGCGAGCCGCTGCCGGACCTCCGCCGGGATGCGCGATCTGTCCGACCAGATGGCGAGCGCGAGCGCCGACTGGCAGGCGCACGGCTTCTCGATCGCGGCGACCTGCGGGATCGCACGGCGGATGAGCTCGAGCGCGTTCGCCGTGGCCGCCTTCACGTTCCCGAGGATCTCCTCGATGAGCTTCGCCTGGTCGAGCGTCGCCGGGTGCGGCTTCCAGCAGTCGTAGTCGGTGGGGAGCGCGACGAGCGCGTAGCAGAGCTCCGCCTCGCGCGCGAGCTTCGCTTCCGGCATCACGGTCATGCCGATGAGCGAGGCACCCCAGCTCCGGTGCAGCTCGCTCTCGGCGCGGGTCGAGAACTGCGGTCCCTCCATGCAGACGTACGTCCCGCCCTGGTGGATGCGCGCCGGGAAGCCAGTCCCCGCCTTCACGAGGACGTTGCGGAGCGTGTTGCAGAAGGGCGCCGCGAGCTCGACGTGGACGGCGAGGTCGTCGAAGAACGTGCCCGCCCGGCGGAACGTGCGGTCGATGACCTGGTCCGGGATCACGAGGTGCTTCGGCGCGACCTCCTCGCGAAGGCTGCCGCACGCGCCGCTGGCGAGGACGTGGGTCACGCCGAGCGACTTCAGCGCCCAGATGTTGGCGCGATACGGGACCGCCGAGGGGTTCCGCATGTGCCCCTCGCCGTGCCGCGAGAGGAGCGCGACCGGAACGCCGCCGACCTCGGTGAGCGTGATCGGGCCCGAGGGCCGGCCGAACGGCGTGTCTACCTCGCGCGTCTCGCCCGCGCCCAGCGCGCCGAGCGCTTCCCCGAGCCCCGTCCCGCCGATCACCCCGACCACGACACGAGCCATCTTCCGTCCTCCTGGAGCGCGAGTCTATCCGCGATCCCGCCTCGCCCGCGCGGAACCGCGACGCGCCGGCGTGATCCCCCGCGGCGTCGCGCGGCACGGTATCCGCGTCGCCTGCGGATCCGGAAAAGAAAAAAGCCCGCCGGCGCGGATGCGCCAGCGGGCCAAGAAAGATGCGGCAGCGACCTACTCTCCCACACCGCTTCCGGTGCAGTACCATCGGCTCTGGTGGGCTTAACTACCGTGTTCGGGATGGGAACGGGTGTGACCCCACCGAAATAGCCGCCGCAAACCTTTGAAAAGAGCGAGAAGGC
>DATIDF010000368.1:0-49232 GCA_035456445.1 Anaeromyxobacter sp.
CACGATGCCCTGCGAGCGGCCGAGCGCCTTCGAGAGCTCAGCTCTCCGACCTCGACCGCGACCCCGACCCCGACCCCGACCACGACCCCGACCCCGACCGCGACCCCGACCCCGACCCCGACCCCGACCCCGACAGTCCCGCAGTCGTCGCCGTCTCCGTCGTCCTCGTCCTCATCGTCCCCCCCGCCGCCTCCTCTCTCCCTCGACCTCTCCGATCCGCTCGAGCTCCTCTGGTCCCACCGCCTTCAGTTCACCTCCGGTGGCGAGCCGCTCGTCACCATCCGGCTCATGGAGGGCCAGCGCGAGATCGCGTTCCGCGCGCGCTCGGCCGGGCGCGTCGCGCTTCGCGGCGGAGCGGTCGTCGAGATCCCTGCCGGCGCGCGGCTCACGGTGCGGGCGCGCGAGGCGGTGCCCGCGGTCGTGGTTCACCACGCGCTGCTCGCCGAGGCGCCGCTCGGCGCGCGCTCCTCGCTCGACGCGGCTCGGCGCACCTGGCGGGAGCGGGGCGTCGCGGTGCGATCGCGTCTGACGGGCGCGGTCTACGGGATCGCCGGTCGGGTGGTGGACACGCGCCGGGAGCTCCTCCTCGCCGACGGCGACGGCTCGGAGGGCGCGGCGCGGGACACGATCGCATCCTTGCGCTCGCGGTTCGACGCGCGGGCGACGCTGCACGCGGAGGTGGTCTCCCGGCCCCGCGGCACGCTCGAGCTGCGCGCGGAGGGGGGCGCGCCGCTCGGCGAGGCCGACGCGGCGCTGTGGCTGGACGTCGCCCGCGACGCGGGCTTCGTCGTCGAGGGCGTCGAGCACGAGCGCGGCGCCCGCGGGCGCGCCCGCGAGGATCGGGCCTATGGCGGTCGCCTGTTCGTCACGCTCGACGCGCACGGTATGCTCGCCGCGATCCACGGCGTCCCGCTCGAGGAGCTGCTCCGGGGGCTGGTCCCGAGCGAGATGCCGGCGTCCTCGCCGCTCGAGGCGCTCAGGCCCAGGCGGTCACCGCCCGCTCCAACGTGCTCGCTCAGCTCGGCGCGCGCCATGCGACCGATCCGTTCATGCTGTGCGCCGAGGTCCACTGCCAAGCGTACCGCGGCGACGCGGCCCGGACCGCCCGCACCGACGCGGCGGTGCGCGCCACGCGCGGCGAGGCGCTCTTCGGCGCGGCGGACGGCGCAGTCGTCGACGCGGTCTACTCCGCGACCTGCGGTGGACACGGAGAGCACGCCGAGCTCGTCTGGGGCAACGCCGCGAGCGCGAGCCTGCGCGGTGGTCCCGACCTGAGCGGGCCGGAGCGGGCGCGCTGGGAAGGAGGGCTCGCCAGGGAGGCGCGGCTGAGGGAGTTCCTCGCGGATCCGGGCGACGCCTGGTGCCGCCGGGCCGCCGCGCGAGGGGTCACGCGCTTCCGCTGGGAGCGCACCTTCAGCGGCGCCGCGCTCGACGCGGCGGCTGCGCCGCTGGGCGTCGGGCACGTGCGTGCGATCTCGGTCGGCGCCCGCGGCGTCTCGGGGCGCGCCCGCGTGCTCGCCGTCGAGGGGGATCGCGGGCGCGCGGAGATCGCCGGGGAGCTTCGCATCCGTCGCCTGCTCGGCGATCTGCCCTCCGCGATGTTCGTCGTGGATCGCGCAGGCGACGGCGTCGTCCTGCGTGGCGGCGGATGGGGGCACGGCGCGGGGATGTGCCAATGGGGCGCGGTGGGGCGCGCACAGGCGGGTCACGGCCACCGGGAGATCCTGGGCGCCTACTATCCGGGCGCGGAGATCGCGCGGATCTACTGACGCGAGCGGGCTCGGATCCACGAGCCGCGCGTCGACGGCCGCGCGTCGCTCGTCCCGCGGTCGCGGGTCACGATGAGCGCAGACCGAGATCTTGCACGCGGGTAGCCGCACCGCGCGCCAGCGCGCCCGTCGTCCCGGTGTCGCAGTACACGACGGCCGGGAGTCCCGTCGGGTCGAGTCCCACCATGCGCGCGCCGAGCTCCGCGGCCCGCGACGAACGCGCTCGGCAAGGAGGGGCGTTGCGTCATGGACGACCTCGGTTCGGGCGCACGGGCGCGCGGTCAGGGCCGGCGCCCGGGGTCATGCAGGTCGAGCGAGCGCCGCCGATGACGCTTGCGCAGCGCGGCGGCCGCGAACGTCGCGGCGCCGAGCGCCAGCACGCCGACGAGCGCCTCGATCACCGCGATCCGCTGCAAGAGCAGCGCGTCGCCGCCGCCGAGCGCGCTCGCCTCCCGGCTCGCGTCGTACGCCTTCCACACCATCAACGCGCCGCCCGCCGTGAGGAGGATCACCCGCAGGAGGAGGCGCGACCGGGACATCCGCACGGCCCGGGTATGACACGGAACCCCTCGACACGAAAGCGACGCGACACGCTCGCTCGGCTGCCGTGCGCCGCGTTCGGGCCGGTGCCGGGAACACCTGGTCGTTCCATTTTCTCACGGGCGGCAACTCCCTCGCCGCCGATGGAACCACGATGGACAAAGATTGTACGGTACTCGTCATCGAGGACGACGACGACGCCCGCGAGGCGCTCTGCGAGTTCCTCGGGACCGCCGGTTATCGGGTTCGTCCCCTTCGCAACGGCGTCGAGGCGCTCGCCGCCCTGGCCAACTCCCTTCCCAATGCCGTGCTGCTCGATCTCGTCATCCCGGAGCCGGACGGGTTCGAGGTGTTGCGCCGCATCCGCGAGCGGGATCCGCGCGTACCGGTGATCGTCATGTCTGCGCTGTCGCAGGCCGAGGATGTCGTGCGAGCGATGAAGCTCGGCGCGAACGACTATCTCCCGAAGCCCTTCGAAGTCTCGGAGCTGAACCTCGTGCTGCGCCGCGCCCTCGATGGGCCCGGGCGGCGCCCGGCCGATGTGGCCGAGACGCACGCCGCCGCGGCGGTGGAGCCGAGCGACGGCGACCTCCTGCCCACCACGCCGCTCTCCGGTCCGATGGAGCGCGTGTGGGCGCTCGTGAACCGGATCGCCGACACGGACGTGCCGGTCCTGCTCATCGGCGAGAGCGGCGTCGGCAAGGACGTCATCGCCCGACGGATCCACGCGACCAGCCACCGCGCCGCTCGCCCCTTCGTGAAGATCAACTGCGCGGCTCTCCCGGGTGAGCTCCTCGAGAGCGAGCTCTTCGGCCACGAGAAGGGGGCGTTCACGGGGGCGCACGCGGAGAAGCCCGGCAAGTTCGAGCTCGCTCATCGGGGGACGATCTTCCTCGACGAGATCGGGGAGATGGATCCTCGGCTCCAGGCGAAGCTCCTGCAGGTCCTCCAGGACGAGGAGTTCTACCGGGTAGGGGGCAAGCGCCCGGTGCGGGTCGACGCGCGCGTCGTGGTCGCGACGAACCGCAACCTCGAGGCAGCGATCCGGCAGGGCACGTTCCGAGAGGACCTCTTCTACCGCCTGAACGTCGTCACGATTCGCGTGCCACCCCTGCGGGAGCGGCGCGAGGAGATCGGTCCGCTCGTGCGGCACTTCGTCGAGAAGTACCGGCAGCGCTACCGCGGCGGCCTGGAGGAGATCCCGGCCGAGGTGATGGAGCGGTTCCACGCGTACGATTGGCCCGGCAACGTCCGAGAGCTCGAGAACCTCGTGCGCAGGCTCGTCGTGCTGCGCGATCCCGCGATGGTGCTCGGCGAGCTCGGCGGAACTCCCGCGGCGCTCGCCGCCCCGCACCCGACCCCGGCGAGCTCGGTCGCGCGTCCCGGGGACGCCCCCACGTTGCCCGAGGATGCGCCCCTCAAGGACGTCGCGCGGCGCGCCGCGCGCATCGCCGAGCGGGAGGCGATCCTCCGCGCGCTCATGCGCACCGGCTGGAACAAGCGGAAGGCCGCGAAGCGCCTGCAGGTCAGCTACAAGGCGCTGCTCTACAAGATCAAGGACTGCGGGATCGTCGATCCCCGCGACGCGGCGACGATCGAGTGACGAGCGCGGCGCGGCCCTTCGGGGAGCCGCGCCGCGCTCTGGTCACATCCCGGGAAGATCTCCGGATGCCTGCCCCTCGCCTCCCATCAGCTCACGCCGCGGCCTGCTTCGGCGCAAGCGCGCTTCGCGACCGCCGCTCGCGGACGCTCGTGCGCGCGCTCACGTACAGGAACGCGACACCGAGCGCCAACAGCACGACCGGCTCGATCCAAGCCGACTCCGGGAACATCCGCACGATCGAGGTCCCCACCCCGAACAGGCCCAGCGTCCACGCCGCCGCCCTCAGCATGCTCTCGCGTCCTCCGCGCCGGCACCCGCCGGTTCGCCCTTCATCGTCCAGGGACAACGTCATCCTGCCGCGCCTCCGCGGCAACGCGGGCACCAACGTTCCCACGCGAGGGAAAAATCTTCCCCAGCGGCGCACCCGCGCCCGCTCTCGGTGGCGGCCGCTCGCTCGCGTGCCACGAGCATGGGCGCACGCCGGATCGCGCGGAGCACGTGCTGCTGCGGCCGAAGCAGCACCGGGCGGGGTTCGCTCGGCGTGCACGACGCGCCGTGGCACGTGGTGTGCTCGATGCGAACCCGTCGCTTCGGGACGACGCGTCCCGGGAGGAACTGGATGGTGTTCTCGAAGAGGGCAGTGATGGCCGCCGTTCTCCTCGCCGCCACGGCGTGCGCGTCGTCGGGGGCCTCGGAAAAGCCAGACCCCCGCCCCGACGTGGGTGAGTACCGCATCGGGCGCGAGGACGTGCTCGAGGTCGTCGTCTGGCACGAGCCGGAGCTGACGCGCGTCGTGCCCGTCCGCCCCGATGGGAAGATCTCGCTCCCGCTCGCCGGCGAGATGGACGCCGCTGGGAGGACGCCGGCGGAGCTGCAGCAGGGCCTCACGAAGGCGCTCGGGCCGTACATCCAGGACGCCGCGGTCGCGGTGCTCGTCCGGGAGATCAACGGACCACGGGTGTACGTGCTGGGAGAGGTGACGCGCCCCGGTGGGTTCCCGCTACGTGGCCCGATGACCGTCGTGCAGGCGATCGCGCTTGCCGGCGGGCGCACCGAGTTCGCGAAGGGGGACGTGAGCTGGCTCCGTCAGAAGCAGGACGGGAAGACCGAGCGCGTGAAGCTCTCGTTCGACGAGCTCGTGAAGGGGGAGGCGGAGGGTGCGCTCTGGCTCAGGGGAGGCGACGTCCTCTACGTGCCGTAGGGGGACGGACCCGACCATGAGAGCGCCTAGGAGGAGGTGGGCGATGGGAGCGACGGGGCGCATCGGGAGAGCGGCGCTCTGCGCCGTGACCCTCATCGCCTCGGCGAGGGCGACGGCGAGCACGGTCGTGGAGCCCATCGCCCGCCTCACCCTCGAAGGCGGCTACGACTCGAACGTGCTCTATGACGGGTCCGGCGGCGACCGCATGGGCCGCGTGTCCCCCGACGTCGGGCTCCGGTTCCGGGATCACACCTACGAGCTTCGCGCCGTCTACGGCTTCGACTTCCTCACGTACCGGGAGATGCAGCCGGACGGGACCTGGAACCACCGCGCCTCCCTCATGCTCGATGCGCGAGCCACGCGGCGGCTCACGTTCCGCGCGAACGCGCGCGGTGCATACGCGTTCGATCCGTTCGGTCTCGCGCAGATGGGCGTGTTTCGAACCGGGCGGGAGTCAGCGTTCATCCTTCACGGTCGCGGCAGCGCCGAGTACCGCGCCACCGAGCGCGTCGACGTGAGCGCCATCCTCACGGAGGAGACGGTCCGGTTCGAGGACCGCACGGGGGGCGCGATGCACCAGCCCGCCGTCGAGGCACTGTACCGGACCACGCCACGGCTCTCGCTCGGCGCGAAGTACGTGGCGTCGTTCTTCCAGGACTTCCGGGTCGACGGTGTCGAGTGGGCGTACGCCCATGGCCTCCGGGCACGCGCTCGGTACGCGCTCGACCGGCACCTCACGCTGAACCTCGGCGCCGGCCCCGCGCTGTGGCTCAAGGGATCCGACGTCGTCGTGGTGCCCGAGGGCGGCGTCGAGCTCGTCGCGATCTCACGTGACTGGGAAGGGCGGGCCGGGCTGGCCCACGGGCTCGGCCTCGGGAACACCGCGAGCCCCGGCCTGGTCGACTCGCTCGAGCTCGGGATCATGCGCAGGTTCGCACGCCGCTACGAGCTTCGTGCGGACGGGGGCATCTGGCGCTCGGGCCGCGCCCCGGGTGGCGAGGACGCGACGACGGGCTATGTGGCCTTTGGCGAAGCGGCACTCCTCGTCCGGGGAGGGGTGCGCTTGGCGCTGGCAGCGACACATTTCGCGCAGCTCGACGATCCGTCGGCGGCACTTCGGCGTACGACCCTCGGACTCCGGTTCGGCTGGACCCTACCGGAACGGTGAGGAAGAGGAAGACGAATGGAACGGACCTACACCCTGCAGGATCTCCTCGCGGCGCTGCGGCGTCGCCGGCTCCTCGCGCTCGTGGTCGCGGGCGCGGTTCTCGTCGTTGGCGTCGCGCTCGCGCTGGGCGTGCCATCCGAGTACTCCGCGGTCTCGGTCGTCCAGATCGAGCCGCGCCGGCTGGGGCTCGACTTCTTCCCGGCCCAGAACGGGACGCCGTTCGAGGACCGGATGCGCACCATCAAGCACGGCATCCTCGCGCGCCCCGTGCTCGAGAGGGTCATCCGGGAGACGGACTTCTACCCCGATCTGCGCGACGACATGGAGGAGGCTCTCCGCAAGATGCGGCGCAACGTTGAGGTGCGGATCGAGGGCGAGGTGCCGGCTGGTGCCCCCGCGCTCCTGTTCGTGGTCGAGGTCCGCGGTCGGGACCCGGAGAAGGTCGCCCGAGCGGCGGAGCTCCTCCCGAAGTATTACGGGGAGCTGACGCGCCAGGTGCTCGAGACGCAAGCGCGCGGCCTTCGCGAGACCCTCGATCGCCAGGTCGCCGAGATGGGTCAGGAGCTCGCGCTGCAGGAGAAGAAGCTTCTCGCCTTCAAGGTGGAGCACGCAGCCGAGCTCCCCGAGCTGCTCGAGGACAACGCCCGCGCAGTCGGGCGTGCGCAGAGCCAGATCGAGATGAGGATCGGCGCGATCGCGGACGCGCAGCGGCGCCGGGCAGAGGTGCTCTCCTCGGTCCCTGAGGGCCTCAGCGGTCCAGGCCTCGCCGAGGCGAGCCTCGACGCCGCGCTGCGCAAGGTCAACGCCGCGGAGGCCGCGTACGGGCCGGATCACCCCGACGTGAAGCGCGCCCGCCGCGAGTTCCAGGAGGCGCTGGGCCAGCGCGAGGGCGCGTTCGAGAAGTTCCAGAAGGACCGTGTGCAGACCCACCTCGCCCGTATCCAGGAGGAGGTGAGCGCCCACGAGACCCAGATCGCGTCGTTGCGCAAGGAGATGGCGGGCTATCAGAAGCGGATCGACGCGGCGCCGCGCTGGGGCCAGGAGCTCGCGAACCTGTCGCGCGACTACGAGGTGCTGCGCGTGAAGTACGCGTCGACGATCTCGCGCCGCGCCGACGCCGCGGCCGCCGAGCAGCTCCTCGCGGTGGACCAGCCGACGATGTTCCGGATGGTGGAGACTCCCTTCGCGCCGCGGCTGCCCGCGTCTCCGGACCGGCCGCAGCTCCTGTGGATCGCCTTGCTCGCCGCCCTCGCGCTCGGGCTCGGTGCGGCGGCGCTCGCCGAGTGGCTGGATGCGTCGATGCGCGGACCGGAGGACGCGGCCACCCTCGGCGTGCCCGTGCTGGCAGCCATCCCGCGAATCGACCGCCGGCGGGCTTCCTAATGCGCGCTCTCGATCGGAGGAACGGACCGATGATCCCTGCCGACACCCTTCAGGCCACCCACCCCGCCGCCGCGCCGGAGAAGAAGCTCGTCGCGCTCGCCGCGCCGGAGTCCCCTTCGGCGGAGCAGTACCGCGTGCTGTACCAGCGGCTCGCGCGGCTCGCGGCGCGCCGCCCCATGCGCGTCGTCGCCGTGACGAGCGCGAGCCGGGGGGAGGGGCGCTCCACTACCGCCGCCAACCTGGCGCTCATCGCAGCGCAGGAGGGTCGCGCCGTCGTCCTCGTCGACGCGGATCTCCGCCGGCCGTCGGTGGCGAGCCTGTTCGGGCTCGCGCCGCGCGCCGGGCTCGCGGAGGTGCTCGACGGCACGGCCGAGCTGTCCCAGGCCGTCGTCCGCGTCGGCGCCCTCTCCGTGCTCTGTGCGGGCGACGTGCGCGACCCGGCGGCCGCGATCCGCCATCCGCGCACCGCGGCCCTCGTGGATCAGCTGCGCGCCGCGTACGACCTCGTCGTCCTCGATGCGCCGCCCGCCCTCGCTTTCGCGGACGGCGAGCGGCTCGCGAGCGCTGCGGACGCGGCCGTGCTCGTGGTTCGCGCGGGAGTGACGCCGCGGCAGGTGGTGAGGCTCGCCCTGGAGTCGCTCGGCGATCGCGCTGCCGGGGTGGTGCTGAACGACGTGGACCCGGAGTCGGTGGCGCACGGGCGCTGGCTGTATGGGGGCGCCGGCGAGGGCGCGCCGGCCGTCGCGGGACGGCGCGCAGGGTAGCTCGTGGAGCGTCCTCCTGCCGCTGCGGGCGCAGGAGGACGCGAGAGGAGCGGCCACGACGCCGGTCGTGGGCGCGCGAAGGTGGGTCGGGTCCAGCCCGGCGCGGCAGGCGCGGGGTGGGGGTGGTTGGGTCGGAGGGGGAGGGGACTTGGTCCGGGTCTTCAACCACTGGTTCTCGCCGCGCAAGGCGGCTTACTTCTTCGCCGAGGAGACGGTCCTCGTGGTCGCGCTGCTCGCGGGCGCCTCCCTGGGGCCGGTGGCCGCCCAGGCGACGAGCGCCGTCGGTGGCCCGCCGATGTACCCGGCGGTGCTCCGCGCGGCGCTCGCCTCGGTGTTCTTCGCCGGCGCGCTCTACCTCGGCGATCTCTACGACCTGCACGCGGCGGTGCGCGACCGAGCCGACGGCCGGCGGCTCCTCCGCGCCATCGGCGTCGCCGCGATCGCGATCGCGCTCGCCGACGTCGCGCTCGACCTGTTCCTGCCGGGCTGGATGCTGCACCGCTCGCTCGTGCTCGCCGCGGCGGGGGGCGCCTTCGGCGTCATCGCGGCGCGCGTCCTCATGCCGGCGGTCGTCGGCTCCCCGACGCGGGTCGTCTTCCTCGGGACCGGTGCGCGCGCCCGCGATCTCGCGCGCGCGATGGAGCGCGAGGCGGATGGGCTCTACCGGTCGGTCGGCTTCGTCCGGCCGGAGCGGTCGCTCAACCCGGCCGCCGTCTCGCCGGAGGCGATCGTGGAGGGCTCGCTCGCGGAGGTCGCGCGGCGCGAGCGCGCGCAGGTCGTGGTCGTCGCGATGGAGGACCGCCGCGAGGGGCTCCCCATCGACGACCTCCTCTCGCTCCGCACGCGCGGGCGGCGGGTGGTGGACGACGTCGGCTTCGCCGAGGCGACGCTGCAGCGCATCCCGCTCGCGCTCGTGCGTCCGAGCTCGCTCATCTTCGACGAGGGGTTCAGGGTGTCGCGCGGGACGCGCACGGTGAAGCGCGCGCTCGACCTCGCGGGCTCCCTCGCCCTGCTGGTCCTGGCGGCGCCCGCCATGCTCGCGACCGCCATTGCCATCTGGTTCTCCGACGGGCGACCGGTCCTCTATTCGCAGGAGCGGACCGGGCGCGGCGGCCGGACGTATCGGATCTGGAAGTTCCGGACGATGCGCCGCGACGCCGAGACGAGGGGCGCGGTCTGGGCGACCGACGAGGACCCGCGGGTGCTGCCGGTGGGCCGCTTCCTGAGACGCGCGCGCCTCGACGAGCTCCCGCAGCTCTGGAACGTGCTCCGCGGCGACATGAGCCTCGTGGGTCCAAGGCCGGAGCGGCCGGTGTTCCTCTCCGAGCTGAAGGCGCGCTACCCGCTCTTCGCGCTGCGCGAGCTCGTGAAGCCAGGCCTCACCGGGTGGGCGCAGCTCAAGTACGGGTATGGCTCCACCATGGAGGAGCAGGCTCGGAAGCTCGAGTACGACCTCTACTACATCAAGAACGCCTCGCTGTTCCTCGATCTCGTCTGCCTCCTGGCGACCGCGAAGGTCGTGCTCCTCGGGAAGGGGGCGAGGTGATGCTCGACGAGACGATCTCACCGCCGCTCGTCGCCGTCGCCGATGCGCCGATCCGGGTCGTCGCGGTGGGCGGTGGGACGGGTCTCCCCCGCGTGCTCGAGGGGCTCTCGGCCGGAGACGTCGATCCCGGCGAGGAGCGGCTCGTGGAGGTCACCGCGATCGTCACGACCTCGGACGACGGCGGGAGCTCCGGGGAGCTCCGCCGCCGCTACGGCGTGCCCGCGCCCGGCGACGTGCGCAACTGCCTCGTCGCGCTCGCGGGCGGGTCGAGCCCGCTCGCGTCGGTGTTCCAGCACCGCTTCGAGGGCGGCGGCGCGCTCGGCGGTCACACCATCGGGAACCTCGTCCTCACTGCGCTCGCGCAGCGGCTCGGCGACTTCGGCCGGGCTGTGGACGCCGCGGCGGCGATGCTCGGCGTGCGCGGACGCGTGGTCCCCGCGACGGTGGCGCCGGTGGAGCTCGTCGCCGAGCTCGCCGACGGGCGCGTCGTGCGGGGCGAGACCGCGATCGCGGCGGCGCACGGCCGAGTGGCCACGCTGCGGCTCGCGGGGCCGGCCGAAGCGTCGCGCGAGGCCGTCGAGGCGATCCGCGAGGCGGACGTCGTCGTGCTCGGTCCGGGGAGCCTCTACTCCAGCGTGCTCGCGGGCCTCCTCGTGCCGGGGATCCCCGACGCGCTCCGCTCCACCGGCGCGACCCGCGTCCTCGTCGTGAACCTCTTCACTCAGGCGGGCGAGACCGACGGTTACGACGCCGCCGATCACGTGCGTGCCGTGCAGCGCCACCTCGGCGACGTCGTCGACGTGGCGCTCGCGCACCGGCCGCCGCTCCCGGACGAGGTCGTCGCGGCCTACGCCGCGGAGGGCGCGGAGCCCGTGCGGGTGGAGCGGGAAGCCATCGACGCCGCCGGGGCGGTGCCGGTCATCACGGACCTCGCCTCCCAGCGGGAGCGGGGACGGCACGACCCCGCGAAGCTCTCGCGCGCGCTCCTCGCCATCGGGCGCGTGCGCTAGGGGAGAACGGGATGCAGCCCGCCGAGCCCCTCCTCACGCCCGCGCCCGCGCCCCCCGGCGCCCGCTACCGCGTCGAGGAGGTGCAGGGCCGGCCCGCGTTCGACTCGCTCCGGGACGAGTGGAACGCGCTCGTCGCGCGCGGACCGGTGGACGTCCCGTTCGCACGACACGACTGGATCGCGGCCTGGCTGGACGCCTTCGCGCCGGAGGCGCCGCTCCGCGTCCTCGTGGCGCGAACCCGCGCCGGGCACGCCGTCGGGATGGCCGCGCTCCTCGTGGAGCGGGAGCACGGCGTGACGCGGCTCGTCGCGCCCGCGAACGACCACTCCTGCCGGGTGGAGTGGGCGCTCGGCGAGGACGCCCCCGGGGCGGTGGCCGCGCTCTGGGAGCACCTGCGCGACAGGCTCCGCTGGGACGTGCTCCTCCTGCGCGACCTCCCGCGCGAGGGGCCCACGTCGGTGCTGCTCGAGGCGGCCGCGCGGGCTGATCGGCATCTCACCGGGCGCTGGGAGTCGCTGCGGACGCCGTACGTCGAGCTCGAGCAGGGCGGAGCCGAGGAGCGGACGAGCGCCAAGTTCCAGGCGAACCTGCGCCGCCGCGCGAGGCGGCTCGGCGAGATGGGGGCGGTCGCGCTGAAGCGCGTCGACGACGCGGAGGGGCTCGACGTCGCGCTGGCGGAGTTCCTCGCGCTCGAGGCCAGCGGCTGGAAGGGGCAGGTCGGCAGCGCGATCGCGCTCGACCCCGCCCTCGTGCAGTTCTACGCGCGCGTCGCACGGGACGCAGCCGCGCGCGGCGGCCTCGCCGTGCGCGCGCTCACCCTCGACGGGCGCGCCATCGCCGTGCACCTCGGGATCGTGCACCGCGACGTCTACTACCTGCCCAAGACGGCGTACGACGAACGCCTCGGCCAGGTCTCACCCGGGCAGCTCCTCCAGCGGGAGGTGATGGCGGAGTGCGAGGCGCGGGGCCTCGCCCGCTTCGACTTCCTCGGGCCGGACATGGACTGGAAGCGCGACTGGGCCTCGGCCCACGCGCCCCATGACTGGCTCTACGTCTACCGCCCCTCGTTCGCCGGCAGGGCCATGCACACGTTGAAGCACCGGGTTCGCCCGGCCGTGAAGGAGGCGCTCTCGTGGTGGCGATGAGTCGAGCGACGGCGGTCCGCACCTGGCCGACCGCCCGCGAGACGCGGAGGCGCTACATCCCGGCCCTGCCGACGCTCTGGCCGGGGATGCTCTCCCCACTGGCGGCTCGCCGGCCGCCCGCCTTCCCGTTCGGCGCGAAGCGGATGACGCCCTTCTACCTGGCCCGCAACGCCGTCTACCACGGCGCGAAGCTCATCGGGTTGCCGGGTCACGAGGTACTCGTCCCCGCCTACCATCATGGGGTCGAGGTGGGCGCGCTCGCCGCTGCGGGCGCCATCCCGCGCTTCGTGCGGGTGGACGCGCGCATGCGCCTCGACCTCGAGGATCTCGAGGCGAAGATCGGCGCGCGGACCCGGGCGCTCTACGTCATCCACTACGCCGGCTTCGCGCAGCCGATGGACGAGGTCATGGCCGTCGCGGGGCGGCACGGCCTGCCAGTCGTCGAGGACTGCGCGCTCTCGCTGCTCGCGGCCGAGGGGACGCGGCCGGTCGGCTCGACGGGGGCGCTCGGGATCTTCTGCTTCTACAAGACCCTGCCGGTGCCGAACGGCGGAGCGCTCGTGGTGAACGATCCGGCGATCCACGGGGACGTCCCGTCGCCGTCGGTGGCGCCGCTCGTGTCGACGCTGTCCCACGCGACCGGCTCGCTCCTCCAGAACGCTGCGTTCAGGCTCGGCGACGCCGGCGAGGCGCTCCGCGGCGCCGCGCGGAGGGTCTATGCCGCGGTGCGCGGCGCCACCGGGATCCGGCCCGTCTCCACCGGCACGATGACCTTCGACCTCGCAGCCGTCGACCTGGGGATGAGCGCGATCTCCGAGATCATCGCGCGGCGCCTCGATGCAGACGCGATCGTCGCCGCCCGTCGCCGCAACTACTTCCTGCTGCTCGGCCGGCTGCGGGATCGCGTCGCGCCGCTCTTCGCGGAGCTGCCCGCCGGCGCGAGCCCGCTCTTCTACCCGCTCGTGTGCGACGACAAGGCCGCGGTGGGCGCGCGGCTCGCGGCGCGCGGCATCGAGACCGTCGACTTCTGGCGCACCGGCCACCCGCTGTGCCCGCTCGAGCCGTTCCCGGACGTGCAGCTGCTCCGCCGCCGCGTGCTCGAGCTGCCCGTGCACCAGGATCTGCAGCCCGACGACATGGCGTACCTCGCCCGCTGCGTGAGGGAGGCGCTCGAGTGAACGGGACGCACCACGCGCCCGCGGACGACCCGCCCGGCCTCTCCGTCGTCGAGCACCGCGACGCGGCCCGCCTCGGAGCCCTGAAGGAGGAGTGGCGCGCGCTGTTCGACGCCGCCCAGGCGCCCTCGCCCTTCCTCTCCTGGGAGTGGCTGCACACGTTCCACCGCTGCTTCGCCGCCCGCAGGCCGATCTGGATCCTCGAGGCGCGCGATCGTGCCGCGCGGCTCGCGGGCCTGCTCGTGCTCTCGGGGCGCCCGGGGCTCGTGGGCGAGCGGCGCTTCGCCTTGCTCGGGAACGGCGTCACCGGCGCGGACGGGCTCGACGTGCTCGCGCGCCCTGAGCTCGCCGTCGGCGTGCGCGCCGCGATCGCGCACGCGCTCGCGGCGTCCGTCTCGGCGTGGGACGTGCTCGATCTCGAGGACCTCCCGTGCGGCTCCCCGACGGTCGCGGCGCTGCGCGCGGCGATGACGGCGCGGGGCGCGCACACGCACGTCGAGCGCGGGTTCGTGTGCCCGGGGTTCGCCGTGCGTGGGACGTTCGAGGAGCACCTCGCCCGCATCCGGCGCCGCGAGACCTACGGACGGCGCGTCCGCTGGCTCGAGCGGCAGCCCGGCTATCGGATCGAGGTGGCCACCGCTCCGGACGAGGCGGCCGCCGCGATGGAGGACTTCCTGCGCCTGCACCGGCTGCGCTGGCAGGTCGAGGGCGGCTCGTCCGGGATCCCTCCCGGCGTGGTCGAGGACTTCCACCGCGAGGTGGCGCCGCTCCTCGCGGCGCGCGGCTGGCTGCGGATGTACCGGCTGTTCGTCGGTCGCGACGCGATCGCGGCCGTGTACGGGGTCGAGGTGGGCCGTCGCTTCTTCTACTATCAGTCCGGCTACGATCCCGCCTGGTCTGCGCGCAGCCCGGGCGTCGTGCTCGTCGGGCGCACCGTCGAGGACGCCTACGCGCGCGGGCTCACCGACTATGACTTCCTGCGCGGCACCGAGGCCTACAAGATGGATTGGGCCTGGGACCGCCATGAGACGTGCAGCGTACGCCTGCACGCCCCGTCGCTCCGGGCGGGGACGGCGGCCGCAGCCGAGGAGGCGTTCCGCGCCGCGCGGGGGCTCGCGCGGTCCGTCGCGCCGGAGCGGGTGTGGGGGGCGCTCAGGCGTGCCAGGCGCTCCCTCGAGGCGAGCGCGCTGGCGGGCTCGCGGGGCGGCTGACTGGCGGTGTGGCGCCTGGGTTCGACGGGGCGGCGAGGGCGTGGCGGGTGAAGGAGCGAGGCCGGCGATGCGTGCGGACGACAGCCCGAAGTGGATCCTGAGGCGCGCAGTCAAGGTCGCCGCGGCGGGGACGTTCCTCGCGGCGGGGGTGCACCGCGCGGTGCGATCGTGGCAGCGCCGCCAGGCGGGCGGGACACGGGTCGTCGTCCTCTCCTACCACCGCGCCACGCTCGACTTCGAGGCGAGCTCGCGCGAGTCGATCGCCTCGATGTTCGTGTCCGCCCAGACCATGCAGCGGCAGGTCGAGGACATCGCGCGCACGCGCGAGATCGTGTCCCTCTCGGACGCCCGGCGGATCCTCGCCGAGCCGTCCGGGACCCGGCGCCGCGACGCGTTCGTCGTCTCGTTCGACGACGGCTATGCGGACAACCACCACGTCGCGATGCCGGTCCTCGCCGCGCTCAAGGTCCCGGCCACCTTCTTCATCGCGACCGGCTACACGAGCACGAGCAAGCGCTTTCCGCACGACCGCCTGTTCGCGTCGCTCACGGAGCTCGCCCGGCGCGGCATCCCGCTCGAGCGCGCGGGGCTCCCCGGGGCGGTGCAGTCACTCCTCTCCGCCTGCGCGGAGCCCGGGCCGGCCGCGACGCTCGAGCGGCTCATCGCGAGGCTCCCGCACGACCGGCTCGTCGCCATCGCCGACGCGCTCGACGCCCGCACAGGGCTCGCCGAGCAGGACCTCCCGGACGATACGCGCGCGATGACCTGGGAGGAACTCGCCGACCTGCGCGCGGCGGGCATGGACGTGGGTGGCCATACCGTGAACCACGCGGTGCTCTCGAACCTCCCGCTCGCCGACGCCCGCCGAGAGATCACCGGCTGCCACCAGATGATCACCGAGCGGCTCGGACGCCCTCCGCTCCACTTCGCGTACCCGAACGGTTACTACACGCCGGCGGTGCGGCGCGCCGTCGCGGAGGCGGGGTTCGAGACGGGCCTCACCACGGAGGACCGAGAGAACGCGCGCGGGGGCGATCCCTTCGCGATGTCGCGCAAGGTGCTATGGGAGAACTCGACGCTCGGGCCGATCTCGTACAGCGCCGCGCTCGCGATCTGCAATCTCGACAGCGTCTTCCACACGCTCGGGCTCGCGCACCCCGTCTCGGGCGAGCGCCCCGACGCCTTGCCGAGCGCGGCGGGAGAAGAGCCGCTCGCCTCCGGGCGGGAGCGGGCGGCCTCCTGAAGCGCGCGGCTCACGTCCCCGAGCGGCGGCGGACCCGGACGTGTCTGCCTGCCCGACCGCTGAGCGGGCCCCTAACGGACGGTGGCCGGGCGACCCGGGGCGCGCGCACCTTCTAGCCCACAGAGGTGGACATGGCTCAGGCGGACGCAGCGACCCTCGACTCGGCGCTCCTCGACCGACAGGCGTGGATCGAGCGCGCGAGCCGGCGGTGGCACCTGCTCCTCCACGGCGCCACGCTCGCGTTCATCGTGATGCTGTACTCGAACCCGCAGTTCTGGTGGCCGTGGTTCGAGAAGTTCCGGCTCGCCTTCGCGACGATGGCGGTCGGCGCGTTCGCGCTCGTCATGCACCGGGTGACGTCCGGCGAGCGGATCCGGCTCGGCGGCCCGGGGGTGTTCCCGCTCCTCGCCTACCTGTCGTTCGTCCCGCTCTCGCTCGCGTGGACCCTCTCCGCGCCCGACACCATCGCGGCCACGTTCGAGGCCGCGAAGATGGCGGTGGTGTTCGTCGTCGTGCAGGCCGCGGTGGACGGACCGCGGCGGCTCAGGCGGTTCATGCTGGTCGGGGCGCTCGCGGCTCTCGGCCCGGCGCTCGGGGCGATTGAGGTGTGGCGCACCGAGGACGCGCTCATCGACGGGTACCGGACGCACTGGCGCGGACCGTACGCCGACCCGAACCGGCTCGCGATGTGCCTCATCGCCGTGCTGCCGTTCGCGCTCTACGGCGCCATCACCGCGAGGAAGCGCTGGGCGCGGGTCCTCTTCGCCGCCGCGCTCGCCGTGCAGATCACGGCGATAGTGCTCACGCACTCGCGCTCCGGCTCGATTGCGGCCGCGGTGGCGCTCGGGTTGTTCCTCTTCCGGGGCGGGGCGCACACGCCCGCGCGGAGGCTCGTCGCGGCCGTAGTCATCGCGCTCGGCCTCCTCACGTTCGCGCCCGCGAGCTTCTGGCAGCGTCAGGCGACGATCGCCTCGTACGAAACGGATGTGTCCGTCGAGGGGCGCGAGAACGCCTGGAAGGTGCTCGGCGTCATCGTCGAGGAGCGGCCGCTCACGGGAGTCGGCGCCGCGGCATTCATCCAGGCTTGGGGCCGCTACGCGCCGCTCGAGGCGGGCGGGCGCCGCTACGTCGCGCACAACATCCTGCTCGAGATCGTCGGCGAGCTCGGCGTCGTCGCGTTCGGGCTGTTCTGCGCATTCATCGCGTGGCTCTTGCCGAAGCTCTGGCGCGTCGGGTCGGATCCGCTCGTCGGGCCCGAGGCGCGCGCGATCTTCGCCGCGCTGGCGGGCTACCTCGTGATCGAGATGGTCAACGGCTACTCGCTCTCCTGGTTCCTGTACTTCCTGTTCGCCTGCGGGCTCGTGACGATCCGGCTGTCGCGTGCGCGGGCGGCGCTCGGGACGGAGCTGCCGCCGTGGGCCACCCGCTGAAGATCCTGATCTTCCAGGATCGGTTCCAGCTCGGCGGGCAGGAGCGCCAGACGGTCCTGAACGTCCGGACGATGGACCGGACCCGGTTCGAGCCGGTCGTCGCGACGCTGCACGACGACGGCGAGCACCTCGAGGACCTCGCCGCGGTCGGCGTCCGGCCGTTCGTGTTCGACGTCGGGAGGTCGATGATCCGGCCGAACACCGCGCTCCAGGTCGCGCGGCTCGTTCGGTTCATCCAGCAGGAGGGGATCCGGATCGTCCACGCGCAGGATCTGCACACGAACGTCCTGGGCGCGGTGGCGGCTCGGCTCGCGCGGGTGCCGTCGATCGTGACGCGCGTGGATCTCGGGCATCACGTCGCGGGCTACCGGCGGCCGCTGCTCGCGCTCGCGTCGCGCCAGGCCGAACGCGTGCTCGTGAACGCGCTCTGCATCCGCGAGGCTGCGATCCGCGACGGAGTGGAGCCGGACAGGATCGTCGTCGTGCGGAACGGCGTGGACCCGCTCGAGCGCGACCGCGCGGCGCGCCGCCCGCCCGACGCGCCCACGCCCGAGCCGGGCGCGATCGTGTGCGTCGCGAACATGCACCATCCGGTGAAGGGCCAGACCGATCTCCTTCACGCCATGCGTGAGGTGGTCCGCGCCCGACCCGAGGCGCGCCTCGTGCTCGTCGGAGACGGCACGCGCCGTCCGCTCATCGAGCGCTGCGCCCGGCAGCTCGGCATCGCGGAGCACTGCCACTTCCTCGGCCACCGGCGCGACGTCGCGGCGATCCTCGCGCGCGCGCGGATCGCGGTATCTGCGAGCCACGCGGAAGGGATCTCCAACGCGATCCTGGAGGCGATGGTCGCGCGCCTGCCGGTCGTCGCGACGGCGGTGGGGGGTACGCCGGAGATCGTTCGCGACGGCGAGGCCGGGTTCCTCGTCCCCCCCGGCGCGCCCGCCGCGCTCGCGCGCCGGATCCTGGAGCTGCTCGACGACGCGCCGCTCTGCTCGCGAATGGGCGCGCGCGGCCGGAGGATCGTCGAGCGCGAGTTCTCGATCGACGCGATGCGCTCGAGCTACGACGCACTGTACGAGGACCTCACCGGGCTCGATCTCCCGCGCCTCGTGTACGGAGTGGTCCCGCGGGAGGGAGCGCAGCTCCGCTGAGCGCGGGTCTCACCCGCTACGACTCGCCACGTGGCCCTTCAGGCCAATCAGCAGCGAGCGGCCCGGCCGTGCTCGCACGGGCGCGCCTCCGCGGCGCCCCCGCCAGCCGTCGCGAGCGGAGCGCTGCGAGCGCGCTCGCCGGTCCGACACCGGCGAGCCAGAGCACCGCCAGGTAGGTCACGGCGCCGACCGTGCACGCGACGCCGAGCGGAGCGAACCGGTAGAGCACCGCCGCCATCCCCGCAGCCTCCAGTGCAGGCGCGGCGCGGAGCACCGCGACAGCCCCGATCGACGCCAGCGCACCCCCGAGCGCGGCGCGCGAGACCTCGGCCCACGGCACGAGCGCCTGGAGCGCGGGGCGGCCACCCGCGTCCGCGAGCGCACGCGGGAGCCGCGCGGCCAGCATCGCCTTGCCGACGAGCTCGGACGCGACGTAGGACGCGGCGCCTCCGACGATGCCGAACCGCGTCACGCCGAGCCACACGAGCGGGACGGTCGCGAGCGCCTTCACGACGTAGGCCCGGAGCAGGTACGGAGTCTCGTTCCGGGCGCGCAGCGCCGCATCCATCGGGAAGATGCCGAACGGGATGGCGAGGAGCCAGACGCGAAAGATCGTCGCCGAGGCGGCGAACCGCTCGCCGAACGCCGCGACCACGAACTCGGGAGCTATCGCCCACAGGAGCATGACGCCCGGCAGCAGGTAGCGGGCGAGGTGCGCCGAGGCCTCGCGGAACGCCGCGACGCTCTCGCCCGCGCGGCCCTCCTTCTCGAGGGCGCCGAGGCGTACCATCAGGACCTCGCCCGTCGGCGTGTAGAGAAGGTCCACGAACGGCGGCTCGAAGCAGCCGGCCGCGTAGATCGCGAAGAGCGCCGGCGCGACGGTGCTCGCGACGACGTACTGGTGCGCGTACTGCTGGGGGATGGCGATGAGCATCGCCATCCCGAACGGGAGGGCGTACGCGAGCTGCCCCGCGAAGAGACGGCGGTCGAAGATGGGTCCTCGGCCCCTGCCCACCATCATGATCCAGGTCGCGACGAGCCGGAGCGCCGCAAAGGCCGTGAGCGTCGCCATCATCGCGCTGAGGCCTCGCCCGCCGGCGGCGGGTACCACGAACGCGCATGCGCGGGCGCTATCCCACACGAGGTAAGTGATCGCCGAGCGACCCGTCTGTCCTCGACTCGTCATCGAGAGCTCGAGGGGGGAGGCCGCGACGGTGAAGCCCGTGTAGAGCGCGAGGGCCAGCCGGTGATCGAGCAGCCGCGGGTTGTCGAACGCCGAGGACACTCGCGGCATCACGGCGAACAGCGCGACCGCCGCGAGCGCGCCGGCCGCGAGCAGGAACAGGAAGGTCTGGCCGAGGTAGATGCGCCGCTCGGCCGTGCGGGGGATGAAGTAGTAGAGGCTCTGCCCGACGCCGAACGGCAGCACCGACGAGAGCGTCAGCGCGACGAGGAACAGCTGCTTGTACGTTCCGTACTCTGCGAGCGGCAGGACCCGCGCGAGCACGAGCGGGATCGAGAGCGTCAGGATCGCGGTGAATAGGCGCGCCGCGATGAGCGGCCTCGCCTGTCTCATCAGGGACGTCCCGCCTGCGTCCTCCGCCACGTCGCCGTCCATCTCGGAGACGGTCGGGATCGGGGGCTGCGGTGGCAACCGCATCGCGCGCGTCCCCCCCGGCAGGGCTCCGGCGGGTCGCGAGGGTCCTCGCTGGGCACGCCGTTCGTTCGGAGCGGGAAGATCTCGGAGCGCGGCGCGACTCCGGGTTACGCCCCGTGACAATCGGGTGCGAGCGTGCTCTCCTCCTGCGGATGACGAGCGATCGCGCCGTCGTGTGCAGCCACGTCGCGGACGGGGGCGCACCCATCCTGTATGCGGCGCGCGGCCGCGAGGCAGGGGTGGAGTGGCGGTTCCGTTGCGGCCGCGCCCCGCACGACGCCGAGGGCGATCGGGACGTCGCGCTCGTCGAGGTGGTCGCGCGCGACCCCTCGACGGTCGAGATCGTGCTCCACCCACGTGGAACTGCGCTCGGCCGCTCCGGCGCTGGCGCGCGGTGGCACGTCGAGGAGGGGCCGCTCCCCCTCCCATCGCGCTCGTCGCGCCGGTGGCCGTCGCTCGAGCCGCGCTACCCGCCGCGCCGCGGCGAGCCGCTCGACGCGCTCGACCTGCGCGTGCTCGCCGACGTCGCCGAGACCGGATGGCACGTCGTTCAGGTGGACGGCGGCGGGGCAGGGCATGCATTCACCGTAGGTCTCTTCCGCTCGTTCGATCACCCGGAGGTCGTCCTGTTCGGGCTCGGCGCCGAGATCCGCGAGGCCGCCCTCGATCGACTCGGCTCGCGCGTCCGCGGCGGGGAGCGGTTCGAGGACGGCGGGGTGGCCGAGGGGATCCTCGCGGATCGCGCCGTCACGTTCCGCACCGTCGCGCGCCGCCACTACCCGGCGTATCTCGGGTACGGCGGCTGGTTCCACGGCGGCCCTCGCTTTCCGGCACTGCAAGTGGTGTGGCCGGACGCGGAGGGGCGGTTCCCATGGGAGCGCTGGTTCTCGCACGCGCTCCGGGACGTGCAGCCGCTCCTCTCGGAGCTCGAGCCGGCCTAATAGGGCTGTCCAGAACTCCCCTCCCGTCGCCGGGCGAACGATCCGCTGCGCATCGCTGCGTTTGCTTGCGTCTCGCTCGCCTGGCTCGGTCCGGGGAATTCTGAACAACCCTTGCGGCGCACGATGCCGGGCGTGCGTCTCGCTCAGCGCTGGCGGGTCGCACGCGGCGCAGCCGACGCGTGTGAGCTGCGGTCGAAAAGCCGCCGCCCCGCTCGCGCCGCGAGAACGCGGCCCGGCGGGGCGGGGATTGCCGGCGGGGAGCCGGCGCTGCCGCGGGGCTTACGACTCCTTCGCCACCTTCTCCGACTCGAAGAACCGCGTCACCGTGGAGGGCGGCAGCGCCGCGATCGGCTGCACATCGGCGGCGCGCCCGGTCATCGTCGCCTTGATGACGTCCTTGTTCATCCGCGAGATCACCTCGAGCTTGATGCCGGCCGGGCAGACCGCCTCGCACTCGCCGATGGTCGTGCAGTGGCCGAACCCTTCGGCGTGCGCCTGGTTCGTCATCGAGATCGCGCGCGCCATGCGCTCCGGCTGCCCCTGGGGGAGGTACCCGAGGTGCGAGACCTTCGCGCCCGTGAAGAGGGCCGCCGCCGCGTTCGGGCACGAGGCGACGCACGCGCCGCAGCCGATGCAGGCGGCCGCCTCCATCGCCTTGTCCGCGTCCGGCTTCGGCACGAGGATCGCGTTCGCCTCGGCCGCGCTGCCCGCGCGCGTCGCGATGTACCCGCCCGCCGCGACGATGCGGTCGAGGGCCGAGCGATCGACGATGAGGTCGCGCAGCACCGGGAACGCCGCCGCGCGCCACGGCTCGAGCCGCAGGTTGTCGCCGTCCTTGAAGTGCCGCATGTGCGTCTGGCAGACGGTCGCGTTGCGGAGCGGGCCGTGCGCCTCCCCGTTGATGAGGAAGCCGCACATGCCGCAGATGCCCTCGCGGCAGTCCGAGTCGAACGCGACGGGGTCCTTGCCCTCCGTCACGAGGCGCTGGTTCAGCACGTCCAGCATCTCGAGGAAGGACATGTGCTCGCTGATGTCCGCCAGCTCGTGCCGCTCGAAGTGGCCGGGGTCGCGAGGGTTCTTCTGACGCCAGATGTCGAGGGAGATCCTCACTTGTAGCTCCGCTGCGCGAGGTGGATGTTCTCGAAGACGAGCGGCTCCTTGTTCAGGATGGGAGTCTCGCCGACGCCCTTCCACTCCCAGGCCGCCGCATACGCGTACTCGGCGTCATTCCGCTGGGCCTCGCCGTCCGACGTCTGGTACTCGACCCGGAAGTGCCCGCCGCACGACTCGTTCCGCTGGAGCGCGTCGTAGCAGATGAGCTCGGCGAGCTCGAAGTAGTCGGCGATGCGGCCGGCCGCCTCGAGCTGCTGGTTCAGCTCCGACCCGGTGCCGGTGACGCGCAGCTCCTTGTAGAACTTCTCACGCAGCTCCGGGATGACGGACAGGGCGTGCGTGAGGCTGTCCTTCGAGCGCGCCATGCCGCAGTCCGTCCACATCACGTTGCCGAGCTCGCGGTGGAGCTGGTCGGGGCTCTTCGTGCCGCCGATCGACAGGAGCCGCTTCGTGCGCTCGTTCACCTCTCGCTCCGCGTCCTTCACGGCCGGGTGAGAGGTGTCGATCTTCGCGATTCCGCCGCGGGCGATGTAGTCGCCGACCGTGTAGGGCAGGACGAAGTAGCCGTCCGAGAGTCCCTGCATGAGCGCGCTCGCGCCGAGCCGGTTCGCGCCGTGATCCGAGAAGTTCGCCTCACCCCCGACGAACAGGCCGGGGAGGTTCGACATGAGGTTGTAGTCCACCCAGAGGCCGCCCATCGTGTAGTGGACGGCGGGGTAGATGCGCATCGGGACGTCGTGCGGGTCCTCGCCGGTGATCCGCTCGTACATCTCGAACAGGTTCCCGTAGCGCTCGTCCATGACCTTCCGGCCGAGCCGCTTGAAGGCGTCGCGGAAGTCCAGGTAGACGCCCAGGCCGCCGGGGCCGACACCGCGCCCCTCGTCGCAGACGTTCTTCGCCTGGCGGGAGGAGACGTCGCGCGGCGCGAGGTTGCCGTAGGTCGGGTAGATCCGCTCGAGGTAGTAGTCGCGATCGGACTCGGGGATCTGGTCCGGCGCACGCTTGTCGCCGGGCGACTTCGGCACCCACACACGCCCGTCGTTTCGGAGCGACTCGCTCATCAGGGTGAGCTTCGACTGGTAGTCGCCCGACTTCGGGATGCAGGTCGGGTGGATCTGCGTGTAGCAGGGGTTCGCGAAGAACGCCCCCTTGCGGTGCGCACGCCAGATCGCGGTGGCGTTCGAGCCCTTGGCATTCGTCGACAGGTAGAAGACGTTGCCGTAGCCGCCGGTCGCGAGGACGACCACATCGGCGACGTACGACGAGACGGCGCCGTTGACGAGGTCGCGAACGACGATGCCGCGCGCCCGGCCCTCGACGACGATGAGGTCGAGCATCTCGTAACGGACGAACTGCTTCACCGTGCCAGCCGCCACCTGCCGCTGCAGCGCCTGGTAGGCGCCGAGCAGGAGCTGCTGCCCGGTCTGGCCGCGCGCGTAGAACGTGCGGGAGACGAGCGCACCGCCGAAGGAGCGGTTCGCGAGCGCGCCGCCATACTCACGGGCGAACGGCACGCCCTGAGCGACGCACTGATCGATGATGTTCACCGACACCTCGGCGAGGCGGTAGACGTTCGCCTCGCGGGCGCGGAAGTCGCCGCCCTTGATGGTGTCGTAGAACAGGCGCTGCACCGAGTCGCCGTCGTTCTGGTAGCTCTTCGCGGCATTGATGCCGCCCTGCGCGGCGATCGAGTGCGCGCGACGGGGCGTGTCCTGGAAGCAGAAGTTCAGGACCTCGAACCCGAGCTCACCCAGGGACGCCGCCGCGGCGCCGCCGGCGAGGCCGGTGCCCACGACGATGACCCGGTGCTTTCGCTTGTTCGCCGGGTTGACGAGCTTCATGTCGAACTTGTGCTTCTGCCACTTGCTCTCGATGGGCCCCGAAGGGACTTTGGCGTCGAGCGGCATGTCTTTGTTCACCCCACGAGGCCGACGATGACGGCCAGCGGAACGGCGGAGAACCCGAGCGTCAGGATCACGGCGGCCGCGATCGCAAACTTCTGGATCGTCGGCGAGATGCCGCGGTTGCTGATGCCGAGCGACTGGAACATCGAGTAGAGCCCGTGCCAGAGGTGGAAACCGAGCCCGATCATCGCGACCAGGTAGATCGTGAACCCGATCCCGCGCGACAGGCTCGCGACGAGGTTCAGGTACACGCGGCCAGGCTGGAAGTTCGGGTGAACCACGCCGATCGTGAGATCGAGCAGGTGGTACACGACGAAGCCCAGGATGAGGAGCCCGCTCCAGATCATCGTGCGCGACGCCGTCGAGGACACCACCGGACGGAAGTCCTGGTAGGCGACGGGCCGCGCGCGCTGACGCTCTGACCAGAGCTGGATCCCCGCCACCGCGTGCACGAGCACGGCGACGAGCAGCACGATCCTCACGAACCAGAGGAACGGCATGGAGATGCGGAGGAGCTCCGCGTAGTGATCGAGCTTCTCGGCACCCTGGAAGGCCTGCCAGTTGCCGATCATGTGACCGAGGACGAACAGGAACAGCACGATCCCCGTCACGGCCATGAGCGCCTTCTTACCGATGGCGCTGCTCCACAGCGCGCCCAGGCGCGAAGCGCGGGGCGCGGACACAGAACTCACGGAGGTCGACATTGTGGGCGACACGGTGCCAGACCACGCGAGGGTATGCTAGTCCCGAGTGGGGCCCTTATTGGCCCGGACTGGTCCGTTAATTTGCGCGCATGAGACGCGTTTGCGTGTTCTGCGGCTCCGCGCCGGGATCGAACGGCCGTTACCTCGAGATCGCACGTGAGGTCGGCAGGACGCTCGCGCGTCGCGGGCTCGGCCTCGTCTACGGCGGCGGGAGCGTGGGGCTCATGGGCGCAGTGGCGACGAGCGCGCTCGAGGCCGGCGGAGAGGTGGACGGCGTCATCCCGCGGGCGCTCGAGGCCAGGGAGCTCGCGCACGGCGGGCTGACGCGACTGCACCGGGTCGCATCGATGCACGAACGGAAGGCGAAGATGAACGAGCTCTCCGACGCGTTCGTCGCGCTGCCGGGCGGGATGGGCACGCTCGAGGAGCTCTCCGAGATCCTGACCTGGGCGCAGCTCGGCCTGCACGCGAAGCCGTGCGGGCTCCTCGATGTCGAGGGCTACTACCGTCCGCTCGTCGCGTACTTCGATCACGCCGTCGCGGAGGGCTTCCTGCGCCCGGAGCACCGCCAGCTCGTCCTCGTCGACGGGGATGTCGAGTCGCTGCTCGGCGCCTTCGAGCGCTACGAGCCGCCGCCCGTGCGACGGTGGATCGACCCGGGAACGACGTGAGCCGGCGTCGCACCGGCGTGAATCCGTTGCGACACGCGAGCCGTGCATCCACAGGGACGGCCCGCCGTGCGCCCGGCGCGCGTGCCGGAGCGCGGTCGGGACGCTGCGACGAAACGCGAGCGATGTCGCGTGCTAGCACGGTCGTTCCACCCGCCACGCGCTTGCGCAGGCCCCGGCGGGGAGACCGGCACGCTTGTCGCTTGTGTGGTGGGACGGCCCGGACGACATCGTCCGCCGGAGGAAGCACATGCTCGCGATCCTGCTCGCGGCGGCCCTCGCCGCCGCGCCCGCGCAAGACGTCTTGGTCACGAAGGACGGCACCCGGCTCACGGGCACGATCATCGAGGAGAGCCCGACGCAGGGCGTGACCCTGAAGCTCGAGGACGGGACGCTGCGGCGCTTCGACCCGGACGCGATCGTGCGCATCGAGCGCGGCAATGGAGCGCAGCAGGCGAGCCCCGCGCAGTCGCCGCCTGCTCCCGGTGCGGCGGGAACGCAGGCCGCCCGTCCACCGGTGAACGGTCGACTCGACACCGTGTTCCTCGCGCAGGGCGGCCGCGTCCGCGGGCGCGTGATCGAGGAGCTGCCGGGCGGGGGCGTGACGATCCAGCTGCCCGACGGGACGATGCGTCGCTACCACTCGAGTGACGTCGCGCGGATCGAGTACGCCGACGGCTCGGTATCCGTCCGGCGCGGGCCGTACCCGCCGCGTCCGCCGCCCGCATACCCGCCGCCGGGCCCCCCCGTAGCGCCTCCGCCGCCGCCGCAGCCGCGTGGCTTTGCGCCCATCCTGCCTGTGTACGCCTCGTTGGGCCTGGGCGGGATCGGCTTCGGCGGTGACATGGGCGACGGCGTCGACACGGGGGACGTGCTCGAGGGACAGCTCGGGATCTGGCTCGAGGGCGGTGCGCGACTCACGCCGGCCATCGGCCTCGGCCTGTATCTCGACATCGGCGTGGGCGACGCGGGCGACGTGTACCGGGCGGCTTGCTCGGTGGCCGGGCTCGACTGCATGTCCACCACGGCAAAGCTCGGGCTGCTGCTCCGGCACACCTGGGGCGCCACCGCGCCCGTCGGCAAGTGGCTCGCCGTGGGCTCCGGCTTCGCGGTCGCGAACGTCTCGACCGACGACGACCATGGCCACGAGGTCGTCACCTACACGGGCCACGAGATCGTTCGGCTCATGGGCGGCGTCGACTTCCGCTCGAACCCGGTGTTCGGCGTCGGGTTCTACGGCGGCGTGTCATGGACGACGTACACGCGCATCGACGAGCAGGGGCTGCCGGAGCGCTCGATCGCGAACCGCGACTTCCAGCCTCTCTTCGAGGGCGGATTGCGGTTCACGCTCTTCCCGTAACGCCACCGCCCGCACTCCGGATCGAGAGCTTCGCGAGGCCCTTCGGGTTGCAGACGTGGAAGCGGGGTGGTCAGCGCGGCGCCGAGGACGCGCTGGCGAGGTGCCGCGCCACCGTCTCGAGCACGTCCTCGATCTCGAACGGCTTCGAGAGCCACCCCTCGGCGCCGATCTCCTCGGCGCGGGCCCTGGCGTTCTCCGCGGCCGTCACCACGACGATCGGGCAGGCGCGGCCGTAGCGAGCGCGGAACTCGTGCGCGAAGTCCCAGCCGTTCATGCCGGGCATGCGCATGTCGAGGAGGATCGCGCCCGGCATCTCCTCGGCGACCCGCGCGAGCGCCGCGGCGCCCTCGGGCGCGGTGCGCACCGAGTGGCCGGCGTCCTGGAGGATCATCTCGAGCAGCGCGAGGAGGTCGGGATCGTCCTCGACGACGAGCACGCTTCGCGCGGTCACGGGGTCTCCTTCGCGAGCGGCACGCTGAAGTGGAAGGTGGAGCCGTTGCCCGGGGTGCTCTCGAACCACATCCGCCCGCCGTGCCTGGCCACGATCTCGCGGCTGATGTCGAGGCCCAGCCCGAGCCCACCGTAGTCCTGGGGAGTGCCCGCGTGGGCGCGGTAGAAGCGCTCGAAGATCCGCGCCTGGCGCTCCTCCGGGATGCCGAGGCCGTGATCCTCCACCGAGAAGATCGCCTCGCCATCGCGGGCATCGACCTGCGCGGAGACGGGGCCGCCACGCGGGGAGAAGCGGACGGCGTTGTCGACGAGGCTCGTGATGACGCGGGCGAGCCGCTCGCGATCGGCGTGCACCGGCGCGGCCGCCACCGATGAGACCGTGATGTCGTGGGCTGGCGCCGAGGCGCGCATCCTCTCGATGACCTCTTGCGAGAGCGCGCCCAGATCGAACCGCTGCAGCTGCCCCTCGCGGCCGTCGAGGCGCAGCCGCGTCGTATCGAGGAGGTGCTGGACCAGCCGGTTCAGCCGGTCCACCTGCCGCTGGATGACGACGAGCGGCTCGGCCTCCGCAGGATCGCGCTTCTGGAGCAGCTGCGCGTAGGCCTTGATGACGGCGAGAGGCGTCTTGAACTCGTGCGCGGCCGTGGAGAGGAACTCGTCGCGGAGCTCGTCCAGCCTCCGCGCGGCGGAGACGTCGCGCAGGACCGTCACTGCGAGCTCGGTTCGCCCGCCGGGTAGGAGCACGGGGGAGGCCGTGACGGAGAGGAACACGTCGCGACCGTCGGCGGCGCGCACGATCGCGTCGTAGGCGGGCACGCGCTCGCCCGCGAGGGCGCGAATGGTGGCGAACCGCTCGAGCGGGACCGGCGAGCCGTCGAGGTAACGCAGCTGGAAGCGCCGCCCCCACTCGGCGAGCGGCTGGAGCAGCTCCGTGCGCGCGCCGACCCGCAGGAGCTCGGCGGCGGCCTGGTTCACCTCGACGATCTGGGCGCGCGTGTCCACGACGAGCACCGCGTCCGCCATGCTCTCGATGGTGGCGCGAATCTCGGCGCCGCGGGTGCGCAGGCTGCGCTCGCGGCGGCCGATGAGCGCGTACAGCATCGCCGAGGTGGCCGCCACGAACACGATGCCCTTGGCGGTCTGGAGCGTCGCGCCGGCGCGGCCGCCGCCCAGCGCCTCAATCGCCCGGTCCGAGAGGGCGACCCACAGCGCGGCGAGGAGGCCGTAGGCGGCGACGATGCGGCCCGGGGACCACGGAAGGCGGCGCCGCCAGCGTGAGGTGCGGGGAGGGTCGGGATCCGTGGCTCCGGGCGCGCCCGCGCGCTGAAGGGGGCCAGGGGGCACGAGGGGTGTCTAGCCGCGCCTCCGGTCATTGTCACGCCGCCCCTGCGGAGCGGCAGGAGCCGGCTCACGAAGAGAGCTCGTCCCGCGGCGCGGACCGGTGAGGGGCGGGCGCGGAACGGGTCGCGGCTCTCCCCTCGATACCGACCGCGGCTAGGCGCGGTCGAGCTGCCGATCCTGACGGCCGGTCGCCGAGGCGAGCCCGAGGAGCAGCGCGTAGACGAGGACCACGACGGGAGCCGCGAGGACCACCGAGCGCGGGCCTTCGAGCGCGTGCCCTGCGTCGCCGGCGAGGTGGAGCGCGATCTCGGACGCCTGGCGAGCGAACGCGGCGGTGACCGCGTACACGATCACCTGAGGCCACGACGACAGTCGCCAGCCCACGATGAAGCAGGCGAGGAGCTCGGGCGCGAACAGGGCGCCCCACATCCACCCCGGGACCGTTCCACCCGCGGCGATGGCGGCGAGGATCGCGCCGCGGTGAATGACGAAGTGCGAGAAGGCGTGCGCGGCCAGGATGCCGCAGACCGACACCCCGAGCCAGGGCAGCTCGCCCCTGACGCTGCGCCCCCCATGTGTCATTCGGTCGCACTCCACCATGGGGTGCGGGGCGGACGCAAATGACAAGATGGACTAGCGCCGTGCGCCGGACCCGCGGGAGGTCGCGCCGCCTCCCGCGAACGAGGCGGTGACCCACCGCCACAGCGCGCCGGGGGATGGCGAAAGACGGAACGCCGCCCACCGTACCCGGCGCAGGTCCCGCCCGCGGGTCTGCCCTTCGAGCGCGCGGAGCAGCGCGCGCGCCTGCTCGCGCTCCCCCTCGGCGGCGAGGATCGGCGCGAGCGCGAGCCGCGCCTCGACATGCAAGGGCTCGAGCTCGAGCGCGGCGCGCAGGAGGGAGGTGGCCGCCGCGCGCTGCCGCGCGGCCGCGAGCACGCGGCCGCCGTCCACGAGCGCGCCGACCGCATCGGCGCGACGCCCGCGCAGCGCATGAAGTCGCGCGAGCTCCCTGCGGAACCCCGGGTCGAGCGGAAACACACCGGCGGCGTTCGCGCAGACCGCGGCGGCGCGATCGGTGAACCCGGCCGCGAGGTGGCGCTCCGCGGCGCGCCGGAAGCACCGTGCGCCCTCGGCACCCTCACCGAGCCGCGCGAGCAACGGCGCGATCTTCACGTTCAGGGAAGCGTCCTCCGGGTCGGCGGCGAGCGCCTCGCGGTAGCCGGCGACGGCCTTCCGGATCCGTCCGCGCGCGCGGGCGCGATCGGCCGCGGCGACGATCTCGGTGCGCGTGCGGGGCCTGCGGCGGAGGAGGGGCACGCCCGCCATGTTAGCCGCTCCTCCGCTGCGCTCCACCGTCTCCACGTGGCGCCGGGCCTCCCACCCTGGCCCTAAAGAGGCCGTGAAACAATCCGCTCTCGTCGCCGGGGCGGCCGATCCGCGTCGCATCGCTTCGTTGCTCCTCCCTCACATACCCCCGGGCAGGCTCGGTCGTCGCGCCTCGCGCGGCTCGCGTCTCGGCCGCCTGGCTCGGTCCGGGGATCGATTCACGACCTCTTGGCGTTGGAGCACCGGTACGTGCGTGCTATGACCCGCCGGCTTGGCAGAGGAGATCCTGATCGTCGCCGGCGAGGCGAGCGCAGACCTGCACGCGGCGCGCGCGCTCGAGGAGATCGGGAAGCTGCGGCCCGGGATCCACGCCTTCGGCGTCGGTGGGCCGCGGCTCCGCGCGGCGGGGCTCGAGCCGCTCGCCCCCGCGGAGGAGATCTCCGTCATGGGCTTCGCAGAGGTGCTCCCGCGGCTGCCGCGGATCCTCGGCATCCTGCGGACGCTCGCGCGCGCCGCCGCGGAGCGGCGCCCGAAGGCGGCCCTGCTCGTGGATCTCCCGGACTTCAACCTCCGCCTCGCCGCGAAGCTCAAGAAGCTCGGGATCCCGGTGGTGTACTACGTGTCGCCGACCATCTGGGCGTGGCGGAAGGGCCGGGCGAGGAAGATCGCCAAGGTGGTGGATCGGATGCTCTGCATCCTCCCCTTCGAGCCGCGCTGCTACGAGGGCACCGGCGTCCACGCGCGCTTCGTCGGCCACCCGTTCGCCGAGCGCCCACCGCCGGACGCGCCGGCCCATTACCGCGCCGCGCTGGGTCTCGAGCGCGAGCGCACCACCGTCGCGCTCGTGCCGGGCAGCCGCCCCTCCGAGCTGAAGCGGCTGTTCGCGCCGATGCTCGAGGCGGCCGAGCGGATCAAGGCCGTCCACCCGGACGCGCAGTTCGTCGTCCCGGTCGCACCGACGCTGCCGCGGGCGGCGCTCGAGCCGTACCTCGCGCAGCACAGCACGATCGAGGTGAAGCTCGTCGACGGGCGCACCGAGGAGGTGGTCGGCGCGAGCGACGCCGCCATCGTGAAGAGCGGCACCTCCACGCTCGAGACGGCGATGATGCTCCGGCCCATGATCGTCGTCTACCGCCTCTCCTGGCTCACGTACGCGCTCGCGAGGGTCCTCGTCCGCATCGCGCACTTCGCGCTCGTGAACATCCTGGCCGGCCGGAGCGTCGTCCCGGAGCTCCTGCAGGGCGAGGCGAGCCCCGAGCGGATGGCGGGGGAGATCGAGAAGCTCCTGGGCGATCGCGCCGTGCGCGACGCGCAGCTCGCCGGGCTGCGAGAGGTGCGCGACTCGCTCGGCGAGCCCGGCGCGCCCCGGCGGGTGGCCGAGGAGGTGGTGGGGGTCATGTCGTGACGGAGCAGCGCCCCGCGCTCGTGTGCCTCCCCACCTACGACGAGCGGGAGAACCTCGGCCCGATCGTCGCGGGGATCCTCGCCGCCACTCCCGACGTGGACGTGCTCGTCATCGACGACGACTCGCCCGATGGCACCGGGCGGCTCGCCGACGAGATCGCCGCCCGCGAGCCGCGCGTCCACGTGCTCCACCGCGCCGGGAAGCAGGGGCTCGGGCGGGCCTACCTCGCCGGCTTCGAATGGGCGCTCGCGCGCGGCTACGCGTACGTGCTCGAGATGGACGCCGACTTCTCGCACGACCCGCGCTACCTGCCGATCCTGCTCGGCCGCGCCCGCACCGACGCGGACCTCGTGCTCGGCTCGCGCTACGTCAAGGGCGGCGGCACCGTCGACTGGGGACTCGGTCGCAAGCTCATCTCGCGCGGCGGCAGCCTGTACGCGCGGACGATCCTCGGCGTGCGCGTCCGCGACCTCACCGGCGGGTTCAAGTGCTTCCGGCGGGAGGTGCTCGAGGCGATCGACCTCCCCACGGTGGAGTGCACGGGCTACGCGTTCCAGATCGAGCTGACCTACCGCGCGCTGCGGCGCGGGTTCCGCGTCGTCGAGGTGCCGATCGTGTTCGCGGACCGGCGGGTGGGGCAGTCGAAGATGTCGCGGCGGATCGTGCTCGAGGCGGTGCGCAAGGTGTGGTCGATCCGCCGCTCCGGGTTCGCCCGCGACGCCCGAGAGAAGTAGCCCCGCGCCGCCGGCTCCCGCGGTATCTTCGCGCCGCCTCATGGGTGAGCTCCTCAGCCTCGGCCTCGTGTCGTTCTCGGCGATCTTCTTCGTCGTCGATCCGTTCTCGGCGGTGCCGTTCTTCCTCGCGATGACGCGGGAGCACACCGCGGAGGAGCGGCGCGTGACCGCGCTCCGCGCCTCCGTCGCCGCCGGCCTCGTGCTCGCGGTGTTCGCGATCGCGGGCGCCTGGGTGTTCAAGCTCCTCGGCATCAGCCTCGGCGCGTTCAAGATCGCGGGCGGCGTCGTGCTGCTCCTCCTCGCGCTCGACATGATCCGCACCCAGCCGTCCAGGACCCGCATCACCGAGGGTGAGGTGGAGGCCGGCGCCGGCAAGGAGGACATCGCCATCGTCCCCCTCGCGATGCCGCTGCTCGCCGGGCCGGGCGGGATCGCGACCGCCATCGTCCTCATGTCGCGCGTGCGCGGTGGCCCCTGGTGGCACGCCCTCCCGGTGCTGGTCGCGATCGCGCTGACCGCAGTGGGGAGCTACGTCATCCTGGCCGGCGCCACGCGGACCGAGCGGGTGCTGGGTCGGACCGGCCTCGCCATCCTGGAGCGCGCCGCTGGCCTGCTCCTCGTGGCGATCGGCATCCAGTTCATGCTCGACGGGCTCGTCGACGCGCTCGCCGGCCGCCTGTTCGGCAAGTAGATCTTCGCCCGCCCGAGGGGCCCCGCCCGGTCCGCGCGCTACGCCTCGCCGGGTCTGACACACTCGGCCTCCCCATCCGAAGGAGGCCGCATGTCGTCCACGGAGACCTTCCGCCGCGCCCGCGACTTCCTCGTGGAGCATCGCGAGGACTACGAGACCGCCTACCGCGAGTTCCGCTGGCCCGCGCTGGACCGCTTCAACTGGGCGCTCGACTGGTTCGACATCATCGCCGACGCGAACCCGCGCACGGCGCTGCACATCATCGAGGAATACGGCGCCGAGGTGCGCCTGTCGTACGCGGAGCTGGCGGAGCGGTCGAACCGCGTCGCGATCTACTTCCGGCGTCACGGCGTCGAGCGCGGCGACCGCATCCTCATGATGCTGCCGAACTGCGTGCAGATCTGGGAGGTGATGCTCGCGGCGATGAAGCTCGGTGCCTGCGTGGTGCCCGCGACGTCGCTCCTCACGCCGGAGGACCTCGTCGATCGGATCGAGCGCGGCCGCGTGCGCCACGTCGTCACCGACGCGGCCGGCGCGGAGAAGCTGCGCACCGTCGACGGCGGCTTCACTCGCCACGTGGTCGGGGAGCTCGTCCCCGGCTGGCTCCCCTTCGAGCTCGCCTACGACGAGTCGTCGCTCTTCATCCCCCACGGCGAGACGATGTCGTCCGATCCGGTGCTGCTCTACTTCACGAGCGGCACGACGGCGAAGCCGAAGCTCGTCGTGCACACGCAGCGCAGCTACCCCGTGGGCCACCTCTCGACGATGTACTGGATCGGCCTGCGCGAGGGCGACGTGCACATGAACGTGTCGTCGCCGGGCTGGGCGAAGCACGCCTGGTCGAGCTTCTTCGCGCCGTTCAACGCGGGCGCGACGGTGTTCGTGCACAACTTCGCGCGCTTCGTGCCGCGCGCGACGCTCGAGGTCCTCGAGCGCCACGAGATCACGACGATGTGCGCGCCGCCCACCGTCTGGCGCATGCTCATCCTCGAGGAGCTGGGCCGCCACCGCGTGAAGCTGCGCGAGGCGCTCTCGGCCGGCGAGCCGCTCAACCCGGAGGTGATCGAGCGGGTCCGGCAGGCCTGGGGAATCACCATCCGCGACGGCTACGGCCAGACCGAGACCACCGCCCAGATCGGCAACTCGCCAGGGCAGCCGCTCAAGGCCGGCTCGATGGGCCGTCCGCTGCCGGGGTATCGGATCACGCTGCTCGACGACGAGGGCGAGCCGCGCGAGGAGGGCGAGGTGTGCATCTCGCTCGATCCGCGCCCGGCGGGGCTCATGGCCGGCTACGAGGACGATCCGAACCTGAACGAGTTCACCACGCGTCACGGCCATTACCACACGGGCGACGTCGCGAGCCGCGACGCCGACGGCTACGTGACCTACGTCGGCCGCGCGGACGATGTCTTCAAGAGCTCCGACTACCGCATCAGCCCGTTCGAGCTCGAGAGCGCGCTCATCGAGCACGACGCGAT
Organism: Anaeromyxobacter sp.; assembly: GCA_035456445.1. Lineage (GTDB taxonomy): Bacteria > Myxococcota > Myxococcia > Myxococcales > Anaeromyxobacteraceae > Anaeromyxobacter. Next base: position 34,112 of record DATIDF010000368.1, read on the forward strand.
CGCCGAGGCCGCGATCGTGCCGAGCCCTGACGCGGTCCGCGGCCTCGTCCCGAAGGCGTTCATCATCCTGAAGCCAGGGCGCGCGCCCGACCGCGAGCTCGCGCTCGAGATCTTCAGGTTCCTGCGGCGCCGGCTCGCCCCGTACAAGCGCGTCCGGCGCATCGAGTTCTCCGAGCTGCCGAAGACCGTCTCCGGCAAGATCCGCCGGGTCGAGCTCAGGCGCCGAGAGGAGTCCCGCGGGCCCGGCGCGCCACGCGGGCCGCTCGAGTTCTGGCAGGACGACTTCCCGGAGCTCGCGAAGGCAGGGTCGGACAGCTGATCCGGACGCCGTGGCCGCTCGGCCGCGGGCGCGGCGAACCGGCGCGACCCGCTCGGGCCGCGCCTGCCGCCCGGTGAAGAACCCGTGGCGCCGCGAAGCGGTCTCGTTGCATCCTTGAGCCACACGCCCGCGCCCGAGGGGCGCGGCGAGCCGGAGACACCACATGGCCAACTCCCGCGTGATCCGCACCTTCTCCATCATCGGCGCCGACGGGGCGGGCAAGACCGCCCTCGTCGAGGCGCTCTGGCGCATCGCCGATCCGAAGCGCCCGCCGGCCGAGGGCTCCACCTCGCGGCTCGACGCGGAGCCTGAGGAGAAGAAGCGGAACTTCACGCTGTCGCTCCACCCGGAGAGCTTCGAGGAGGGCGGCCGCGCGTTCCACGTGCTCGACTGCCCGGGCTTCGCCGCGTTCCTCACCGAGGTCGAGTGGGCGCTGCAGGTGACCGAGGGCGCGGTGCTCGCCATCTCGGCCGCCGACGGCGCGCACAACCGGGCGGAGCGCACCTTCGACGTGCTGGCGGATTCCGGCCGGCCGGCGATCGCCGTGATCACCCGGCTGGATCACGAGCAGGCCGACTTCGAGAAGTCGCTCGCCGACCTCGAGGCCTCGCTCAAGGTGAAGCCGGTCCCTCTGCAGCTCCCGATCCTCGCGGGCGGCAAGTGCGCCGGCCTCGTGGATCTCGTGTCGATGAAGGCGCACCTGCACGACGGAAAGGGCCGGTACCAGGAGGCCGACGTCCCGGGGGAGCTCGCGGGCGACGCCGAGCGGCTCCGCACGGCGCTCGTCGAGGCGGCTGCGGAGGCCGACGACGACCTGCTCGGCAGGTACCTCGAGGGCGGGACGCTCTCGGAGGAGGAGATCGCGCGCGGCATCGCGGCGGGCGCCGCGGGGCAGCGGCTCCTGCCCGTCGCGTGCGCGTGCGCGAAGAGCGGCGTCGGGGTGCGCGAGCTGCTCGATCTCGCGGTGCGGATCTTCCCCGGCCCGGAGGCGCACGAGGTGAAGGGGAAGGATCTCGCCGGCAAGGACGTGACCCTCCCGGCGACGCCGAACGCGCCGTTCTGCGGCCAGGTGTTCAAGACGACGATCGACCACTTCGCGGGGCGCATCGACTACGTGCGCGTCCTCTCGGGGACGCTGAAGCACGACGCGACCGTCATGAACCCGCGGACGCGCAGCGAGGAGCGCGTCGCCCACCTTCACCGGACCGACGGCGCGCAGACGGCCGAGGTCCCGGAGGCCGGCCCGGGCGAGTTCGTGGTCCTCATGAAGCTCAAGGACGCGCACACCGGGGACACGCTGTGCGATCCCGCCGCGCCGATCGTCCTCCCGCCCTTCGCGCAGCACACCCGGCCGGTGTCGTACGCGGTCCACGCGAAGACCGGTGACGACAAGGCGGCGGCGGCGCTCCAGAAGCTCATCGAGGAGGACCCCGCACTCGAGCTCGCCCGGTCACCGGACACCGGCGAGATGCTCCTCCAGGGCATGGGTCAGGCGCACATCGAGGTCACGGTGGAGCGCGTGAAGCGCAAGCACGGCGTCGAGATCACGCTCGCGCCCCCGAATCCCGCCTACCTCGAGACGATCACCACCACGGCGAAGGCGCAGGGAAAGTTCAAGCGCCAGACCGGCGGGCACGGCCAGTACGGCGACGCGCACGTGGAGCTCGCGCCGAAGGCGCGCGGGGAGGGCTTCGAGTTCGAGGATGCGATCGTCGGCGGCGTCGTCCCGCGGCAGTTCATCCCGTCCGTCGAGAAGGGGATCCGCGGCGCGCTGCAGTCGGGGCCGCTCGCGGGTTACCCGGTGGTCGACTTCACGGCGAGGCTCGTGTTCGGCAGCTATCACGACGTGGACAGCTCCGACATGGCGTTCCAGGTCGCCGGGTCGATGGCGTTCAAGAAGGCGGTGCTCGAGGCGCGGCCCATCCTGCTCGAGCCGGTGATGAAGCTCGAAGTGCGCGTGCCCGAGGAGTACGTCGGTGCCGTGATGGGCGATCTGAACAGCCGCCGCGCCAAGGTGCAGGGGATGGAGCCGCTCGCGCGCGGCGTGCTCGTCCGTGCGCTCTGCCCGCACGCAGAGGCGATGACCTACGATGCGGATCTGCGCTCGCTGACTCAGGGGGTCGGCTACTTCACGATGGAGCCGTCGCACTACGACCCGGTCCCGCCGCCGATCGCGCAGAAGATCATCGAGAGGCGGCGGGCGGAGGGGAAGGTGAAGGGCATCGAGGAGTGAGCTCCCCCCCCGTGCCGGTCCGGACCGGCCGGCGCCTGCGCCTGCCCCCCATCAGCGGCTACGGCGCGGGGTGGCGATGGGGCTCGATGGGCGAGCGAGCGATCGGACGAGCGGCAGGGTAGGGCCGGCGCCCCGGAGGGGACGCGTCGTCCTGCCGTCCGCGGCCGTTCTGGCATAGGATGGCCGCGCCTTGCGCTCGTACCTGAGACTTCTCCGCTTCGCAGCGCCGTACAAGCTCACGCTCGCCGCCGCGATCCTGTGCATGGCGGTCCTGTCGCTCTCGACGGCGGCCTACGTGTACATGCTCGGGCCGACCCTCGAGTTCCTGTTCCGCGGGGACCCGAATGCCCTGGCGGGGCTCGGTCGGTTCCTGCCCGCCTCATGGGACCTCGCCGGCAAGCTCGCGAGGCTCGACCGCTCGGCCGTCCTCGCCGTGCTGCCCGCGATCATCGTCGGGCTCGCCGCGGTGAAGGGGGTCGCGTACTTCGGCCAGTTCTACCTCATGGGGATGGTCGGGCAGCGAATGGTCGCCGACGTGCGCCGCGCGCTGTTCGATCACCTGCTGCGGCTCTCGCCCACCTTCTACGCGACCCGCCACTCCGGCGACATCCTCCAGCGCTTCTCGGCCGACGTGCTCTCCGTCGAGACCGCCGTCTCGAACGCGATCCCGAGCTACCTGCGCGACGGGCTCACGGTGGTCGTCATGCTCGTCTCCTGCTTCGTCCTCGACTGGCGCATGTCGCTCGTCGCGTTCGGCGCCGTGCCGCTGACGCTCCTGCCGGTCGTGCGGCTCGCGAAGCGCCTCAAGCGCGTGACCGGGCACGCCCAGTCCACCGCGGGCGAGCTCTCCGAGATGGTGCAGGAGGCGGTGAGCGGGATGCGGGTCGTGCAGGCGTACGGGATGCAGCGTTGGGAGTCGGAGCGGTTCTCGGAGGCGAACCGCAAGCTCATCCGGATCCTCCGCCGCAGCTACCTCGTCCGCGCCTTCTCCTCGCCGCTCATGGAGATCATGGGCGCCGCCGGGCTCGCGGCCGCGATCTGGTGGGTCGGCGGGCGGATCCTCGCCGGCGAGCTCGAGCCGGGGAAGTTCTTCTCCTTCGTGGCGGCCGTGCTCCTCCTCTATACGCCGGTGAAGCAGCTCGGGCGCGTCGGGCAGATCGCGATGCAGGGCGCTGCCGCGGGCGACCGCATCTTCGAGATCCTCGACACGCCGAGCGCGGTGCCGGACGATGGCCGGGACCTCCTCGCGCCGTTCTCGGAGGCGATCCGCTACGAGCGGGTCTCGTTCGCGTACGGCGACCGGCCGGTGCTCCACGGCCTCGATCTGGAGATCCGCAAGGGCGAGGTGGTCGCGCTCGTCGGCGCGTCGGGCGGCGGCAAGACCACCGTCGCGAACCTCTTGCCGCGCTTCTGGGACGTCGTCTCCGGCCGGATCACCATCGACGGCAAGGACGTTCGCGAGGTGACGCTCGAGAGCCTGCGCGCCCAGCTCGCGCTCGTGACCCAGGAGACCGTGCTCTTCAACGACACCATCCGCGCGAACATCGCCTACGGCCGGCCGGAGGTCTCGCTCGACGAGGTGGAGCGCGCGGCGCGGCTCGCGCAGGCGCACGGGTTCATCCAGGCGCTGCCGCAAGGCTACGACACCCGCGTCGGCGAGAAGGGCGTCCTCCTCTCCGGCGGCCAGCGGCAGCGGATCGCGATCGCCCGCGCGTTCCTCAAGGACGCGCCGATCCTGGTGCTCGACGAGGCGACGAGCGCGCTCGACGCGGAGAGCGAGCGCGAGGTGCAGCGCGCCCTCGACTCGCTCATGTCGCTCGACGGCGTCCGCCGCCGCACGACGCTCGTCATCGCGCACCGGCTCTCGACGGTGCGGAACGCCGACCGGATCGTGGTGCTCTCCGGGGGCCGCGTGGTCGAGCGGGGGACGCACGAGGAGCTCGTCTCGGGCGGGGGCGAGTACGCGCGCCTCCACCGCATCTTCGAGGGCGAGGCGCGCGCGGGGGCGCGCGCGAGCGCGGGCTGAGCTTGAGGCGGATCCTTCTCGCCGCGGTCGTCCTCCTCGTCGCGGGCTACGCGGGCTTCGGGGCCGTGTCGCTGCGGGACCGCGCGATCAGGCGATCCGCTGCCGGGCACGCCGGCGCCGCGTGGGGCGGGCTGCGCGGCGCGTACCACATCCACACCACCGCCAGCGACGGCCGCGGGACACTCGCCGAGGTCGCCTTGGCGGCGAGGGACGCCGGCCTCGACTTCATCGTGGTGACGGAGCACAACGTCCGCACCCCGGAGCGCCCCGAGTACCTGGACGGAGTCCTCGTCGTGCCCGCGACGGAGGTTTCGACGCCCTACGGCCACGTCGTGGCGCTCGGGGTGTCGCGCGCGCTCACGCGCGAGGAGCGCGACACGGATCCGCTCGGCGCGATCGCGGCGCTCGGGGGGCAGGCGGTGCTCGCGCACCCGTTCCACCCGCGGCGACCCTTCACCGGCTGGGGCAGGGGACCGTGGCGCGGGTTCGAGGTCGTCTCGAACGACACCGCCTGGTACCGGGTGGTGACCGACCGCGACGCCGGCAAGGTCGTCCGCGCCGCGGCGGCGCTGCCCTGGGACGGCGCGGTCGCGGTGCTCGCGCTGTCCGACGATCCCTCGGACGAGCTCGCGCGATTCGACGAGGAGCGCCGCGCGGCCCGCGACGCCGGCGACCGGAGGGTGCTGCTCTGCTCGGCCGACGCGCACGGCTATCCGGGGTATCGCGCGGCATTCGAGGCGTTCTCGATGCGAGTGCCGGTGGAGCGCAGCGGCGACGCGGACGCGGACGCGCGAGCGGTGACCGCGGCGCTCCTCGACGGCAGCGCGGCCTGCGTCTTCGACGGCGTCGCGCCGGCCAGGCACGTGCGGCTCTCCCGGTCCGACGCGAGGACGATCGTCCTGTCGCTCGGCGCGCCGCCCGAGCCGCACGCCAGCTTCGCGCTCGTCCGCGACGGGCGACCGGCAGGCGCGCTCGCTCCCGGGGCCGACGGCGCTGCGTTCCGCTGCGACGGCCCGTGCCCGCCCGGCGACTATCGAGTCGAGGCGCGGATCGACGGACGCCCGTGGATCTTCACGAACCCCTTGCGTATCGAGTAAAAGCGCCCCACAGAGGCTCCGTCCTGCACCTCGTCTACGTCATCGCGAGCTACGCGCTCTTCGTCGTCACGCTTCCCGTGCTGCTCACGCACCCGAAGCTCCGGCACGGCATCGCTCAGCGGCTCGGCCTCTACCGGCGCGGGCTCGAGCTCGGCCGGGGCAGCCCGCGCATCTGGTTGCACGGCGCCAGCGCCGGCGATCTCCTCTCCCTGCAGCCCATGATGGGGGAGCTGAAGCGGCGGCTGCCGGGCTCCTGCATCATCGTCACGACGATCACGAACAGCGGCCTCGAGATGGCGCGCAAGAAGCTCGCCGAGGCGGACGTGGTCCTGTACGCCCCCTACGATCTCTTCGGCGCCACCCGCCGCGCCGTCGCCGCGCTCCGCCCCGACCTGCTCGTCCTCGAGTACACCGAGATCTGGCCGAACCTCATCCGCGCCGCCCGGAAGGCGGGCGTTCGCATCGCGCTCACGAACGGCCGCTTCAACCCGGCGAAGCTCTCGCGGTACCGCGCGCTGTTCCGCGCCATCCGCAACCCGCTCCGGCGGATCGACTGCTTCCTCATGCGCTCGGACGAGGAGGCGGAGCGCGCGCTCGCGCTCGGCGCCGCGCCCGATCGCGTCTGGGTGACGGGGAACACCAAGTTCGACGCGCTCGTGCTCGACGGCGCGCAGGGCAAGGAGCAGGCGCTGCGCGCGGAGATGGGGCTCGAGGGGGCCGCGCCGGTCCTCATGGCCGGCTCCACGCACGAGGGCGAGGAGGAGCTCGTGCTCGGCGTGTACAAGGGGCTCCTCGAGCGCTACCCGCTTCTCCAGCTCGTCGTGGCGCCTCGCTACGTCGAGCGCTCCGGCAAGATCATGGCGCTCGCAGCGGAGGCGGGCCTCGCCGTGCGCCTCCGGAGCGGCGGCGCCGCCGCGGGCCACGCCCAGGTCACGATCCTCGACACGATCGGGGAGCTCTCCATCGCCTACCGGCTCGCGACGCTCGTGTTCGTGGGCGGGAGCTTCGTCACGCGCGGCGGGCAGAACGTGCTCGAGCCCGCGGCGCAGGGGAAGCCCGTGCTCTTCGGGCCCCACATGGAGAACTTCAAGGACTCCGTGCAGGTGCTGCAGGGGCGGGGCGGGATCCAGGTCGCCTCGCCCGACCAGCTCTTCAAGGTCGCCGAGGAGCTGCTCTCCCGGCCGGATCAGCTCGAGGAGCTCGGGGCGCTCGCGCGCGGGTCGGTGACCTCCATCCGCGGCGCGAGCGCGCGCAACGTCGAGCACATGCTCTCGATGCTCCCCCGGGGCAAGACGGCGGTGGCGTGACGGATCCAGCGAGCATCCTCGTCGTGCGCTACAGCGCGCTCGGAGACGTCGTCCTCGCGACGAGCGTCCTCGAGCCATTGCGCCGGCGCTTCCCGCAGGCGCGCATCGAGTGGGTGACCGACGGGCTCTACGCGCCGCTCCTCGAGGGCCTCCCGGAGCTCGCGGGCGTTCACCGGCTCTCGCGCGACGGCGTGAACGGCGCGTGGGGTCTCTCCGCGCACCTGCGCGGGCGGTTCGACGTCGCGATCGATCTGCAGCACAAGCCTCGGAGCGCGCTCGTCGCCCACGCGGCGGCGCCGACGCGCGCGACGTTCCGCCGGCGCTCCGCGCTCCAGGCCATCCGGTCCGTGTTCGGCTCGGACCCCCCGCTCGTGCGCGCGCACCAGACGCGTCTCTACGCCGAGGCGCTCGCGCCGTTCGGCATCACCGAGCCCGGCCGGACGAAGGTCGCGCTCTCGGCGCAGGCGCGCGCGCTCGCGGCGGACGCGCTCGCCGGCGTGGACGGGCCGATCGTCGCCGTCGCCCCCGGCGCGCGCTGGGCCACGAAGCGCTGGCCGGCGGAGCGGTTCGCCGCGGTCGCCGACGCGCTCGCCCGGGACGGGCACCGGATCGTCCTCTGCGGCGGGCCGCCCGACCGCGACGCGTTCGCCGCCTTTCGCGCAGCCGCCCGCTCGAAGGTGGCCGCCGATCTCTCGTTCCTGCCGCTCGACGCGCTCGCCGCCGCGCTCGCTCGGGTCCGCCTCCTCGTCGCCTGCGACTCGGGGCCGGTGCACCTCGCCACCGCGGTCGGCACGCCGGTCCTCGCGATCTTCGGCCCGACCTCTGCGACGCGCTGGGGGCCGCCCGCGCCGGGGCGGGCGCTGTCGCTCTCGCTCGCCTGCGCGCCCTGCTCCAACCACGGCGGCGACTACTGCCCCGAGGGTCACCACCGCTGCCTGCGCGACCTCGCGCCCGAGGCCGTGCTCGCCGCGTCCCGCGAGCTGCTGCGCCCATGAGCCTCGTCGAGCGGATCTGGTGGGCCCCGCGCGCCGCGCCCGGCGCGGCGGCGCTGCTCGCGCCGCTCCTCCTCGCCGAGGGGCTCTTCCGCGCTGGGGCGGCGGCGCGCGGCGTCCTCTACGATCGCGGGCTCCTCGCCCAGGCCCGGGCGGGCGCACCGGTCGTGTCGATCGGCAACGTCGCGGTCGGCGGGGCGGGGAAGACCCCCGCCGCGATCGCGGTGGCCGCGCGCCTCGCCGCGCGGGGCCGCCGCGTGGCGGTGCTCTCGCGCGGCTACGGCGCGTCACGGGGGGACGCGCGGATCGTCTCGGACGGCGTGCGGGTGCTGCTCGGCGGCGACGAGGCGGGCGACGAGCCTGCGCTCCTCGCGCGCCGGCTCCCCGGGGTCGCGGTGCTCTGTGGGCCGCGCCGCGCCGCGCTCGCGACGATGGCGGTCGCGACGCTCGGCGCCGACGCGCTGGTCCTCGACGACGGGTTTCAGCACCGCGCCCTCGCCCGCGATCTCGACGTGGTCGTGCTCGACGCCGCGAACCCATTCGGCAACGGCCACCTCCTGCCGCGCGGCCCGAACCGCGAGCCGCGCGCGGCGCTCTCCCGCGCCGGGCTCGTGTGGCTCTCCCGCGTGGATCAGGCGGACGCTTCCGCGCTGGAAGCGCTGCGATCCCTCGCGCGCGAGGCGACCGGCCGCGCGCCGGTGGAGTCGCGCCACGCGCCCGTGGACGTCGTCGACGGAACGCTCGCGAGGAGCCTCGGCCGCGGCGCGCTGCGTGGCGCCCGGGTGCTCGCCGTCTCCGGCCTCGCCCGCCCGGGCGCGTTCCGGCGGACGCTCGCCGACCTCGGCGCCGAAGTGGTCGGAGAGCGCGTCTTCCCGGATCACCATCGCTTCACGGAGCGCGAGCTCGACGACGCGCTGCGCGCGGCGGACGACGCTCGCGCGCGGGTGGTGATGACCGAGAAGGACGCCGTCCGGCTCGCGCCGGCGCGCGCCGCGGATCCGCGCTTGTGCGCGGTCCGCATAGAGGCCGAGGTCGTCCACGGCGAGGAGCTCCTCGCCCGAGCCCTCGACGCCGCGCTCGCGCGTGGCGCCGCTCCCTCCCGCAGCGCAGGGTGAACCGCATGCGCCTCCTCGGCTGGATCTTCGCCCGCCTCCCCCCTCGCGTCGTCGCCGCGCTCGGCGCCGCGCTCGGCTGGCTCGCCTGGGCGAGCCACATCCGCCGGAGGGTCGTGCTCGACAACCTGCGCCTCGCGTTCCCCGAGAAGAGCGAGGCGGAGCGAAGGGAGATCGCGCGCCGCACCTACCTGAACCTCGGCCGGATGATCCCCGACTTCTTCCGCGTGCCGTCGCTCCGGCGCGAGGAGCTCGAGCGGATCTTCCTCTATGAGGGCTGGGATCGGTACGAGGCGGCGCGCGCGCGCGGCAAGGGCGTCATCGCGGCGACCGCGCACTTCGGTAACTTCGAGGTGCTCGCCGCGGCGCACACGCTGCGCGGGGTGCCGATCACGATGATCTCGCGCCCGATGGGCAAGTCCGGCGCGAACGACGTCTGGCGGAAGGCCCGGCTCCGGGCGGGGGTCGAGGACCTCGTCGTCACGAAGGGCAACACGCTCGCGGCCGCGATCCGCTCCCTCAAGGCGGGCCGGGTCCTCGGCTACGTCATCGACCAGAACCAGCCCCGCCGCCGCGCCATCTTCCCGAGCTTCTTCGGCGTCCCGGCCGCGACCGCGGCGACCCCGGCGCTGCTCGCGATGCGGACCGGGGCGGCCGTCGTGTTCGTCCTGTCCGTGCCGCTCGGCGACGGGCGCCACAAGGTCGTCATCGAGGGGCCGCTCGTGCCGCCCGACACCGGCGACCGTGACGCCGACGCGCTCGCGTTCATGCAGGACCTGAACGACCGGCTCGAGCGGTTCGTCCGCCTGCACCCCGACCGCTGGTACTGGCTGCACCGCAGGTGGAAGACGCGTCCGGAGGGCGAGGGCGCGGGCTCGGCGGCAACGGCGGCTTCATTGACGCGCGCGGATGGCGCGCGGTAGGAAACGCGCGTGCGCCGCCCCCGAGAGAACGTCCTGCCCTCGCTCGCCGGCCTGCTCCCCGCGTTCGACCGTGCCGAGGTGGTGGTGGTCGGCGACTTCGTCGCGGACGAGTACGTGTACGGGGAGACGGAGCGGATCAGCCGCGAGGCGCCCGTCCTCATCGTCCGCTGGGAGACGTCGGAGCTGAAGGCGGGCGGGGCCGGCAACGCCGCCCAGAACCTCGCCGCGCTCGGCGTGAAGGTGCGCGCGGTCGGCGTCGTCGGCGACGACCCGCTCGGCTCGGCGCTGATCGAGGAGCTCTCGGGCGGCGGCATCGACGTGTCCGGCCTCATCCGGGTCCCCGGCCGGACCACCGAGGCGAAGACCCGGATCCTCGCAGGCGGCCGCTCCACCCGGCGCCAGCAGATGATCCGGCTCGATCGCTCGCCGCGCGAGCCGCTCCCGGCGGTGGTCCAGAAGCGCATCGTCCGCGAGCTCGAGAAGCAGGGCAGGGGCGCGAGCGCGATCCTCGCGAGCGACTACGGCTCGGGCACCGTCCACGCGGACGCGATCGAGGCGCTCCGCAGGCTCAAGAAGACGGGGGTCCCCGTGTGCGTGGACTCGCGCTACGCGCTGCGCGCCTACACCGGCCTCACGATGGTGAAGCCGAACGAGGTCGAGCTCGAGACCGCGTCCGGCGTCCCGCTCTCGGAGCCGGGCGCGCTCGAGCGCGCCGCGCGCACCTTGCTGAAGCGCGTCGACTGCGAGGTGCTCCTCGTAACGCGCGGGCGGAACGGGATGTCCGTCTTCCGAAAGGGGCTCCCGCCGGTGCACATCGCGGCGCACGGGAGCCAGGACGCCGTCGACGTGACCGGGGCCGGCGACACCGTCGCGGCGACGTTCAGCGCCGGCCTCGCCGCCGGAGGTGATCCGGTCTCCGCCGCGCGCCTCGCGAACGTCGCCGGTGCGCTCGTGGTGAAGAAGCCCGGCACCGCCACCGTCTCGCGCGAGGAGCTCGCCGCGGAGCTCCTCCGCCCGTGAGGCAACGCGTGAGCTCCTCGAAGCGCCTCACCCTGGACGAGCTCCCCCGCCTGCGCGCCGCCGCGACCGCCGCGGGGCGCTCCGTCGCGCTCGCGAACGGGGTGTTCGATCTCTTCCACGTCGGACACCTCCGCTACCTGCAGGGCGCGAAGGCCGAGGCGGACCTGCTCGTCGTCGCGGTGAACAGCGACGCCTCGACCCGCGCGAACAAGGGGCCGGGGCGGCCGGTCGTACCCGAGGCCGAGCGCGCCGAGATCGTCGAGGCGCTCGCCTGTGTCGACCACGTCGTCCTCTTCGACTCGAAGGACGTCGTCCCGGTGATCCGTGCGCTCCGCCCGGACGTGCAGGTGAAGGGGACGGACTACACGCCCGACACGATCCCCGAGGCCGCCGAGGTGCGCGGCTACGGCGGGCGCGTGGCGGTGGCGGGCGACCCGAAGGACCACTCCACCACCGAGCTCATCGACAAGCTCGAGGCGACGCGCCGATAGGCCGTGCGGATCCTGGAGCTCCTCTCGTCGGCATGGTGGACCGGCCCTGCCGAGCCGATGGCGTCCGTCGCGCGCGAGCTCCGCGCGCGCGGTCACGCCGTGGAGATCGCGGTCGAGACCCACCGCCCGGGTAACCTCGTCGCCCGGCTCCGCGCGGACGGCCACGCGGTGAGGGAAGACCTCGCGCTCTCGTCGAAGGCCGGCCCGGTCCGCTACCTGCGGGACGTTCGCCGGCTGGCGGCGCTCGCGCGCGAAGGCGTGGACGTCGTCCACGCGAACTTCTCTCACGATCACGTGCTCGCGCTGCTCGCGCTCCGCGGACGGGGTCCTGCGCGGGTCGTGCGCACCGTGCACGCCGCGCGCGCTCTCGCGCGGGGCGGCGTGCAGGCCGCCGCCTTCCGCCGCACGGACGGCCTCGTGGCCGTGTGCGAGGCGCACGCGCGCGCGCTCGTCGAGCGCTTCCGCGTCCCGGAGGCGCGGGTTCTCGCGACGCGCGGCGCGGTGGACGCGGCGGCGTTCTCGCCCTTCGGGCCGGACCTGCGCGCGGAGCTCGGGATCCCCGCGGACGCTCCCGTGGCGGGGATGGTCTCGCGCATCAAGCCCGGTCGCCGACACGAGGACCTCGTCGACGCCTTCCGCGCCGTCGCCGACCGCGTCCCCGACGCGCGGCTCGTGCTCGTGGGGCGCGGGGAGGGGGAGGAGGCGATCCGCGTCCGGGTCGCGCACCGGGGCCTCCAGCGGAGCGTGATCTTCGCGGGCTATCGCACCGGCGAGGAGCTCGCGGCGGCGTACCGCACGCTCGACGCGAAGGTGCTGCTCGCCGAGGGGAACGACGGCACCTGCCGCGCGCTCCTCGAGGGGATGGCCGCGGGACGGCCCGGCGTCGCGTACCGCTTCGGTGCACCGGCGGAGGCGATCGTCGACGGCGCGACCGGGCTGCTCGTCCCGGAGGGCGACGTCGGCGCGCTCGCCGACGCACTCGTCGAGCTCCTCGGCGCGATCCCGCGCGCGCGCGCGCTCGGGCGAGCCGCGCGTGAGCGGATGGAGACCGCGTTCACCGAGGCGGCGCGCGGAGAGGCCGTCGCCGCGTTCCTCGCGCGGATCCTCTCCTTGCCGCCCGGCGGACGCGCGGCGTAATCTCGGCGCCGGAGGTGACGATGGCGCTCGCGCCCGAGCTGAAGGAGATCCTCGCCTGCCCGCGCTGCAAGGGCGATCTCGAGTTCCGCGAGGACATCCAGGAGATCCGCTGCCACCGCTGCCGGCTCGTCTTCCGCATCGAGGACGACATCCCTGTGATGCTGCTCGACGAGGCGAGGCCGCTCGGCGATCGTCCGGCCGACCGCTCCGGCGAGGGCGGCGGCGCGCCTTGACGCTCCCGATGGGCGACGCTACGGTCCGCGCCCATGCGTTCTCCCGGGGTGGAGCGATGATCCGCAGCATGACGGGGTTCGGCGCCGGCCACGGCGCGGCCGCGGGCGAGGAGCTCGACGTCGAGGTCCGCTCCGTCAATCACAAGTTCTGCGAGGTGAAGGTCCGGCTGCCGCGCGAGTACGCGGCGCTCGAGATCGAGGCCGCGAAGCTCGTGAAGGAGCGGCTGGCCCGCGGCGGCGTGGACGTCTCGATCCGGCGCGGCGCCGCCGCGGGGGGCCTCGCGCCCCGCGTGGACGTGCAGCTCGCCGAGGCCTACGCGCGCGCGTTCGCCGAGCTGCAGGCGCGCCTCGGCCTCGCGACCGGCGCGACGCTCGCCGACATCCTCGCCGCCGACGGCGTCGTCCGCCTCGACGAGCGGGACGTCGATCTCGACGCGGCGCGCTCGGCGCTCCGGGCCGCGTTGTCGGCCGCGCTCGACGCGCTCGTGGAGATGCGGGCGCGCGAGGGTGCGGCGCTCGCGCGCGACCTGTCCTCCCGGCTCGACACGATCGAGGTGCTCGCGGCGCGCGTCGGCGAGCTCGCGCCGCACGCGGTCGAGCACCACCGCGCGCGGCTCGAGGAGCGCATCGCCGAGCTCTCGCGCGGCATCCCGATCGACCCCGCGCGGCTGGCGCAGGAGGTCGCGCTGCTCGCCGATCGGAGCGATGTCGCCGAGGAGCTGACGCGGCTCGCGAGCCACGTCTCGCAGGTGCGCGCGCTGCTCGCCTCGGACGAGCCGGCGGGGCGCAAGCTCGACTTCCTCGTCCAGGAGATGCACCGCGAGGTGAACACGACCGGCTCGAAGTCGCAGAGCGCCGACATCGCCGCGGTGGTCGTCGCGCTCAAGGCCGAGGTCGAACGCATGCGCGAGCAGGTCCAGAATGTCGAGTGACGCGACGGCCGCCCCTGGCCTCCTGCTCGTGCTCTCCGCGCCGTCCGGCGCCGGGAAGACGACGCTCGCGCACCGGTTCCGCGCGACGCACCCCGACGCGGTGTTCTCGATCTCCGCCACGACGCGCGCGCCGCGCGGCGGCGAGCGGGATGGCGTCGACTATCACTTCGTCACGCCGGAGCGCTTCGCCGAGCTCGTCGCCCGGGACGCGTTCGCCGAGTGGGCCGAGGTTCACGGTCAGCGCTACGGCACCCTCCGTCACACCGTCGATGCCGCGCTCGCGGCCGGCCGCATCGCGCTGTTCGACATCGACGTGCAGGGCGGAGCGCAGATCCGCGCGGCCTGGCCGGACGCGGCGGCGACCGTGCTCGTGCTCCCGCCCGACGAGGCCGAGCTCGAGCGGCGCCTGCGCGGCCGGTCCACCGACGCGGATGATGTCATCCGGCGCCGGCTCGCCGCCGCCCGCGCGGAGATCGCCCGGGGGCTCGAGACGTACGAGTTCGTGGTGGTGAACGACGCCCTCGACGACGCGCTCGCGAAGCTCGACGCGATCGCCGCGTACGTGCGCTCGCGCCGAGCCGGGCGGCGCGATCCGGACGCGGCCGCCATCGCGGACGCCTGCGCGCGCGAGCGCGCCGACCTGCGCGGCTGGGACCGATAGGAGACCGCCGCGAGGGCGGGCGGGCAGGCTTCGGGTAGGAGGTCACGCCGGCAGGCAGGCAGGGGAGCGGGAGGCTTGACTCCGGACGGCCACGCGGGTAGAAACCGCACCCCTCGCGTTGGGGTTCAGAAGCAGCGCAGCGTTCGACCGAGACCTGCTTGACGCGAGGGCGGAGTGGGGATAGGCAGTAAACATAGAAGTTATCCGAGTGTGTCCGGGCAAAAACGTCGTACTTCCGGACTGTTGTTGACGGGCCCCGCGGGAAGGGTTAGAAGCAGCGCCCTCCCAGTTTCCGCCGGCGGAACGAGCCAGCGGGGAGCTTGACGGGGTGCCCGACGAAGGGTAGAAGCAGCGCCCTTCGGCAAGCTGAACGCGACGAGGAGATGAGTCGCGCGGGGCTTGACGGGCGGAGGCGGGTCGGCTAGAAACCGACTCCCTCGCGAGAGGCGGCTCGAGTCGCTCGAGCAAACTCTCGACAAGGGGACGGCGCGCTGGTAATACGCCGCCCTCGCTGACGGAACGGAAGTCCTCGGGACACCGCGGAAGTCAGGCTCGAGCCGGGAAGGAGAAGGACCGGCTCGGGTGGAAGCGTTCGGTCTTTGAAAACTGAATAGCAAGCCTACGACGGAATGCGGACC
>DATIDF010000369.1:0-7217 GCA_035456445.1 Anaeromyxobacter sp.
GAACGTGGACGTCATCGATCCCATCGTCGATCCCGCCGGGTTCGAGCGGCTCCTCGCGGGCCGCCTCGAGCGACCGGAGCTCTCCGTCATCATCGCGCGCCGCCCGTGTATCCTCGCGGCGGCGGACATCCGCAAGTACGAGAAGGCCGCCGCCCTCGGCGCCTGCGCCGCCTGCCCGGAGGCCGAGAATGTCTGACGTCGTGAACGTCGTATTCGCGGGCCTCGGCGGCCAGGGCGTGATCAAGGCGTCGGACATCCTCGCCGACGCGGCGTTCCGCGCCGGGCGCGACGTGAAGAAGGCGGAGGTCCACGGCATGAGCCAGCGCGGCGGGTCCGTCACCTCCGACGTCCGGTTCGGACGCGAGGTGCTCTCGCCGATGGTGCCGCGCGGGGAGGCCGACTTCCTCGTCGTCCTCTCCGCCTCCGAGATCCCGGTGACGAGGCCGCTGCTCGGGGAGCGCGGCGTGCTCTTCCCGCCCGACCTCGTCCCGGAGGCGTCGCTCCCGAACCGGAAGAGCCTCAACGTGGCCCTGCTCGGCGCGCTGTCCCGTCACCTCGACCTGCCCGAGGAGCACTGGCTCGCCGCGATCCGGGCGGCGCTGCCCGAGCGGCTGCACGAGGTGAACGAGAAGGCGTTCCGGATCGGGCGCGAGGCGGCGGCGCCCCGGTGACCTCGGGCTGCGCTCGCCGCGACGAATCCCCCGAGGAATCGAGAGAGGAGCGGTCTCCTTGAGCACCCAGTGGAACGACGCGCCGGGTGGGTTCCACCCGGCGAGCGCGCCGGACTTCCTGCCGCGGCGCGAGCTCGCCCGGCTCCAGCTCGGCCGGCTCCAGTCGGTCGTCGCCCGCGCCTACGCGCGGGTGCCGCTCTTCCGTGGACGGATGGAGGAGCGCGGCGTCTCGCCCGGCGACGTGCGGTCGCTCGAGGACCTCGCGCGCCTGCCGTTCACGGTGAAGACGGATCTCCGGGACACCTATCCGTTCGGCCTCTTCGCGAGCCCGATGGAGGAGATCGTCCGGCTCCACGCGTCGTCCGGCACGACCGGCAAGCCCATCGTGGTCGCCTACACCGAGGCGGACCTGCGGGTGTGGACGAGCGTGATGGTCCGCACGTTCGCCGCCTGCGGCCTGCACCGCGGCGACGTGATCCAGAACGCCTACGGCTACGGCCTCTTCACGGGGGGGCTCGGCGCGCACTACGGCGCCGAGGCGCTCGGCGCGACGGTGATCCCCATCTCCGGCGGCAACACCGAGCGGCAGCTCATGGTGCTGCAGGACTTCCGGGTCACCGCCATCTGCTGCACGCCCTCGTACATGCTCCACCTCGTCGAGCGCGCCCGCGAGGCGGGGATCTCGTTCGAGCGGCTCAAGGTGGGCGTGTTCGGCGCGGAGCCCTGGTCGGAGGAGATGCGCCGCCACATCGAGGCGGCCGCCGGCATCCGCGCCCACGACATCTACGGCCTCTCCGAGATCATCGGCCCCGGGGTCGGGATCGAGTGCGAGCGGCGGGACGGGCTCCACCTGTTCGAGGATCACTTCTACCCGGAGATCATCGATCCCGACTCGGGCGACGTCCTCCCCGACGGCGTCGAGGGCGAGCTCGTCCTCACCACGCTCTCGAAGGAGGCGATGCCGATGATCCGCTACCGCACGCGCGACATCACCGCGCTCCTCCCCGAGCGCTGCGCCTGCGGCCGGACCGTGCGCCGCATCCGCCGCATCGGCCGGCGCTCCGACGACATGCTCATCGTCCGCGGCGTGAACGTGTTTCCGTCGCAGATCGAGGCCGCGCTCCTCGCCGTCGAGGGGACGCTGCCGCACTACCAGATCGCCCTCGACCGCGTGCACGGCCTCGACGAGATGGAGGTGCAGGTGGAGGTGACGCCGGAGGTGTTCTCCGACACCATCGGCGCGCTCGAGGCCCTGCGGCGGAAGCTCGAGGCCGCGATCGATCACGTCGTCGGCATCCGCGCGAAGGTGACGCTCGTCGCGCCCCGCACGCTCGCGCGCAGCGAGGGCAAGGCGAAGCGGGTCGTCGACCGGCGCAACATCTAGGAGGGGTCCCGTGAAGATCCGTCAGCTCTCGCTGTTCCTCGAGAACCGCCCCGGCCAGCTCCGCTTCCCCTGCAAGGTGCTGGGCGACGCCGGCATCGACATCCTCACGATGTCGCTCGCCGACACCGCGCAGTTCGGCATTTTGCGCCTCGTGGTGAAGGACTGGCAGCGGGCGAAGCAGGTGCTCGAGGCGGCCGGCGTGGTGGTGAACGTCACCGAGGTGCTGGCGGTGGACGTGCCGGATCGCCCGGGCGGCCTCGCGTCGGTGCTCGAGGCGTTCGAGCAGGCGGGCGTCGGGGTCGAGTACATGTACGCGTGGGGGGAACGCGAGCGCGGCCGCCACGCGACCCTGCTCTTCCGCCTCGAGGACCCGGACCGCGCGGCGAAGCTCCTCGCGGCTGCGGGCGTGAAGCTCGTCGCCCCGGACGAGCTCTTCGCCCGCGCGAGCGCCTGAGGAGCCGCCCGTGCCGATGCCCGTGCTCGAGAGCGGGATCTTCGATCCCGTCGAGACCCTCCCCGTCGCCGAGCGCCGCCCGCTCCAGGCGCGCCGCCTCGCCGAGACGGTCCGCCGCGCGCTCGGCGTCCCGTTCTACCGCGACGCGCTCGGGCGCGCGGGTGTCTCCGCCGACGCGATCCGCTCGGTGGACGACGTCCGGCGGCTCCCCTTCACCACGAAGGACGACCTCCGCCAGAACTACCCGCTCGGCCTGGTCGCCGTGCCGCGCGCCGAGCTCGCCCGCGTCCACGGCTCCTCGGGCACGACGGGCAAGCCCACGTTCGTCGCGTACACGCGCGCCGACCTCGACACCTGGTCCGGCCTCGTCGCGCGCTTCCTCGTCGCGGGCGGGCTCAGGCCCGAGCACCTCGTCCACGTCGCGTTCGGCTACGGGCTCTTCACCGGCGGGTTCGGCCTCCACTACGGGATCGAGCGCGTCGGCGCCACGGTCGTCCCCGCCGCAGGAGGAAACACGCCGCGCCAGGTGATGCTCATCCGCGACCTCGGCGCGGAGGTGCTCGTCTGCACGCCCTCGTACGCGCTGCACATCGCGGAGGTCGCGCGCGAGGAGGGGTTCCGCCCAGGCGACCTGCCGCTCCGGATCGGCCACTTCGGCGGCGAGCCGTGGACCGAGGAGATGCGCGTCGCGATCGAGCGCGAGCTCGGGATCCGCGCCTTCAACAACTACGGGCTCTCCGAGGTCGTCGGCCCAGGCGTGTCGGGGGAGTGCCCCTACCGGACCGGGATGCACGTGCAGGAGGATCACTTCCTCGTCGAGTGCGTCGACCCGGATACCCTCGCGCACGTGCCGGACGGCGAGGTGGGCGAGCTCGTGTTCACGACGCTCACGAAGCAGGCGATGCCGGTGCTCCGCTACCGCACCCGCGACCTCGCCGCGCTCGATCGCTCGCCCTGCCCGTGCGGGCGCACCGGCGTGCGCATGAGCCGGGTCGTGGGCCGCTCCGACGACATGCTCATCATCCGCGGCGTGAACGTCTTCCCGTCGCAGATCGAGGAGGCGCTCCTGCGCGTCGAGGGCACGGCGCCGCACTACCTCATCGAGATCTCGCGCCCTGGCTCGCTCGACGAGGCGGTGGTGAAGGTCGAGATGCGACCTTCGGACTTCCGCGATGAGATGCGGCAGCTCCAGGAGCTGCACGACCGGATCGACCGGGAGATCCACGCCGTCACCGGCGTGCGCATGAGCGTGGAGCTCGTCGCGCCGAACACGCTCGAGCGCTCCGCCGGGAAGGCGCAGCGCGTGCTCGACCACCGGCGCAGCGCGCGCTCCTGACACCGGAGCGAAGCGATCCCGTGAACGTGAACGCGCCCGAGTCCGAGCCCGACAGACCGGGCGCGGGCGCGTTCACGGGCCCATGTGCTCAGGTCATCAGAGCGCGAGCAGCGTGGAGAGCTCGAACTGGTTGCCGGTGTACGTGTCCTTCCCGGCCGTCGTCGCCGTCTGCGTGATGTAGCGCGTCGCCTCGAATCCGATGCGCAACTTCGACGTGAGGTTCACGAGCGCGCCCGTCGAGAACTGGACGTTGCGGAGGATCGGGCTCGCGCTCGAGCTGGCCGGCGGGAGGGTACCGTCGCGCGGGTCCTCCTCCCCGGCGCCGAGGAGGAAGGTGTACCCGGGGACCGGGGTCACCGCCGCCTGCGCCCAGAGCCCGCGGGTCTCGATGTTCGTCACGCTCGCCGTGGCGACGTCGGTCACGACGCCCTTCCCATTCACCGAATAGAGGATGTCGAGGTTCTCCCCCGAGAACGCGCCGCCGGCGAGCTGCACGTACGGGAGCTCCAGCTTCAGATCGAGCGCGAACGCACGGCTGTCGGTGGTGACGTCCTTCGCCGGGCCCGTGGTCTGCGGGAAGGAGAACTTCTCCTTGCCGTAGTGGCCGGACACGCCCAGCTCCGCCCTCGCCTTCGGCGACGGGCGGTAGACGCCGGCGAGACGCGCCTCGACGTTCGGGACGCCCGCGCGCTCGCCGACCGGACCGGGCACGCCGCTCGCGGCGTCGGCGGTCACGCCGGCGCGATCGAACGGCGCGAGCGCGCCCACCTGGTAGGCGACGCCGAACGTCTGACCGACGTCGCCCGAGACGCGGATCTGCGGCGCGCGCCGGTAGAGGAAGCCCGCCCCCGCGAAGCGCGGCGTGGCGAGGTGCGAGAGGCTCTGCGCGAAGTACGGGCCGCCGACGATGCCCCAGCTCTGACCGACGAGCACCGACAGGTTCCCCAGCTGCGGCCAGGCCGCGGAGAGCCACGCGTGCCGCAGGCGCACGAGCGGCAGGGAGGGGTCATCGGTGCCGACGGCGTTCCCGCCCATGAAGTCGAGCTCCACGAGCCCCTTCAGCTTCGCATCCAGGAGCAGCCCTTCGGAGGGGATGCCGATGTTGAGCCTGAGCCGGCTCTGGCGGACGCCCAGCCCGAGCGCCTCCTCGTCGGAGGGGCCGCCCTTGGCGTACCGGGGCAGGTCGTTCGCGTTCAGGGCGCCGGAGTTGGCGTAGGTGTTGAGGATGAGCCAGCCGGAGGTGTCGATGGTGAGCTTCTGCGGCTCCTCCGGGCGGGCGGCGAGGGGGGCGGCGATGAGCAGGGCCGCGACGAGCGGGGCGGTGCGCTTCATTGGGGTCCTCTGAATGGCAGGGGGGTGGCGTGCTGCTGGGCGGAGATCAGGCGGCGTCGAGGCTGCTCGACACCGGCGGGGTCGTCGCGAGCGCGACGGGCTTCGTCGCGAGCGACACCGCGATGGTCGCGAGCGCGGAGATCGGCAGGGCGATCACGATGGGATCGACGACAGCCCAGATCGTGCCGGCGAGGAGGCTGGTCTTCCCGGAGAGGAGGCGCGCGATTCCGAGCGCGGCGGATTCCTTCTCGTGGACGAGGAGCACCCAGCCCGCCCAGGCCAACGTCCCCGCGAGCATGCCCGCGATCGCGCCCGCCTTGGTCGCGCGCTTCCAGAACAGCGCCGCGACGAAGAGCGGCAGGAACGCCGCGGCGCACATGCCGAAGAAGAGCGCGGTGGCGATGGCGACGATGCCGGCACCGAGCTGGAAGGCGAGCGCGAGCGTGACGAGGAAGCCGACGAAGATCCCCACCTTCGCGATCGGGACCGTGCGCTCCTGGTGCGCGCCCTTCGCGATGACCTCCTGGTAGAGGTCGCGCCCGATGGCGGTCCCGATGACGTGGAACTGCGACGAGAGCGTCGACATCGCCGCGGCGAGGAGCGTCAGCATGAACAGGTAGCCGAACCACTCCGGCATCGCCGCCTGGGTGAACGTCGGGATGATCTTGTCGACGTTGGGCTTGCCGGTGACCGGATCGACCACCATGGCGAGGGCGATCTTCCCGTCGCGGTTCCAGAAGTAGACGTTCGTGAGCGCGCCCACGATGAACGCGACGCCCGTCATGAAGAGGATGAACACGCCGCCCGGCACCAGCGCGCGGTTCAGCTCCTTCCCGCTCTTCACGGTCATGAAGCGGAGCGTGAGCTGCGGCTGGGCGAGGACTCCCACGCCGACGCCGAGCACGATCGTCGAGACGAGCTGCCACCAGATCGGCGAGCCGGGCGCGGGCATCGCCGTCCAGCCGCGGTGGCCGCCCTTCTGCAGCGCTGGGGGCACCTTGTCCGCGAGGCTCGTCAGCGCGTCGTGCGCCCCCGCGCCGCCGGTGAGCTTGTAGGTCGCGACGAGGAGCACGATCATGCCCACGAACATGAGCGTGCCCTGGAACGCGTCCGTGTAGACGACGCCCTTCAGCCCGCCGAAGAGCACGTACGCCATGGTGATCGCGGCGAACAGGAGGAGCGCGAGGTCGTAGCGCAGCGCGAGCTGGACCTCGAGGAAGCGCGCGCCGCCGATGAGCACGGCCGCCGCGTAGAGCGGCATGAGCAGCGCGATCGTCCCGCCCGCGAAGCCCTGGACGAAGCGCGAGCCGAAGCGGCGCCCGAGGAGCTCCGGGAAGGTGTGCGCGTCGAGCGCGGCCCCGAGGCGGCGCGTCGGGCGGCCGAACACGACGAAGGCGATGAAGATGCCGACGAGGATGTTTAGCGCGGTGAGCCACAAGAGGCCCATCCCGAACAGCGCCGCGACCCCGCCGAACCCCACGATGGCCGACGTGGAGATGAAGGTCGAGCCGTAGGCGAGCGCCATGAGCACGGGGTGGATCTGCCGGCCTCCCACGAGGAAGTCGGCGGCGCTCCGCGTGTTGCGGTAGCCGAGCCAGCCGAGGAACACCACGATGGCGACGTAGATCGCGACGACCGTCGCGAGGAGCGGGACGTTCACGGGCGACTCCTAGACGTCGTCGATCTCGACGCGCTCGCCTGCGGGGTGAACGGGATCGGGCAGCGGCGCGTCCTCCTCGTTCCAGCGGAGGAGGCCGTAGACGACGCACAGCGCCGCGCTCGCGACGCTGAGCACGAACGCGGCGGTGACGCCGGCGTCGGCGAATCCAAGCATGGGTTCACCTCGAGACGGCGCGGACGTAACGGCGAAGCGAGAGGGTACTTGCTCCGATGCTATCGAGTCCCGCATGGGACTCACAACCCTCATCGGTCGAATTCCGAAACCACGCACCGCGTCGAGGGCGACGCACGCGAACCGGACCGCCCATGTTCCAGCGGGGTTGTCCTCGCGTGGACTGCGCTTGCTTGCTTGCGAGGACG
>DATIDF010000370.1:0-2074 GCA_035456445.1 Anaeromyxobacter sp.
AGGCGCTCCCCGAGCCGCGCGCGAACCGCGTCGTCTCGCGCCGGCCCCTCGAAGAGGCCCTCGAGGAGCGCGCGGAGGTAGAGCCCGGACCCGCCGACGATCAGCGCGGCGCGCCCACGGGACTCGATCTCCGCGAGCGCCGCGCGGGCGTCCCGCGCGTAGCGGCCGGCGCTGTAGGTCTCGCCGGGATCGAGAAACGAAGCGAGGTGATGCGGCGCGATCGCGCGGTCGCGGTCGCTCGGAGCCGCGGTGCCGATCTCGAGCCCGCGGTAGATCTGCCGGGAATCGGCGCCGACGATCTCCGCGTCCAGGCGGCGCGCGAGGAGCAGCGCGATCTCGCTCTTCCCGGCGGCGGTGGGTCCGAGGATGACGACGCGCGTGCGGCCCACGCGGATCAGCGCCGCCCGAAGCGGCGATCCAGCTCCTCCATGGAGACGCGCACGTAGGTCGGCCGCCCGTGGGGATCGCCGTGGGGCAGGCTCGTGGCGAAGAGGCGGTCGAAGAGCGCGCGCCGCTCCTCGGGGCCCAGCGGCTGCCCCGACCGCACCGCCGCGTGGCAGGCGTACGACTTCGCGATCCGCTCCTCCGCCGGCTCGGACTCGGGGAGCGTCTCGTGCGGCTCGTCTCCCGCGAGGAGGCGTTGGAGGGCCACGATCGCGGTCTCCTCGCCGAGCGACGCGGGGACGCCGCGCACGGCGACCTGGCGCTCGCCGAAGAGGGAGATCTCGTAGCCGAGCCGTTTCGCGAGCGGCTCGACGAGGAGGAGTCGATCCAGCTCCGGCGGCGTCAGGTCGAGCACCCGCGGAAAGAGCACCTGCTGGCTCGGCCCGGCCTCGCCGAACATCTGGAGGCGCGCCTGCTCGTAGAGGACCCGCTCGTGCGCGGCGTGCTGGTCGACGATCACGAGTCCGCCGCGGATCGGCGCGATCAGGTACCGGTCGTGCAACTGCCAGATCGGAATCTCGGGCTCCGCGAGGGATTCGCGCACGTCCCCGGTGGAGACCTCCCGCGCGGTCCCCGCGCCTTCGAGAGGCGGCGCGTAGAGCCCGCGTGCCGCGGCAAGGCCGTCCCAGGCGAGCTGCGAGGCGCCCACGCCGGCGGCGCTCCCCGGCATTCCCGGCGCCCCGCCGGGCGCGTCGATCCACGTGGTCGGCGGTTCCGCGAGCCCGGTGCCGGCCCCCGAAGCGCCGATCCCGCCTCCGGCGACGCCGCCCTCCGCGTCGCGGCCCGCCGCGCCCACCTCGAGCGAGACCGGCACGTAGCGGCGCATCGCGGTCTCCACCGCGCGGCGCGCCGCCTGGAAGAGCGCGCTCTCGTCCCGGAACCGCACTTCCCGCTTCGTCGGATGCACGTTCACGTCGACCTGCGCCGGATCGATCTCCACCATCACGAGCGCCATCGGATGGCGGTCGCCGGGAATCAGGTTCCCGTAGCCCTGTCGCAGCGCGGCCGCGAGCGTCGCCGAGGAGACGATCCGCCCGTTCACCGCGAAGATCTGGTGCTCCCGGCTGGCGCGGGCCTGCTCGGGCGCTCCCAGGATGCCGCGCACCTCGATGCCGGGCGCGCTCCCCTCCAGCAGCGCCGCGCCTTCGGCGGCCGAGCGGCCATAGAGGACCTGCCAGCGCTCGAGGAGATCTCCGGCCGCGGGAAGCTCCGTGTCCTCGCGCCCCTCGACGCGGAACCGCCAGTGCACGCGCGGGGTCGCGAGCGCGTAGCTCCAGACGATCCGCGAGAGCGCGCGGGACTCCGCCTCCCGGGAGCGGAGGAAACGGAGCCGCGCCGGCGTGTTGAAGAAGAGGTCCTCGACCGCGACCGTGGTCCCGGCCGCGCGGCCGATGCCGGACACCGAGATCACGGCGCCGCCCAGGATCTCGACCTGGGTCCCGCTCAGGTCCTCCGCCGAGCGGGTCGAGAGCGTGAGCCGCGAGACTTCCGCGATCGAGGCGAGCGCCTCGCCACGGAATCCGAGCGTCCGGATCGACGCGAGGTCGTCCTCGCGCGCCAGCTTCGACGTGGCGTGGCGCTTCACCGCGAGCAGCGCGTCCTCGCGCGACATCCCCGCGCCGTCGTCCTG
>DATIDF010000371.1:0-7765 GCA_035456445.1 Anaeromyxobacter sp.
CCAGCGCAAGGTCTGGCTGAAGAGCGGCGGCTACATCATCATGGACCAGGCGGAGGCGCTCACCGCCATCGACGTCAACTCGGGCCGCTACGTCGGCAAGAAGAACCTCGAGGAGACGATCACCAAGATCAACGTCGAGGCCTCGAAGGAGATCGTCTATCAGCTCCGCCTGCGGAACATCGGCGGCATCATCATCATCGACTTCATCGACATGGACAAACCCCAGAACCGCGAAAAGGTCTTCAAGGCCTTGCAGGACGCGCTGGGGCGAGACAAGGCGAAGACCAACGTCCTCAAGATCTCCGAGCTGGGCCTCGTCGAGATGACGCGCAAGCGCGTGCGCGAGTCGGTCACGCGCATGATGAACGAGCCGTGCACCTACTGCGACGGCAAGGGGCACGTGAAGTCGAAGATCACCGTCGCGTACGAGATCTTCCGCGAGATCCGCCGCGAGGCGGTGCACTTCCCGGAGCCGGTGCTCGTCGTGAACGCCCACCCGGAGGTCGCCCGTATCCTGCAGGGCGCCGAGCGCGACGAGCTCCGCTACCTGATGGACCGCTTCAACAAGACCATCCAGGTGAAGCCGCAGTCCGGCTATCACCAGGAGCAGTTCGACATCTACGGCCGGCAGGAGCGCGTCGATCAGCCCCGCGAGCGGGAGCGTGGCCGCGGGCGCGATCGTGACCGCGGTGGCCGGGGTCGGGCCGAGGAGCCCGCGCCGACGCCGCCGGCGGACGCGGCAGGCGGCGAGGAGCGCTGAACGGATGCCCCGGCCCGGCGAGACGCGACAGCGGGCAGCGCGCGTCCTCCGGACCGGGTGGAGCGCGCTCGGGACCGCGTTGCGGGTCCTCGAGAGCGACGCCGTGCGCCTGCGGGCGATGGCGCTCACCTACATCACGATGTTCGCGCTCGTCCCCGCGCTCGTCGTCGCGTTCTCGGTGGTCCAGGCCTTCACCGGCATGGACAGGATCTCCGCGCTCGTCCACGAGTTCCTCATCTCGAACCTCGCGGTCGGCGCGCGCGACACGCTCGAGCCGTACCTCCAGCGCTTCGTGAACAACGCGCACGCGACCAGCGCCGGGCTCGTCGGCGGCGCGCTCCTCGTCTGGTCGGCGATCTCGCTCTTCACGAACGTCGACGCTGCGGTGAACGACATCTGGGGCGTGAAGCGGCGGCGGCCGCTCTCGCAGCAGGCGGTGATCTACTGGATGGGGATCACCCTCGGTCCGCTCCTGCTCGCGGGCTCACTGACGCTCGCCGCCACGGCGCGCTCGTTCCTCGCCGGCACCGGGTTCCGCGCGCTCGCGGTCACTGGCAGCGCGCTCCTCACCTGCGCCTTCTTCTCGCTCCTGTACCTCCTCGTCCCCTACACGAAGGTCCGTATCAAGGCGGCCGTGATCGCCGGCCTCGCGGCCGGGGTGGCGTGGGAGGTCGCGAAGTGGGCCTACGCGCTCGGCATCGGCGGGATCGTCCGCTACCACGCGATCTACGGTTCGGTCGCGGCGATCCCCATCTTCATCTTCTGGCTGTTCGTCTCCTGGTCGATCCTGCTCTTCGGCGCGCGCCTCGCGTTCGTGATCCAGTACGCGACCGCCCTCATCCACGGTGCGCCGCAGTCGACCTCGCCGACCGGCAAGGAGATCCTCGCCGACCAGGCCCTGCTCCAGATCGCCCGGGCCTTCGACCGGGGCGAGCCTGCGCCGGACGCGGGAGACGTGGCGAGCCGGCTCGGCTCCAGCGCCGAAGAGGCGGGCGAGGTGCTTGCCGCGCTCAGGAACGCAGGGCTCGTCGTCCCCCTGGCGGACGGAGGCCTCGTCCCTTCCAGGCCACCCGAGCGCCTGACCCTGCTCGACGTACGCCGCGCGTTGGTGGGAGGCGCCTCCGACCTCCCCCACGGCCGCAGCCCGGTCGCCGGCATCATCCGCGAGATCGAGGAGCTGGCGGAGGAGCGGCTCGCCGCCGTCCACTTCGGTGAGCTATGCGAGCAGGCGTCCGCGACCCATACCAAGGCTGCCTCACCCCCGCCTCCGGGTGGGGAAGCGGGCGAGCAAGCGGCCCGCCGGGCCTAGCCAAGCCTGCTCCGTGAGCGGTCTTGGTGTGCCGACCTGCGCATGCCGTTGGAACCCTTGCTGATTTCGGAGGGTTCGGCTAGGCTCCCCTCAACCTCGAGGGGCTCTCCGAGCCTGGGGGCCCCGAGCTTTCGTCCGGAGTGCCGATGCTGAAGTCGGATCTCATCAACATCCTCGTCGTCAAACGAGGCGTCACGCAGAAGCAGGCGGAGTCCACCATCGAGACGATCTTCGACTCGATGAAGGACGCACTCTGTCGCGGAGAGAACATCGAGATCCGCGGCCTGGGTGCCTTCCACGTGAAGCACTACGACGGGTACCAGGGCCGTAACCCCAAGACCGGAGAGGTGATTCCGGTGAAGCCGAAGCGCGGGATCCTGTTCCGCACCGGCAAGGAGCTCCGGGATCGCGTGAACCGCCCGGAGGCGCTCGCGAGGCCGCTCGAGCCCGACGACGAGGACGACGGCAACGAGCACGAGGGGAACGAGGGCGCCGGCACGCCGCCGGTGGCCGCCGGCGCCTGAGGCGCCGAGAGCTTCCGCGAACACACCGGGCCGCGGCCAACCTGCCGCGGCCCGTCGTGTTTTCCCGTCGCTCATCACGCCGCGATCGCGAGCCGCCCCACCGGGCGTACGGGAAGGTCCGGCGGGAGATCCTCGTACGTGAGCACCGCGACGCGAGGAAAGCGCGGCGCGACGAGCCCGCGCAGTGCCCGGCGTACGTCGGCCGCCGCGAGGATCACGGGCGGCTCCTCCGCCGAGCGCGTCTCCGCCTCGAGCGCGTCGAGCAGGGCTCGGGCCGCGCCCGGTTCGAGCGCGAGTGCCTCGCCGGCGAGCGCCTCGCGGATCGCGTGCTCGACGGTGGGGTCGACGAGCAACGCGGCGAGCGGACCACCCCGGCCGAACCTGTGGGCGATGTGGCGCCGGAGCGCCCGCCGGCACGCCTCCGCAAGCGACGCCGCGCCGCGCGCGGGACCGCCGGCCTCCAGCATCGCCTCGAGGATCGTCCGGAGCGGCCGGATCGAGACGCCCTCCTCGACGAGCCGGCGGAGCACCTCGGCGAGGAGCGCGGGCGGCAGCTGCCGGCTCGCCTCGCGCACGAGCGCGGGCGCGGTGGGCTCGAGCGCGTCGAGCAGGGCCTGCGCCTCCTGCACTCCGACGAGCTGGTGCGCCGCGCCGCGAAGAGCCGAGCCCGCCTCGGCGACGACCCGCTCCAGCTGCGCGAGCACGGGGCCGAGCGCCGCGGCGCGCGCGCCGTCCGCCTCGGCGACGAGGGACGCGGGACGGCCGGTGGAGGGGTCGGGCGCGGCCGCCGCGCCGACCCCCACGAGCGCGAGCTCGCCCGGCGCAACGAGGGCGAGGAGCTCGCCACGCGGCGCCCGGCCAGAGACGATCGGGACGTCGTCCACGACGAGGGCCCATGCGCCGGGCGAGAGTGGGGCGGGCCGGAGCACCACAGCGGGGACCTGGACGCCGAGCTCGCGCCAGAGCTGCTCGCGGAGCGCCGCGAGCGCCTCCCGCATCGCCCGGCCGTCATCCGCGCGCGCCGACGCGAGTAGATCCTCGGCGAGCTCGAGGACGACCGGAGCGGGTGCCGCGAACGGATCGACGTCGGCGTCGCTTGCCTCGGCGGGGGCGGCGGCGCGGCGGTCGCGGCGTCTTGCGAGGTGGAGCGCGCCGCCCGCGGCTGCGGCCGACAGCGCCGCGAAGGGCGCCGCCGGGAGCCCAGGGGCGAGCGCGAGGACGCCGAGGAGGGCCGACACCGTCGCGAGCGCCGCCGGCTCGGCGGCGAGCTGGCGGCCGATCTCGCCGCCGAGCGACCCGCCCTCGTCCTCCGCCGAGACACGCGTCACCGCCACGCCGGCCGAGACCGCGACGAGCAGCGCGGGGATCTGCGACACGAGCCCGTCGCCGATCGCGAGGAGGGCGTAGCGGCGCGCCGCCGCGCCGAGGTCCATCCCGCGGAGCGCTCCGGCGACGAGCCCGCCCGTCACGTTGACGAGCACGATCGCGATCCCCGCGATCGCATCGCCCTTCACGAACTTGAGCGCGCCGTCCATTGCGCCGTAGAGCTGGCTCTCGCGCTCGAGCGCGCGGCGCCGTCGGCGCGCCTCGGCCGGATCGAGCGCGCCCGCACGGACCTCCGCGTCGATCGCCATCTGCTTGCCGGGGAGCGCGTCGAGCGTGAAGCGCGCCGCGACCTCTGCCACGCGCTCGGCGCCCTTCGCGACGACGAGGAGCTGCACGAGCGTGAGGATCGCGAACACCACCGCGCCGACCACGTAGTTGCCCTGCACCACCACCCGTCCGAACGCCTCGATGACGCGCCCGGCCTCCCCGCGGGAGAGCACGAGCCGCGTCGAGGACACGTTGAGCGCGAGGCGAAACAGGGTGGTGAGCAGGAGCAGCGTCGGGAAGCTCGCGAAGCGCAGCGCGTCGCGTGCGAAGAGCGTGGCGACGAGGATCGTCGCGGCGACCCCGAGGTTGAGCGCGAGGAGCGCGTCGAGCACCACCGGCGGGACAGGCGCGACGAGGAGGAGCACGACCGCGAGGACCGTGACGGCGAACAGCGCGTCGCCGGCCCCGCGGACGCGGGCGAGCAGGGCGTGCAGGCGGATCATGGCGTCTCCGTGAGGCCGTACAGGTGGGCGAGGACCGCAGCGGCGGCCTCGTAGAGCTCCTCCGGGATCTCGTCCCCGACCTCGGCGAGCCGGTGGAGCGCGCGGGCGAGCTGCACGTCGCGCACGATCGGGACCCCGGCGCGGCGCGCCGCGCAGCGGATCCGCGCGGCGGCGAGCCCCGTGCCCTTGGCGACGACGCGTGGGGCGGCCTCCGCGCCGCGGTCGTGACGGAGCGCAACGGCGACGTGGGTCGGGTTCACCAACACCACCGTCGCGTGCGCGACGGGTCCGGCCTCGACGAGCGCGCGGTGGAGGCGGCGGCGCTCCGCCCGGTGCGCGGGATCCCCCTCGTCCTCCTTGTGCTCGCGGCGCACTTCCTCCTGGGTCATGCGGAGCGACCGGCGGTGGCGGAAGCGCACGAGGGCGAGGTCGCCAAGGGCGAGGAGGGCGCAGGCCACCACGAGGCGGGCGGCAAGACCCGCGAGCGAGGGCAGCGCGCTCCAGAGCGCGCGGGGGTCGAGCCGGCCGAGCCCGGCGAGCGTCGGGGCGGCACCACCGAGCCAGACGGCGGCGACCGCGACGAGCACCCCTGCCTTCACGAGCCCGAGCAGCACGGCGAATAGGCTCGAAGGTGAGAGCAGCCGGCGCAGTCCCTGGAACGGGCTCACGCGGTCCGCACGCGGCGAGAGCGACCCAGGGGCGAAGGTGAAGCCGGTCTGGAGCGCGCCGGCGAGCCCGGCTGCGGCGAGCGCGGCGACCGCGGGAACGAACGAGAGCCGCCCGACCGTGACGAGCCCCACGTGGAGCACGGTGGCGGGATCGCCTGAGCCGCTCGCCGCGCCGGCGAGCTGGGCTCGCAGGAAGGACGCAAGCTCGCGCGCGGCGGAGCCGCCGGTCGCGGCGAGGGCGAGGAGCCCCCCCGCGAGCGCCGCGGCGCCGGTGAGCTCGCGGCTCTGGGCGACCTCCCCGCGGCGCCGGGCCTCGCGGAGTCGCTTCGGGGTGGGCTGCTCGGTCCGGTTCCCGCTCACGGCGCCACCCCTGCGCCCTCCGCGATCGTCCGGCCCGCGAGCGCTACCATCGCGGCGAGCCGACCGCCCGCGACGCCGGCGGCCGCGGCCAGGGCGAGGAGCCCGAGCGCCGCACGCGCCGGCTGCGCGGCGTTGACCGCACCGAGCTGCGGCGCGACGCGCGCGACGAGCGCGATCGTGAGGTCCGCGGCGAGCACGCCCGCGGCCGCCGGCGCGGCGATCGCGACGGCGGCGGCGACGAGCTCCGCCGCGGCCGAGAGCACGGAGGGGAGGGCCCGCCCGAGCTCCAGCGGCGCGCCGGGCGGGATGGCCGCGAACGTCGAGAGGAGCCCCTGCACGACGAGCCGGTCGCCGCCCGCCCACGCGGCGAGGACGACCACCCATTGCGCGAGGAGGTCGCCCGCCGCGCTCTCCCGCTGGCGGATGGGGGCGACGTGCAGCTCGCAGAGCGTCGCGCCGCGGAACGTGTCGGCGAGCCGTCCCGCGGCGCGAGCCGCCTCCACCGGCATCGTGACGAGGAAGGCGAGGACCGTCCCGAGCGCGAGCTCGCGCGCGCAGCCCACGGCGAGCGAGAGTCCGTCCCCGGGCGTCGTTCCCCCGCCGGCCGCCGCGGCCGCCGCCCCGAGGCCGAGCGAGAGCGCGACGCGCACGACCGGCGGCACGAGCGGTCCTCCGAGGAACGGCGAGGCCATCGCGACCGGCAAGAGGCGCAGCGCCGCGAGGAGCGCCCCTGGGGCGCGCGCGGCGAGCTCGGGAGGGACGAGCTCGTTCACGGAGCGATCCGCGGCAGGAGGTCGAGGCAGCTCTGGGCGAACCGGACGACCCGCGCGCCGATCCAGGGCGCGGCGACGGCGAGCGCGACGAGGACGGCGCCGAGGCGCGGTACGACGCCGAGGGTCGGCTCCTGGATCTGCGTCGCCGCCTGGAGGACGCCGGTCACGAGGCCCACCGCGAGCGCGGCGAGGAGCGGCGGCGCGGAGACGACGAGGACGACGACGAGCGCCTCGCGGCCGACGTGCAGGAGGGCGGGATCCATGGCGTCACCCTGCGTACGAGAGCGCGAGCGCGCGGGCGAGGAGCTTCCACCCGTCGACCGCGACGAAGAGGAGGAGCTTGAACGGGAGCGCGATCGAGGTCGGCGAGAGCTGGGTGAGCCCGAGCGCGAGGAGCACGTTCGAGACCACGAGGTCGACGACCAGGAAGGGCACGAACACGAGGAAGCCGATGGTGAACGCCCGCCGCAGCTCCGACACGACGAAGGCGGGCGCGAGCACCGCGAACTCCTGCTCGCCGGGCGGCGCCGCGCCTGGTTCGCGCAGCCGACGCGCCACGTCGACGAACGCCGCGCGGTCGTCGGGGCGGGCGAACCGCGCGAGGAACCCGCGCAGCGGCTCGGCGCCGCGCTCGAGCTGCGCCAGCGTACCGGCGATGCCGCGCTCGGCGGGAACGGCGCGCATCGCGGCCACCGCGCGCTCGCCGACCGGAGCCATGACGAGGGCGGTGAGCACGAGCGCGAGGCCGGTCACCGCCGTGTTGGGCGGCACCTGCGGTGCGCCGATGGCCGATCGCGCGATCGACAGGACGACGATGATCTTCAGGAACGAGGTGAGCATCACGAGCGCCGCGGGGACCACGGCGAGCGCCGCGAGCACGACGAGCAGCTCGGCGGGCCGGTCCGCCACCGGGCCGGCGGTGAGGGCGAGCGGGATCACCGCGCGCCTCCTTCCGCGGGTGCCGCCGGTGCGTCCGCGAGGAGGTGCACGCCAGCGGAGCCGTAGCCGACGAGGAGGCGCCGGCCGCCGATCTCCACGAGGGCGACCCCCGCGTCGCGCGCGAGCGACGCGCGGGAGACGACCGCGAGGATAGGCGCGGCCGCCGGCGTCGCCCGCCGCCGCGCGACGAGGGCCGCCGCGCCCAGGGCCGCACCGACGAGCGCGGCGCGCGCGGCCACGGGCCCGAGCCCCCCCGGCGCGAACGCGACGCTCGCGAGCGCGAGAGCCGTGCCCGTGACGGCGAGCGCGCTGCGACGCCCCGCCGCCGCGGCGATC
>DATIDF010000372.1:0-24707 GCA_035456445.1 Anaeromyxobacter sp.
CCCTCGGGCACGGGTGCGCCAGCCGGTGCCGGGGCCGGCGCCGGGGTGGCGGGGGCAGGCTCGGCCGGCTGCTTCGCAGCGACGGGCTGGGCAGCGGCGGGCTGGGGTGCGGGTGCGGCGCTGGCGACGGCCGGCGCGCGATCGAGCTGCCTGTTCGTGTACCAGACGACGAACGCCGCTCCGCCGGCGACGAAGAGCGCCACCACCGTGACGCCGACCGCGACCGCGCGAGACACGCTTCGACGGGTGCGCGCCTCCTCGGCACCGCGCGCCACCGAGGAGCGGCGCTCGATCTTCTTCTCCTCGGTATGCTCGAGCCCCTTGATCGGGAGCGGGATCGCGCCGGTGGGGTCGACGCCGCCGCCCTCGGGCAGCGCGTCGACGAGCGACTGTACCCCACCCGTGCCCCGCGGCTCGGCCTTCTGGGCGGGCGCGCCGTGCGTCGCGATCTCCTCGCTCGCGAGGGCGGCGAGCGCGGAAGCGGCGACCGGCTTCCACGAGACGTCGCCTGCCGGCGCGGGCGCCGCCTCTCCACGAGCGGGCGCCGCGTCGAGGCGCGCGTCGGGACGCGCGGCACGCGCGTGCCCCTGCGGAACCGGCGCGAGATACCGAGCGAGATCGGCAACCGTCGAGAGCGGAGCCCAGTCCCCCATCCCCGGCCGCCACACGAGCGAGTCGGGGCCGACCTCACCGCCCTCCCACTTCCGCTTCACGTCGGCGAGCGGCAGCGGTCCGACCTGCGCCTGCCCGATCGCCACGTACCACTCGGTCGCCGGGGGCGCGGACCCGGCGGCGATCCGCGCGGCGTCCTCCTCGCCCATGGTCTGGGTGGCCGCGAGATCCGGCGCGGGCGTCGGGCTCGGCGCAGGCGTTCGCGTGGGTGCGTCGCCGAACGCGTTGTCGAACGCCTGACCGAGCTCGGCCTCGAGCCCGCCGCCAGCGACGGCGACGGTCTCGGCCGGAGCGGGGACCGCCGAGACGGCACCCTCCGCGGGGCGGCGAACGTGGATGACGGTCCCGCACTTCTTGCAACGGACCTTCACCCCGGACGGGCCGACCTTCTCGTCCGAGATCATGTAGTGGGCGCTGCAGCTCTCGCAGGTGAATTTCATGGATAAACCCGCGTGGATCCTAGGTTTGGGGAACCGGAAGCGTCAAGGAACGGGACATCTTTGACCTCACGCCGGCACCACGCACGAGAGCCCGAGCTTCTCCCGCAGCGTGCCGTACTCCTCGGAGACGCAGAACCCCGCCAGATCGCGAAGCCGGGTCTCTTCCCTGAGCTTCGAAACCTGTGGCTTCTCCGCGACGACTGCCCGCCGGACCACGTCGAGGTCGCCCGCGAGGAGCGCGGCGACGCGGTTCGAGGTCAGCTCCGCGCCGTCCAGGTAGGCCCGCACGTCCCCCGGGTGCTGCACGTCGCAGTAGCTCCGGGCGAGCAGCTTGAGCGTGTTCTTGCGGACGTTCTCGGGGAGCGTGCGCTCGAGCTCGCGCTTGAGCTTCTCCACGAGGTGCGGGTCGGCCGTGACGACGAACCGGGAGGTCCCGACCGAGCAGGCCGCCTGGAACATGAGGTCGAGCTGGTCGTGCGGCATGAGCCGGGCGAGGAGGAGCTCGGGGCGTGCGAACGCCATCGCCTTCGCGATCGCGAACCAGAGCTCCTTCTTGGGCCGCTCGCGGAACATGTCCTCCGAGGCCACGAGCCCGGGGGGCTCGGTCGGCACGAGCTGCAGCCGCTGCGGGACGTCGTCCTTCTTGAACAGCCTGAGGTGCCCCTCGAGCCCGAGCGTGCGCTCCACGTACTTGAACATGTTCGCGAAGAACAGCATCGAGCCCCGCACGTCGAGCTCGTCCTTCTTCGGGTTCAAGCCGAGGTCCCTCTCGCGGAGCACGAACATCGCGCGCGCGTGGAGCGCCAGGAGCGTCATGAGGTCGGCGAGCGGCCCCTTCACGCGCTCGTGGAGGAGGAGCGCCCAGAGCGCGTCGTCGAGCGGCCGGCTCGCCTGGTCGCGAGCGAACTTCCGCAGGCGGCCCACCACCTGGACCTCCTCGCCGCTCGCGTCGCCCACGAGGTGGACGCGGACCTGCGCGGCGGTGTAGGCGAGGTCGTACTGCTTGCGGGCGGCGTGGAGCGTCACGAGCGCGGAGGCCGCCTGCTGCGGCTTCGCCCCGAGCTTGACGAGCTGCCGGAGCGCGGCGATCGCTCCAGCCTCCTCGCCCGGCTTCCTCGCGGCGAGGTCCGCGTAGGCCTCGAGCGCGGCGGCGTCCTCCGGATCGGAGCGCGCGACGACTCCGTAGGCGGTGCGCGCGCCGTCCTCGTTGCGGAGCACGTCGCGGTAGAGATCGCCGAGCGTGCGCCACAGCGCGACCCGCGCCTGCGCGAAGTCGGGCGACTTCGGGAGCCGCTGGATCATCCGCACGTACGCCTGCTCCAGATCCGTCCAGCGCTTCGCCTTCGAGAGGATCTCCTCGATCTTCGCGAACGCCTGGACGAGGCGCGGGTTGCGATCGAGCGCCTTCTCGAGCTCCGCCACGGCGGCGGTCTCGTCCTTCACCTCGTCCTGCAGCACGTCGGCGAGCGTCGCGTGCAGCCTCGCGGCGCGCACCGGATCGGCCTGGACCTCCGGGCGCGCAAGGATCTGCGCGAGCACGTCGGCCGCCTTCTGCCCCTGGCGCGTCTCCCGGTAGAGGCCGAGCAGCGCCTCGGTGACCGGGAGCGAGGTCGGATCGAGCCGCGACGCCGCGAGGAACGCGTCGATCGCCTGGTACGGGTCCCCGAGGCGATCGCGGCAGG
Organism: Anaeromyxobacter sp.; assembly: GCA_035456445.1. Classification (GTDB taxonomy): domain Bacteria; phylum Myxococcota; class Myxococcia; order Myxococcales; family Anaeromyxobacteraceae; genus Anaeromyxobacter. The sequence goes on from DATIDF010000372.1 coordinate 2,795, forward strand.
CCTCGCCGATCGCGACGAGGTTCGCGAGCTTCGCCTCGCCCTCGAGGATCGGCAGGAGCCGCTGCCGCTGCTCGACGGCGCCCTCGACGTCGCCGGTCGCCTCCAGGACCGCGACGAGGCTGCGGCGTGACGGCTCATGGTTCGCGTCGATCTCGAGCGCCTTCTTGAAGGCGTTCGCGGCGCGCTCGGTCTGGCCGAGCTTCTGGGCGATCTCGCCGATCTGCCAGTGCGTCTCGACGACCTCGAGGTCGGTGAGCGAGTCGCGGTGGTGCACGATCACCGTGGTGAAGATCCGGAGCGCCTCGTCCCACTGCTGCTCGGCGACGAGCAGGTTCCCGAGCCCCTCGAGCGCGGGCAGGTAGGTCGCGTCGAGCTCGTAGGCGCGCCGGTAGCACGCGAGCGCCTTGTCGCGCTTGCCGAGCTTCTCCGCGACGTAGCCCTGCCGGTAGGACTGGCGGCAGAGCTCCTTCGCGTCGCCCTCGAGCGCGAGCGCCTCGACCACCGCGTCGAGGATGCGCTCTGCGTCCGGCCAGCGCGCCTGCGCGACGTAGATGTCGGCGAGCGGGCGCGCCGCGTCTGGGTGACCGGCGGTGCGCTTCAGCGCCTCCTCGTAGTAGCGCGCCGCCTGATCGCGGTCGTCGCGCTCCTCGTGGTAGACGCGGCCGGCGGCGGTGTAGAGGCGGGTCTTCTCCGCGGCGTCCGCCGTGTAACGCGCCTCCTCGACGAGCATCTCCAGGAACCGGTCGCGATCCCGCTCGCGCTCGGCGATCCCCTTCAGCGCGCGGATCGCCGGCAGGCAGCCGGGGTCGAGCTGCATCGCCCGCGCGTACGCCTCCTTCGCGCTGGCGGGATCCATGAGCATGTCCTCGTGGATGGCGCCGACGCGGACGTGGATGTCGACCGCGTCCCGGGCGCCGCCGGCGATGCGCGCCTCGCGGCGCAGCATGTCGAGCGCGAGGTTCCAGTTGCCGCTCCGCTCGTACAGTCGGCCGAGCGCGGACACCGCCTCGCGCGAGTCCGGATCGAGCTGCAGCGCGTGGTTGAAGATCGCCTCCGCGCGATCGACGCGGGACATCTCCTTCCACCACACCTCGCCGATCGCGACCTCCAGGGCGACCTGCTCGCGCCGGTCGGTCACGAGCGACAGGTGGTGCTGCATGACGGTGATGAGGCGGTCCCAGAGCCCCTCGTCGCGGTAGAGGCGCTCGAGCGCCTTCACCGCAGTGAGGTTGCCGCCGTCCACCCGGAGGATCGCCTCCTCCTTCTCGATGGCGGCGCGCGGGTCGTGCAGCTTCTCCTCGTGGATGCCCGCGCTCTTCGCGAGGATCCGCACCTTCTCCCGCGGATCCGCGGCGAGCGCGATCTGCCGCTCGTAGACGCGGTTCAGCTCGGCGAAGCGATCGAGCTTCGTGTACAGGCGCTCGAGGCCGGCGAGCGCCTCGACGCTGCGGTCGTCGAGCCCGAGCACCGTCCGGTACGCCTCGACCGCCGCCTCGTCGTCGCCGATCTCGTTCTCGTAGAGCGAGGCGATCTGGAGCTGGAACGCGATCCGCTGCGCGTCGCCTGGCGCGAGGTCTCGCGCGCGGGAGAGGACACCGGCGAGGTCCGGCCAGCGCTGCTCGCGCCGGTAGATCCCGGAGAGCGTCTCGAGCGCGGTCGCGTCGGCGCCGTCGAGCTCGAGGACGCGCCGGAGCGCGCCGACGGCCTCGTCGACGTCACCGAGCTCGCCGTCGTAGATCTTCGCGACCTCGAGGAGCGTCGCCTTCTTCTCGTCGAGCCCCGCCGCCGCCTCGAGCTTCTGCTCGAGCGTGATGACGAGGTCGCGGACGCGGCCGCGCCGCTTGAAGAGCTCGGTGAGCGCCTCGAGCGCCTCCGGGCTCGCCGGGTCGGCCTCGAGCGCGCGCCGGAAGGCGGCCTCGGCGCCCTCGAGGTCGTCGAGCCGCTCGTCGCGAACCTTGCCGAGCCGGAGCAGGAGCCGCGCGCGCGCCGTCCCGCGCGCCTCCTCCGAGACCTGCTCGAGCACCGCGGCGAGCTCCTCGTGGGCCTCCGTCTCCGCCGCGAGGCGCTCCGCCGCGTCGAGCGCGTCGGCGTCGCCCGGCCCCTCGGCGAGCGCGCGGCACCAGGAGAGGAACGCCATCTCCTTCTGACCGAGCCGCTTCTCGTGGACGGCGGCGACCTCCTTGAGGAGCGTGATCTTCTCGGCCGGGTCGACGACGTTGGGCGCGAACACGTCGCACACGCGCGCGAACGCGCGCCAGTTGCCGGCAGCCTGGTGCGACTCCCGCAACGCGTCGTAGGCGGTCCGGTTCGCGGGATCGAGCTCGAGCACCTTCTCGAGCGCGGTCGCGGCCGCGTCCAGGCGCTTCTGCTGCCTCCACAGCTCCGCGACCGCGAGCCAAGCCGGGACCGCCTCGGCGGGCCCGCCCTGCGCCGCGAGCAGCGCCGCCCGCGCCTCGGCCGCGCGCACGCCGTCCGCCCCGGCGCCGGCCGCCCGGAACACCTCCTCGAGCCGGACCAGCTCCTCGGCCGCGTGCGGCTCGATGTCGAACGCGAGCTTCGCCTGCTCGATCGCGTCGCGCTTGTTCCCGGCGCGGAGCAGCACCTCGGCGAGCTCGAGGCGGACGGCCTTCACGCCGGCGGCGTCCTCCTGTAGCGGCACGAGGCGGCGGTACACGCCGGCGAGCGCCTCCACCTCGCCCTGCGCTGCATAGATGTCGCGCAGCGCCTCGAGCGCGCGGCGGTTCTTCGCGTCCGAGTCGAGGACGGCCTTGTACGACTGGACCGCCTGGCCCAGATCCCCGAGGCGCGTCCCGAGGATCGCGCCGAGCTTGTCGTTGAGCCGTGCGATCTCGCGTCTGTCCACCGTGGCCTGGACGCGCAGCCGCAGGTGCTGGGCGAGATCCTGCCAGCGCTCCAGCCGCTCGTAGAGATCCTCGAGCGCCGCGAGCGCACCTTCGTGTCGCGGCCGCGCGGCGAGCACCTCCTTCCAGAGCGCGACGGACTCGTCGAGCCGGCCGAGGTCCGCCGCGAGCGCGGCCATCTTCGCGAGGACGCGCTCGCGCGCGGCGGCGTCGCCGGGCGCCACGCGCTGGCCGGCGAGGACGCGGAAGAGATCCTCGCGCCGCAGGGCGCCCTCGTAGAGCCCCTCGAGCGCCCGGAGCGAGGGCACGTGGCGCGGATCGGCCGCGGCGGCGGCCTCGTAGGCGTCGGCGGCGCGGTCCGGCGCGGCGAGCCGCTCCTCGCAGAGCTGGCCGAGCCGGAAGAGCGTCTGAACCCGTTCCGGCCCCTGCACGGCGTGGGCGCGCTGCTCGAGGACGGAGGCGAGCTCCTCCCAGAGCTCGAGCCGCTGGAACAGCCGCTCGAGCGCGGGCAGCGCCTCCCCCGCGGCGCTCTCGTCGAGCGCGACCGCCTTGCGGTAGAACGTCGCCGCGCGCGAGGGCTCGCCGAGCTTCTCCTCGTAGAGCGCGCCGAGGCGCAGCGCGACCTGCGCAGTCTCCACCGGCGGGAGCCGGTCGAGCTCGTCCTCGTAGATCGCCGCGAGCTCCTCCTCGTGGCCGCTCGCGTCGGCGAGCGCCTCCATGCGGGCGCGGAGCGCGGGGTCGGCGGGATCCTCGCGGAACGCCTTGCACAGCGCGAGGAACGCGAGCTGCGGGTCGGAGAGCTCCCGCTCGCGCAGCCCGGCGAGCTTCACGTACAGCGCCTTGCGCTCGAGCGCATCCGGCCGCTCGGCGGCGCGCATCTCCAGCACCGCTGCCTGCTTCGCGGCGTCGCCGCCGCGGGCGTAGGCGGACTCCAGGATCGAAGCCGCGCGCTCATTCGCGGGATCCTTCTGGAGCATCGCCTCGAGCCGCGCGATCGCCTCCGGGTGATCCGGGCGGGCGGCGAGGACCTCCTCGTACAGCGAGAGCGCGCCCTCGCGATCGAGCAGGCGCGTCTCCTTGAGCTCCGCGAGGCGCTGCCGGAGCGCGGGGAGAGCGGCGTCGTCCCCCTCCGCCCCGGCGGCGACGATCTCGCGCTCGAGCACGTCGGCGAGGTCCACGAAGCGCTCGGTGCGGACGCACAGCCGGTCGAGCCGCGCGAGCGCGTCGCGGTCGTGCGGCGCGGCGTCGAGCAGCGCGCGGAGGCTCTGGATCGCGCCCGCCGGATCTCCGAGGCGCTCGTCCTGGATGGCCGCGAGCTCGGCGAGGAGCGCCGCGCGCGCCTCCGGCGACGCCTCGACGGCGAGGGCGCGCCGGAGCGCCTGCGCGAGCGCCTCGGGCTCGCCGACCTCGCGGAGCGCCGCGGCGAGGCCGGCGATCGCCTCCCGATCGTCGGGGGCGAGATCGAGCAGCCGCTGCCACGCGTCCGCGGCGCGCCGCGGCTCGCCGTGCGCGAGGCGCGCGATCCGGCGCTGGTACTCGGCGCGCGCGGCGGGCGCGTGCGCGCGATCGGCGTGCTCGGCGAGCAGCGCCGCGAGCTCGTCGCCGAGCCCGGACGCCTCGGCGTAGCCGGCGCAGAGATCGAGCGACTCGGGCGCGTCGGGATCCGCGGCGAGCGCCCGGCTCGCCGCGAGGAACGCCATCTCGGGGTTCTTGAGCGGACCGCCGTACACGCCCGCGATGCGCCGCAGGAGCGCCGCCCGCGCGGCCGGATCGGTCTCGTGGGACGCGCGGGCCTCGACGACCTCGATCACCTTCGCGTACTCGCCCTCGGTCGCGAAGATCGGCTCGAGGAGCGTCGCCGCCTCCACCGCGGCGGGGCCACTCGCGCGCGCGAGGTCCTCGAGCGCGGCGAGCGCGGCCGGGTGCCGCGGCACCTTCTCGAGCACCGCGCGGTAGCAGGCCAGCGCGCCGTCCGCGTCCGAGAGCCGCTGGTGACGGATGCGGCCGAGCCGGTAGCGCAGCTCGGCGGCCTCGGCGACCAGGTTCGGCTGCCGATCCGCGACGGCGACCTCCCGGGACAGGACGTCGGCGAGGTCGTCCCAGCGCTCGGCGGCGCCGAGCAGCCTTCCGAGCAGCCTGAGCGCGTTCGGGTCCTCGGGGTCGACCGACAGGATCTTCCGGTACGCGGCGATGGCGCCGTCCCGGTCGGAGAGCTGCTCAGCCATGATCTTAGCCACCTCGAGCAGGAGTTCCTTGCGCGCCGCGGCGGCCGGCGCGACGTCGGCGAGCCGCCCGAGCGTCCGCGCCAGCTCGCGATAAGCGCCGAGCTTGCGGTACACGCGCGCGAGCGCGCCCAGGACCTCGGCGCTCGGCGCGATCTCCGCGATCTTCTCGTACCAGTGCGCCGCGGCGTCGGGCCGGCCGAGCCGGTCCGCGGAGATCACCGCGAGCCGCCGCTCGAGCTCGAGCGCCACCTGCGGAGCGAGCCCGGGCGCGGCGAGCGCGTCCTCGAACGCGCCGCTGAGCTCGTCCCACGCTCCCGTCGCCGCCGCGAGCCGCTCGAGCTCGGCGCGCGCGCCGGGCGCGTCGGCGCCGCGGAAGAGCGCGCCCTGCAGCTCGCGCAGCTTCGCGCCGAACGCGCGGCCACGATCGCCGAGCCGCTCCTGGAGCGCCGCGATCTCGGCGAGGAGCGGGGAGCGCTCGGCGTCGTCCGCGGTCTCGAGGCGCACCTCGAGGAGCGCCGCGAGGCGGCGGGCGTCGCCGGCGGCGCGGTGCACGTCCTCGAGCACGCGGGCGGCGGCGCCGCGCGCGTCGGGCCGCGCGAGGAGCCGCTCGAGCCCGGCGACCGCGCCCGGCTCGCGCGGCCGCTCCGCGAGCACGTCCGCGTAGGCCTCGATGGCGCGGCGCGGGTCGGCGTCGCCCTCGAGCGCCCCCGCGCGCTTGAGGAGGAGCGCGACGCGCCGCGGGTCGTCCCCGACCGCGCCGGCGAGCGCGGAGACCGCCTCGAGCCACTCCGCGCCGCCACGCGGCAGGAGCCGCTCGAGCCCCTCGAGCACGGCGACGTCGGCGGGCGCCTCGGCGCGCGCGGCGAGGTACCCCTCGAGCGCCGCGGCTGGATCCCCGAGCTCCTCGGCGACGCGCGCGGCGTGGAGCAGGTGCTCCGCCCGCTCGGGGCCCTCGGCGAGCGCCGCGCGGCGGCGGGCGAGCGCGAGGAGCTCCGAGGCGGAGCGCGCCGCCGCGAACAGCGCCTCGAGCGCCTCGAGCGCCTCAGCGTCGTCCGGCGCCGCCTCGAGCACCGCGCGCCACGCCGCGATCGCCGCCGGGCCCCCTCCCCGCTCCGTGCGCAGCCGCGCCGCGCGCCGGCGGAGGAGCTGCGCCTCCTCCGGCGCCGCCGCCTGCGCGGCCTCCTCCCAGACGTCGCAGAGCGCGTCCTCGTTGCCGGTCGCGCGGGCGAGCCGCTCGAGCTCGGCGTCGACGCCGGCGCGCGCGACGCCGCCCTCCGAGAACGCGCGGCACGCCGCGACGAACGCCATCGAGGGCTCGCCGAGATCGCGCTCCATCACCGCGCGGATCTCGGCGAGGAGCTCGGCGCGCTCCGCAGGGTCGTCGATCGCGCCGAGGCGCACCTCCCGCGCAGCGATGCGCTGCGCGTGCTCTCCGGTCGCGGCGAGCGCCGCGTCCGCGAGCTCGAGCGCGTCCCGGCCGACCTCGCCCCGCGCCGCCGCGAGCGCGACGATCGCGTCGCGCGAGGCGGTGCGGGCGGGATCGCGGCGGAGCAGCTCCGCGTGCAGGTCGAGCGCGCCCGCCGGATCATCGAGACGGGTGCGGCGGAGCTCGGCGAGGCGCGCGGCAGCCTCGGGATCGAACCCGCGGGCGAGGCGCCGCTCGAGCGCGGCGGCGAGATCGGCGGGCCGGTCGAGCCGCTCGTGCAGCCGCTCCAGCGCGGCCGCGGCCTCCGCGTCGTGGGGCGCGATGGCGGCCACCTCGGTCCAGGAGGCGGCGGCGCGGGAGGGATCGCCGAGCTTGCCCTCGGCGACCGCTGCCTGCTCGCGGAGCGCGTCCTCCCGCGCGGCGGGATCGGACGCGCGGCGGGCGATCTCCGCGCAGACGTCGGCGAGCTCGCCCCAGCGCTCGCGCGACCGGTGCAGCCGGCGCAGCGCGGAGAGCGCCTCGCGATCCCCGGGGGCCGCGGCGAGGAGCCGGCCCCACGCCTCGACGGCGCGATCCGGATCCTTTCGGCGATCGGCGAGCTCGGCCCGCTCGCGCAGGATCGCGACACGCACCTCCGGCGGCGCGACCTCGACGAGCGCGTCGTACACCCGGGCGCACCCCTCCGCCTCCTGCGCCTCGACCGCGAGGCGCCGGAGCTCGGCACGGTGCGCGGCGTCCGCGGGCGCGGCCCGCACCGCCTCGGCCATGGCGAGGAAGGCGAGCGATGCCTGGTGAAGCTCCTGGTCGTGCACCCGCGCCGCGGCGCGCCACGCGGCGGCACGCGCCGCCGGTTCGGCGGTGGAGCGGGCCTCGGCCTCGTGGGCGCGGGCGCGGCGGCGAGGGTCGGGGTGTCGCGCGAGCGCGCGCGCGGCGGTCGCCACGGCGGCGGGGTTCGTCCCGTCGAGGTGCGCCTCGATCGCGGCCAGCGTCGCCGGGTCGTCCGGCCTCGCGGCGAGCGCGGCGGCGAGCCGCTCGGCGGCGGCGGGGGCGTCGCCGAGCTCGTCCTCGATGCGGGCGCTCTCGAGCGCGGCGCGGGCCGCCTCGGCGGGATCCGCGGCGCTCTGCGACAGCGCCGCGAGCGCCTCGGCCCGGCCCGCGGCGTCGCCGGCGTCGCCGAGCGCGGCGGCGAGCCGCGCGAGGAGCCGGGGGCGCCCCTCGGCGGGGGCGGCGGCGAGCGCCTCGCGCAGGACGGCGATGGCACCGGCCGGGTCGTGCAGCCCCTCGTGCAGCACCGCGGCGCGCTGCGCGAGCAGCGCCGCCTTCTCGGCTCCGTCCGCGTGCGCGGCGCGCTCCGCGAGCAACGCCGCGGCGTCCGTCCACCGCTCGGCGGCGAGCGTCACCCGGGTGAGCGCCGCGAGCGCGGTGGCGTCGTCCGGCGCGAGCTCGAGGGCGCGGCGCAGCTCGCGAGCGGCCTCTTCGAACGCGCCGAGATCCTCCTCGGCGATGGCCGCCGCGCGGAGCCTGAGCGGGAGCTCGTCCTCGGGCCGGTCCGCGAGCTTCTCCGCGACGTCGACGAGGAGCGTGAACAGCTCGCGCTCCGCCCCGACGCCCGCCGCGAGCGCCTCGGCCCGGCGGCGCGCCTCGGCGTGGCTCGGACACGCGCGGAGCGCGGCGGCGGCCGCGGAGAGCGCGCCACGCACGTCGCCGAGCCGCTCGGCCCGGAGCGCGGAGGCGTCGAGCAGGTGGCGCGCGCGCTCGCGCGCGTCGGCGCTCGCCGGCAGCTCGCCCGCGATCCGCTCGAGGGCGGCGGCCTGCCGGGCGACGTCGCCCGCGGCGGCGTATGCAGGCGCGAGCGCCTGCGAGATCCGGAGGGGCTCGGCGCCGCGGGCGAGGAGCCGCTCGAGGAGCGCGATCGCGTCGCCCTGCTGCGAGGGCCCGAGCCCGCCGCCCTGCAAGACCGAGAGGGCGAGCTCGGCCGCCTCCGCGTGGCGCGCGAGGGGCTCGGCGAGCAGCTCGGCGCGGGCGATCTCGAGCGCCGCTCGCTCCGCGCCGCCCTTGCGCGCCGCGAGCCGCCCGAGGACGGCCGCGCGCTCCTCGGCCACGCGGGCGCCGGGGATCGCCTCGAGCGCGGCGTGGAGCCCCCACAGCCCCTCGTCGTCCTCCTCCACCGCCAGCGTGTCGCGCCAGGCGTCCGCAGCCCGCTCCGGCTGGCCCGCGTCGAGCCACAGCCGCCCGAGCCGCGCCGATAGGGCGCGCCGCTCCTCGCCGCTCGCCGCGTCGCGACGCTGCTCGATCTCCCGCGCGAGCTCGACCTGCTGCCCCGCGCGCGTCATGCAGGCCTCGAGCGCTGCGGTCGCGCCGTGATCCTCGGGGTCGAGCTCGGCGAGCGCGCGCCAGGCGTCCACCGCCTCCTCCGGCTTCTCGAGGTCGCGGTCGAGGATCTCCGCCACCCGGCGGAGCAGCGTCTTCTTCGCGCGCAGGTCGCCCTGCACGGCTGCCGCAGCGGCGCGGTACGCGCGCACGAGGTCGTGGAACGCGTCCGCGCGGGCGGCGGCGCCCTCCATCGCCTTGCGCGTCTGGGCCCGTGTCGGATCGAGCGCCAGCGCGCGGGCGAGCGTCCGCAACGCCTCCTTCGGCCGCCCGAGCCGCTCCTGCTGGACGTCCGCCAGGCGCTCGAGGAGCCGGATCCGCTCGGCGCGATCGCGCTCCAGCCCCGCTGACGCCTCGAGCACCTGCGCGAGCGCGCTCCACTCGGCCGCGTCCGCCAGCAGCGGCGCGAGCGCCGCGGCGGCCGGAGCGTGGCCGGGGTCGACGCGGAGCGCTGCCTCGAGGTGGCGGCGCGCCCGGGCGGCGTCGCCGAGCCGGTCGCGCGCGAGCTCGGCGGCGCGGACTCGCAGCGGCGCGTGCGCCGCCTTGGGGGGCGCCGCGGCGAGGTGGCGCTCGAGCGTGGAGAGCGCCTCCTCGAAGCGGCCGGCGTCGGCGTGGTGCTCGAACGCCTGGAGCGCGGCGGGCTCGCAGGCGGGATCCAGCGTGAGCGCCTGGGCGAGCGCGGCGAGCGCGCTGTCCGCGTCGCTGAAGCGGACGACGTCGACGCGCGCCATCTCGAGGTGGAGGGCGACGAGCGCGGCGCGCTCCCGGGTCTGCGTCGCGAGCCGGGCGAGCGCATCGGCATACGCGCGGTGATCACCCTTCTCCGCGTGGACCCGGGCGAGCAGCTCGAGCGCGGCGGGATCGCCGGGGAGGAGCGCCCAGGCGCGGTCGATCCGCGCGAGCGCGCGCGAGGCACCCTCGGGATCGTACGCGAGGTGGAGCTGGGCGAGCCGGAGCTGGAGCGCGGCGGCCTCGCGGCGGTCGCGGGCCTGCGGCACGTGCGCCTCGAGCGCGCGCGCCTCGTCGCGCCAGGCGCGCGGGAACGCCCGGAGCCGCTCGCGGGTCGCCGCCGCGCCGGGGGCGGCGCGGTCGAGCGCGAGCGCCTCGATGACCGCGTCGGACGAGAGGCCGTGCTCGAGCGGCTCGTCCACGAGCCGCGCCGCGAGCGCGGCGTACTCGGCCGCGAGGGACGCGCCGTCGGCGCCCGCGTCGCGCGCAACGTCGAGCAACCGCTTCGCCTGCGCGAAGTGGCGGAGGGCGGTGAACGCGGCCACCCCGCGGGCTCGCGCCTCCGCGAGGCCCGGATCGAGGCGGCACGCCCGCGCGTACAGGAGCGCGGCGCGGTCGCGCCGGCCGAGGCGCTCCTCGTGCAGCACGCCGAGTCGCAGCGTGAGCCGCGCCGCGTCGGCCGGGGCCGCAGCCGCGGCCGCGCGCTCGAGGACCGCCGCGAGCCCCGGCCAATCCTGGCGGTCGTGGAGGAGCTGCCCGAGGGCGGCGAGCGCCCCCGGGTCCGCTGGCTGCGCGTGCAGGAGCTGGCGGTAGAGCTCCTCCGCCCGGGCGACGTTGCGGAGCTTGGTCCGCGCGAGCGTCGCCGCCTTGGCGAGGAGCGGCGCGCCGGGCTCCGGCACGAGCCGCGCGCGCCCCTCGTAGAGCGCGACGAGATCCTCCCAGCGCGACGCCTGCTCGTAGAGCGACTCGAGCGCCTCGAACGCGCAGGGATCTCCGGGCGCGGCCTCCAGGGTCTCGAGGTGCGACCGGATCTGCTCGTCCAGGGAGGGTGCGCTCAAGGTGGGTATGCTCGGCGAGAGGAGGGCCCGGGAAAGCGCCGATGGCCCGGAAGTATAGGGCTCGCCGCGCGGGGGGGTCAACGATACGACGGGCGGATTTCCCAGCCCTTACGGGAGGTTGCCTACATTGGCGCAGCCGAAATCGACCGATGTCGCGCTGCGAGAACCCTCGCTCGCCTGCCTGCATCGCAGTGAGCTCACCGTTCGCGAAGCGCAGCAAGCGCGGCGGGCGGTCGCCGGTCCGCCGAACGGGCGCGCCGCGGTGACAGGGGACCACCTCCCGCCGACACGCGTGGAGCGCTCAGGGAGCGGGGGTGTACGCGACGAGCTCCTCCGTTCGCTCGCCCTCCTCGCGAACCTTCCCGACATCGCGCGCGAGCCAGTAGGTGCGATCGCTCCCCGGCTTGTCCAGGCGAACGCGCGCCACCTGGAGACAGGTGAAGGTGCCTGCCGGAACGGTCACCTGCACGTTCGTCGCGACCACGATGAACCGGTACGTCTGGTCCTTGTCGGAGACGGTGCCGTCCACGGGGTGCTCCTCGTGCTCACGCACGGTCACCTCGTAGGTGTAGCCGGCCGGCGCCTCCGCGGAGAGCGTCTTCGGCGCGGCGGGGGTCCAGGTGGTCGTGCGCACGAGCACGCCGGCCTTGCGGTCCTCCTCGCGGGCGCGCAGCACGAACCCGCCCTGCTCGAGGAGCCAGCCGCGCTCCTCCTGCGTGGGCTCGCTGTCGACGACCAGGATCGCCTGCTGCGTGGAGCCGGGCACCTGCTGCGGCCCGACGACCTCGACGACCTTCTCGAACGGCGCGTCGCGGAGCGGGTCGGTGATGCGGTAGGTCCAGCGCGCACCGGTGCCGAGCGGCGCGAGGTTCGCCTCTCCCGGGGGCGGTGGGTCGCTCGTGATGCTCCCTCCGCCACAAGCGGCGAGCACGACGGCGGCGGCGAGGACCAGGCGGTGTGCGGGCATCAGGCGATCTCCTTCGAGGGAGCGGGCGTAGGGGCGGGCCGGATCTCGACCGGGCGGGGCGCCTCGGCGTCGGGGGCCGGCGGCACGTCGGGGACCTTGAACAGATCGAGCCCCGCGAGGAGCAGGGACGCGAACGCCGCACCGGAGAAGGCGAGCGGGAGGCTGCCGTGCCCGCATGCCATCCCGAGCCCGATGACGAGGAAGAGGACGGCGGCGTCGCGCGGGTCCTTGAGGCCCGAGCGGAACCGCACGAAGCTCCCGAGGCCGACGAGCCCGAACGCCTTCGCGAGGCTGTTGCCGATCACGATCGTGATGATCGTCGCGGCGACGCAGAGGAGAATCTGCGCCTGCACCATCTCCGGCCGGGGCGGGGGGCGTCCCATGAGGTAGCGCCAGGGCCGGGCCGCGAGCACCGCGCCGATGACGAGGGCGGCGACGAAGCGCGGCGCGAGCTCGCCCACGTGCAGGGCGGCGACGTCCACGCCGCCGTCCGCGGCGATCTGGGTCAGATCGAACATGTCGACTCCTCGAGCCGCGTGGGCGCGGCCGCGCCGGCGACGAGCGGGGCGCGAGCGAACGCGGCGTGCGCGTTCCGCAGCACGGGCAGGCTCCCCGGGGCGACACGGAGGGCGCGCGCCACGAGCGCCCGGCCACGCTCGGAGGCCGCGAGCTCGCGGAGCGAGGACACCGCCGTCGACGGCCAGAGCTCGACCCCGGCCTCGCGGAGCGCCCACGCCCGCGGGTGGTCCATCCCGTCGACGGAGTCGAGCGCCTCCTTCGTGGCGGGGAGCGCGCGCTCGCGCAGCGTCCAGGCGTACGGAGCGTCGATGGCCGTGAGGGAGCGCAGCACCCGCTTCGCCGCGTGGTCGAAGAGCCGCTCGCGCAGCTCGCGCGCGACCTCGCCGTCCACTCCCGCCGTCGCGCGCAGCGCGGCGAGGCGGTCCTCGTCGGCGAGCGTGATGCGGAGCGCGTCCGCCCGTGCGCCTCCGATACCGGCGAGGCTCCGCCCGACGGCGTCGAAGAGCTCGCGCCGCATCCCCTCCGCGCGCAGCGCCCAGGCGTCCGGATCGTCCACTCCGCGGAGGCCGACGAGGACCGCGCCGACCTCCCCGCGATCGAGACCGCGGTCGCGCAGCTCCCACGCGATGGACGCGCCGTTCCCCGCGAGCCCGGCGAGCGCCGCCTCCGGGGCGACGTCGAACAGCGCCTCGCGCAGCGCCATCGCCTCGGTCGACGGGTCATCGCCGAGGCTGTCGAGGACGTCGGCCGGAGCCTCGGCCGCGAGGGCACGCCGCAGCGCGAACGCGCCGGCGTCGACGAGGCCGTGGAGGCTCCTCGCCACGAGGCGCGGGGCGCGCGGCGCGAGCGCGACGCGGAGGGCATGCTCCGGCCCGCCGGGGATGCCGGTGAGGAGGAACGCCGCGAGGTGGGGCTCGGACGCCGCGAGCGCGCCGATCGCGGCGCGGAACCCGGCGGCGATCCGCTCCGGGGAGAGCTCCTCCTCGGAGACGTCGGCGCGCGGCGCTCGGCGCGGCGGGGCCGGGCGCGCGGTCGGCGCGAGGTGCGCCAGGACCGTCTCCGCGATCTCGTCGGCGAGCTCGGCGAGCGGCCGCCCCTCGTTGCAGGTCACGACCCAGCGCGCTGGATCGCGGTCGGCCTCGGCGCGCAGGTGCCGGCGCATGCGGACCTGGAGCCCGGCGCCGCAGAGCCCCTTGCGCGACTCGGCGTCGCCGTCGCGGCCCTCCAGGATCTTGCCGACCCGCTTGCGCAGGCGCGCGAGATCCGGATCCACGTCGACGAGCACGACGAGATCCGGCCAGGTGCCGCCGGCGCCGACCCGCACGGCCGCCTCGACCTCGTCGCGCGGCAGGCCGCGGCCCGCCGCCGCGAGCGCCACGAGCGAGTAGAGGCTGCGGTCGGCGACGACGAGCCGCCCCTCCGCGAGCGCCGGCCGGACGATCTCGTCGAGCTGCTGCGTCTCGCGCGCGAGGTTCAGGAACAGCTCGGTGCGCGCCGACATCTCGAGCAGGCGCGCGTCCCGCGTCAGCTCGCGAACGCGCCGCGCCACGCCGGAGGCGAGGACGCCCTTCTCGCGCGCGTGCAGCACGCCGTGCCCCGCCGCGCGCAGCCGCTCGCAGACGAGGTTCGAGAGCGTGGTCTTGCCGCTGCCGTCGATCCCTTCGAACGAGACGAACACGTCTCATGCCCCCGCGGAACGGTCCCGGGCGCCGAGCCCGACCGCCGTCGCGAACTTCGAGTAGGTGGTGCCGCGCGTCCAGCCCAGGTTGGCGAGCCAGCGCGGAATCCCATCAGGCCCGAACTTCAGCTCGATGACGACGCGCGGCTCGGCCCCGAGCGCGGCCCCGAGCCCGCCGTGCCAGGGCGGAGCGTCGTCCGCGAACAGCGCCCACGCCGCCTGGTGGAACGTGAGATCGTCGTCGATCGTGACCCGCCAGTGCGGGCTCGTCTGGTACACGCGACGCCGGTAGGAGGTCGCGACCGCGGGCGCGAGCGCGCCGAACGTCGGCGCGAGGGAATTCGCCACGGCGTCGCGCACGTCGGCGAGGGGCAACCAGATCCGCTCCTTGGTCGTGATCCCCTCCCGCTCGCGCTTCACCTCGAGGACGACGCGTCCGCACTCGCCGCTGCGATCGGGCGCGTACGACTTCGCGCGAACCTTCACGCAGTCGTCCGGCGACGACGCGGCGCGGCGCGCGAGCGCCCCGTCGGGCGAGTCGAAGTACACCGCGACGACCCGGCTCTCCTGCGGGTGGACGAGGCGCGCGAGCGCCCCGGCGACCGGTTCGGCCTCGTCGGGATCGAGGAGGATCTTCACCTCCCGCCGGACGTTCGTGATGGTGATGCCGTTCTCGGCGAACGAGTGCGTGTCCATCGAGCCCTCAGAATCTCGTCGCGACCTGCATCGCCAGGGCGTTCCCCGGGACATCGTCGCCCGGGCGGCGCGCCCGCTCTCCCTGAAGCTTCACCTTGAGTCCTTCCGTCCAGGAGAGCACCGCCCCGGCAATGGCGGAGTACCCGACCCCGCGGGTCGTCCCGCGGAGCTCGAGCACCTCGCCCCCCGCGATGGGCGTCACCCGGAGCCGGCGCGTCTCGCCGATGGCCAGTGTCCAGCCCACGAGCGCCGTCCCCGCCGTGAAGTCGCCGGCCGCGATCTTCCCCACGAACCCCTCGACGGTTGCCTCGAGGGGCCCCTCGGACAGCTGGGCGTACGCGCTCGTAGCATGGAGGACGGGGACGAGCGCGTCGCTCGAGCCGGCGCGGTACGCGGTCGCGCCGAGCTCGAGAGGCTTCCAGGGACGCGCCGAGACGCGCGCGGCGAGATCCTGCGCGCGGTGCTCGCCCCCGAACGCGCTCGGCTCGCCGGCGAACACGCCGGCGAAGACCTCGAGCCGGCCCTTCCACGGCCGTACCCCGGCGGTCGCCCCGAGCCGGCGTCCGCCGAGATCGTTGTCCTTCACGAGGTAATCGTTCACGAGGCCGCGGTCCACGAGCGGCAGCTTCCAGGAGGACTCGAGCTGTCTCGCCGAGAAGGGCGCCTTGAAGCGGCCGGCCTGGAGGCGCGTCGCGAGCGGCCCGTCGATCCTGGCGAACGCGTCCTTGATCGGCGCCGGCGAGGCGACGTCCGCCTCGAGCACGGTGAGCACGCCGGGCAGCCGCGCCTCGATCCCGATGCGGGCCGAGTCGAGGTCGAGCCGGCGCGTCCAGTCGTCTCGCTCGTCGGCGGCGACGCCCATGTACAGCCGCCCATGCACCTCGACCTCGAGGGGCAGGTTGATGCGCGTCCCTCGCGCCGGCGCCGGACTCTCGGTGAGCGGGGGCGCTGCGCTCGACGGCTGCACCGCGGGCGCGCTCGACGGCGCCGGCGCCGGAACGCGCGGCGAGCGCGCGAGCGGGACGGGCTCCGCCTTCGGGCGAGTCGCCGGAGCGCTGGCAGGCACGACGGCCGGCTCGGTCGCCCCCGCCGATACGGCGGGGGCCTGCTGGGACGTCTGCTCGGCGGAGCAAGGCTGCGAGAGCTCGTCGTCGCGCACCGACGCCGCCTCTGCGCTTGCCGCCGCAGGGGGCCGCGTGAAGTCGTCGCCCGCGAGCGTACCCTCGGGGGCCGCGAGCATGACCGCGGCGGCGAGCGCGAGCATGACGAACGAGTGACGAGCCGGTTTCACGTACCGCCCCCAACTGCAACGGTGGTGCCCGCCGCTCGACGCACGAGCATGCGGACGCGCGGTGGGTATCCGTTCCCTCGAATGGAAAAATCTTGCCCACGCGCTGAAGGCGAATGGGCCGGCAGACCGCGACGGGATGGAACAGGGCTCCCCTCGTGTTGTCCGCTCGCCGCCCCATCACCGCCCCGCCCTCACGGCTCTCGGACGAGGAGTCCTGCTTGCGCCTGGTCGCCCGCCTGGCCTTCACCGTCGCCATCTGCCTGCCCCGAATCGTCTCCGCCGCGGCGCTGGTGCGGGGGCCCTTCTTGCAGCAGACGGGACCCCACTCGTCCCTGGTCGTCCTCCACACCGACGTGCCGGCGTCGGTTCGCGTGGTAGCGGAGCTTGGGGGCGGTCGCGCGTCGGAGGGGGAGAGCGCAGGGACGGAGCGCCATGTCGTCCCGCTCGGCGGGCTGCCAGCCGCGAGCGTCGTCTCCTATCGGGTGGAGATCGACGGCGCGGTTCGCGCGACCGGGACCATCCGCACGCCCGGAGAGCCGGGCACCGCTGCGGGCCGTCGAACGGTGCTCGGCGTCATCGGCGACTTCGGGACGCAGGGGCCGATCCAGGCGGGGAACACCGCGGCGCTCCTCGCGCGCGGCGTGTCGGCGCTGCTCACTGTCGGCGACAACGCCTACCCGGACGGGAAGGCGGAGGACTGGGATCCGGCGGTGTTCCGGCCGATGGCTGCGCTCCTCGCGAACACGACGTTCTTCCCGGTGCCGGGCGATCACGAGTACCGGCAGCCGTACGCGCAGCCGTACCTCGATGCGTTCGAGCTGCCGGCCGGTCCCGACGGCGAGCGCTACTACGCGTTCGACTGGGGCGACGTCCACGTCCTCGCGATCGACTCGAACTGCCTGTCGCCGATGGACGCCGCGGTCGCGGGGTGTACCCGGGACTCGATGATCGCGTGGCTGCGGGAGGATCTCGCGAGGGCGAAGGCGCCCTGGAAGATCGCCCTCTTCCACCGCCCCGCGCTCGCGACGGGCAAGTACGGCTCGTTCGCCGAGGTGGCGAGCGCGCTCGTGCCGCTGTTCCAGGAGTTCGGCGTCGACGTCGTGTTCCAGGGGCACAACCATCTGTACGAGCGGACCTGGCCTTCGCGCGACGGCGCCCCGGTGAAGACCGGGGCGGGCGCCTACGATCACCCCGGCGCGCCGGTGTACGTGACCGCCGGCGGCGGCGGCGACTGGCTCTACGACTTCGAGAAGCCGGTCGCGCCGTTCACCGCCTACCGAGAGAAGGTCGGCCAGCACGTCGTGGTGACGGTCGACGGCGGCTCCATGCACATCCAGTCCGTGCGATTCGACGGCGTCGTGCACGACGAGCTCACGATCGTGAAGGACGTCCCGCCCGTGCCGGAGGACGGCAGCGGCGGGTCACAGGCGGGCGTGCCGGACGGCACGGCGAGCTCGACGGGCGAACCGAGCGGGGCGGCCGCGCAGGGCGGGTGCGCCACCGGCGGGAGCGTGAGCGGGCTCGCGGCGCTCGCCGCGGTCGTCGCGAGCGGGGCGCTCGGAAGGCTGCGCCGCCGCGCGCGGTGACCCCGGCGTGGGCTCGTAGCGGACCGCGCGTGACCTAGGCCGACGCGGGCGCGTGCGATGCAGCGTGCACGGCCCATGAATCCCCGCGCCCTCGTCGCGGCGTGCCTCGCCGCGGTGCTGGCGGCCTGCAACGGCGCTACGCCTCCCCTTCCGAAGGTCGACCCGCCGCCCCAGGATCCGCCCCCCGGCTGCGTCGACTGCGTGCCCGTCGACCCCGTCGATCCCGGGAACCCCGACCCGGGCACCCCGACCGATCGGCCCCCCGCGGTGGTGACCTGGCCGGACCTCCAGCAGCAGGTGGAGCCGCTTGCGATCACCTTCTCGTCCGAGTGGGACCCGATCGTCTACGATCTCTGGAGCAAGGTGTACGTACCCGGACGGCTGCACCTCGGCGGCACCTGGTACGACGTCGAGCTGCGCCAGCGCGGCGACGGTGCGCGGGAGCACCCGAAGCACAGCTGGAAGACGCGCCATCCGAGCGGAGAGACTCACCCCGGCGCGCCCGGGACGGGCGCGTGGACGACTCGGACCCGCAACTTCCTCGCCGAGTACCTGGACGGCGGCTACCTCTCCGATCCGTTCGGCTACGGGCTCATGCTGGGCGCCGGAGTGCGATCGCCGCGGTGGCGGTTCGTCACCCTCGACGTGAACGGCGTGCACGAGGGCGTGTACGTCGAGGTGCAGGAGGCCGACGACAAGCACTTCCTGCGGGACCACGGCTTCCACGAGGACTCGACGACCTACCGCTGCGGCCTCCGCGACTGCGAGATGAAGCTCTCTCCGCCCGCCTCGTACCAGGGGCAGTGGGAGAAGGAGACGAACGAGAGCGCGCCGTGGGACGACCTCTGGACGTTCCTCACCGAGCTGAACCGGACGCCAGAGCACGAGTTCCCCGCCTGGCTGGAGCGGCGCTTCGACGTGGACCGCCTCGTCCGCATGTACGCGGTCGCGATCCTCATCAGCTGGTCGGGGATCGACGACTCGGGGAGCTATCTCGTCCACGACGCCGCGACGGGCAAGTGGTCGTTCGTGCCGTGGGACCTGAACAACGCGCGGATGGTGTTCTGGCGCGGCTCGGATCCGGACTGGTCGCCGAACTGGCACGACGCGATCCCGACGTACACGCTCTACGACCCCGCCACGCTCGCGGTCGCGGCGGGCAAGTCGGAGCGCTACGGCGTCACCGCCCACCCGCCGTTCGTGGTGCTGTTCCAGCGGCTGTGGGATGCGCCGGCGCTGCGGAATCGGGTCCTCGATGAGGTGGAGGAGATGCTCGACGGCGTCTTCTCCCCCGCGCAGGCGTTTCCGCGCGCCGAGGCGCTCCACGCGCTCATCGCGGAGCCGCTGCTGCGCGATCCGTGGGTGAGGCTCGACCTCGCCGACGTCTCGGTGCGCTACCTGAAGGAGTACGTGACGCGGCGAACGACGTTCCTCCGGGGCGAGATCCCGAAGGAGCGCCTCCGGGGAGAGGGAGGCCTCGTGGTGAACGCGATCGGCCCGGGCTTCATCGAGCTCTACAACCGTGAGGACGCGCCGCGAGATCTCGGCGGGCTCACCCTCACCTCCGACCTCCGCGATCGCCTGCAGACGGCGCTGCCCGCCGGGACGTTCGTGCCCGCCCACGGGAAGATCACGCTGCCATTCACGCCAGGTGCGGATGGCGGCGAGGTCGGCATCTTCGACGCCGCGACGCAGATGCCGCTCGACGCGACCTTCCACGCGCCGCTCGGCGCGAGGACGTACGCTCGGATCCCCGACGGCGCCGAGACGTGGGGGTGGAGATAGCGTCGCGAGGCGCAGGAGACCGTCCCTCGACTTCGCTCGCGCGCGAGCGCGCGAGCTACGCTCGGGATGAACGGGCCCGAGGCGGGCACTTCCCATGTCCCGCGCATCCCGAGCGTAGCCCCGCGCAGCGGGGCGAAGTGGAGAGACGCGGGCGCAAGGAGCGAGGACGCCGCCTGCTCATCCCGAGCGTAGGCTGAGCGTAGGCCCGCCCAGCGGGGCGAAGTCGAGGAACGCAAGCCCGGAATCATGCGCCCCGGAGGGCCTCGAGCTCCTGCCATCGACCGTACAGACGCTCCACCTCGGCCGACACCTGCTCGAGCTCCGCCCGCATCCCGGCGACGGCGGCGCCGTCCTTCTGGTACGTCGCGGGGTCGCCGAGGGCGGCCTCGAGCCCGGTCTTCCGCTCCTCGGCCGCGAGGATCGCCGACTCCATGCCCTCGAGCTCGCGCTGCTCCTTGAAGGAGAGCTTCCCGGGCTTGCGCCCGCGCGGCTCCGGCGTGGCGCGCGGCTCGGGCGCCGCCTGCCGCGCCTCGGGTCGCGCGGGCCCGGCCTCCGCTCGCGCGGCCGCCTCGGCCTGCTCCTTCAGCGTGCGGTAGGTCTCGTAGTTTCCCTCGTAGCGGACCGCCCGCCCTTCGCCCTCGAACGCGAGGATGGCGGTCGCGACCTTGTCGAGGAAGTATCGATCGTGCGTCACGAGGAGCACCGCGCCGTCGAAGCCGAGGAGCAGCCGCTCGAGGACGTTGAGCGTGACGAGATCGAGATCGTTCGTGGGCTCGTCGAGCACGAGCACGTTCGCGCCCGCGAGGAACGCGCGCGCGAGGAGCAGCCGGTTCCGCTCGCCGCCCGACAGGGCCTTGACCTGCATGCGCTGCACGGAGGGCGGGAAGAGCAGGTCGTCGAGGTAGTCACGGAGCGCGACGCGGCGGCCGGACAGCTCGACGAAGTCCTCGCCGCGCGTCCCGTCCTTGCTCCCTCCCGCCGCCTCGTAGACGCTCTGCTCGGGATCGAGGGCCTCGCGGCCCTGGTCGTGGTAGGCGACCCTCGTGCGCGCGCCGACGACGACGCGCCCCGCGTCCGGCGCGAGCTCGCCGAGCAGGACCCGCAGGAACGTCGTCTTGCCGGCGCCGTTCGGGCCGACGATGCCGATCCGCTCGCCGCGCTGCACGGTGAGGCTCACGCCCGCCAGCACCGCGCGTGCGCCGAAGCGCTTCACGAGGTCGTGTCCCTCGAGGACGGTCTGGGAGAGCCGCGGCGTCGCGGCGAGCTGCAGCTCGGGGACGCGCGGCCGCGCCGCGCCGCGCTGGGCCATGAGCCGCCGCGCCCGCTCGATGCGCGCCTTCGACTTCGTGCGGCGCGCCTCCACCCCCCGCCGCAGCCAGGCGACCTCCTGCGCGATCCAGCGCTGCCGCTTGTGCTCCGACAGCGCGGACTGCTCCTCGGCCACGAGCTTCTGCTCGAGGTACGCCTCGTAGTTGCCCGGGTAGCTCGTCACGCCCCCGCCCGGCGCGATCTCCACGATGCGGTCGACGAGATCGTCGAGGAAATAGCGGTCGTGCGTGACGAGCAGGAGGGCACCCTTCAGCCGATCGATCTCCTCCTCCAGCCAGTCGACGGTGTCCGCGTCGAGGTGGTTCGTCGGCTCGTCGAGGAGGAGGAGGTCGGGGTGCGTGAGGAGCGCCCGCGCGAGCGCGACGCGCTTGCGGGTGCCGCCCGACAGCTCCGCGATCGGCGAGTCCCACTCCCGTACGCCGAGCCGCTCGAGGAGGCGCCGCGCCTCGTGCGCGGTGCCCCAGCCCCCGAGGTGCTCGATTCGATCCGCCAGCGCCGCGAGCTCGTGCAGGAGGCGGGCGTGCGCGGCGGGCTCCTCCACGGTCGCGAGCCGCGCGGAGAGCGCCTCGTGCGCCTCGATCGCGGCGCGGAGCGGCGCGCGCGCGACCTCGAGCTCGGACGCGACGGTGGCGCCCGAGGGGAACGCCGGCTCCTGCGGGAGGTAGGTGACGAGCGCGCCGCGCCGGAGCTGCACCTCGCCCGAGTCCGGCTCCGCCGCGCCCGCGAGCATGCGCATGAGCGACGACTTCCCGGACCCGTTCACGCCGACGAGCCCGACCCGCTCGCCCTCCTCGACCGTGAGGGTGAGCCCGTCGAAGACCGTGCGGCTGCCGAACGCGAGCCGGAGCGAGGCGGCGTGGAGGAGCGTCACCGCGCCTTCATATCGTCTTCACGGGGGCTGCGCCCCCGCCCCAGCGGCGGAGCCCCACGCGCCCTGCGCGCGAGCGACTGACGCCCCACCCCGTAAGCCGGGTCCCGTGCGCCATCGCGGGCGGCTGCGCCGCGAACGCGATGGCGCCCCGGCGGACTCGCTTCGCTCGTCGGCTGCTCGCGAGGCTGCGCCCCCGCCCCAGCGGCGGAGCCCCGCGCGCCCTGCGCGCGAGCGACTGACGCCCCACCCCGTCAGCCGGGTCCCGTGCGCCATCGCGGGCGGCTGCGCCGCGAACGCGATGACGCCCCGGCGGACTCGCTTCGCTCGTCTTCACGGGGGCTGCGCCCCCGCCCCAGCGGCGGAGCCGCTGAGGCCCACCCGGCGCCTTCGCGTCGCGAATCATCTCCGTCGTCTACGGGACGTACTTCCCGAGGAGGAGCGCGAGCCGCTGCCGGACCTCCGCCGGGATGCGCGATCTGTCCGACCAGATGGCGAGCGCGAGCGCCGACTGGCAGGCGCACG